>CAYRLQ010000108.1:0-12468 GCA_964425145.1 uncultured Nitrospiraceae bacterium
TGTGCCTAAAGAGATTGCCGCGTCGCTCCCTTCGCTCGCTCCTCGCAATGACGGGGAAGCTGAGGGCTGAAAGCTACCCGCTTATGAGATGATCTTGAACGAGCCGGACTTTCAACAAAGATATTCAGGATGGACAGGATGTGTTCGTATTATCCTGAAATATCCTGGAAATCCTCGTTCCTTCGGCGTCAAGCACGGTGCTCGAGAGGACTTCGATCTGCTCGACGACCTCCATGACGGCATCGAGCGCGGCGCGTTCGGGCTGAAACGCCCCGACCCGGCCGGCCAGGGCGGTTTGCAGGGCTTTGATGGATGCCCGGCGGGCGGACCATGCCAAGGCGCGCGTTACGAGCGACAAGAGTAAGAGCTCGGCGAGCAGTAGAATCACCAGCACACTGGCCGCGTGTACGAAGAAGGTCGCACTGAGCAAGGTCGTGCTGAAAAATGCGCGGACCGTTTTGTAGGCGAAAAAGGCGAAGAATGCCAGAGGCGGTGCATCGGCCAGCAGGGTAATGGGCCAGCCTGTGACCACGCGGGCGTACGCGGCGATCCTTTCTCGCGCCGGGCCGCGCAGGACCGCCGTGACGCGCTCGGTGAGCGTTTCCAGGAAGGCATCGAAGGCGCCGTTCACAGCCGAGGGGGGCTGTGCCACGAACCCCGTCTGGGCAAGGGTCAGCGCCAGCGTGCTTCGTGTACTGTCATAGAGTGGTTCGAGTTCGTCGGGGTTCAAGAGGCCTTGATCTTCGAACAGGTCTTTGTCGGTCAAGAGGGCCGCGGCCCGTTGGGCGGGGCCACCCTTGGCGAACCAGGGCAACCAGCCCGCAATACGCGCGGGTGCGTTCCTGATGGCTTCGAGGATACGGAACAGCGTGAATACGATCCCCTTGGCGCGCACGGTGACCTCCCGGCCCAGTGCAAACCGCCACAGGTGCGGCTCGGCGAAGAGCCGGCCGCGCACGAACGCCATCGTTTGTTGTGCGAGGTCCCTTTCGCATGCGCCCAGGCGCTCTTCGAGGTTCTTCAGCTCCGACGCCTTGGCGCCAACCTGCTCGTGCAGTGTCGAGAGCGTCTTGGCGAGTAACCCTGTCACGTTGGACCGTTTAATCCGGCGGATGCGTTCCCGATCGAGCTGATGCTGCAGAAATGCCTCAAGCTGTTGGAAATCGAAGCCGTCGTCCACCTCACCGTGTCCGGCCAGCCTTTGGTCCAACGCCGTGCGCGCACTGACACGGAAGTATTCGGCCGCCTCGAGCGCCTGTTCCTCGAGCCGGGCCAGCCAATGTTCACGGAAGCTTTCCGTCTCTACGCGGGCCTTGGTCTCGACGCACACCAGCGTCCGCTCACTCCGCAACGGCCGCAGGAGCGACCAAGTAGCCTCATCGAGGTACTTCTCGGCGCTGGCACAGGTCATGACCAGATCGCATTGGGCCAGCACGTCTAGTACTGTGTCCCGGTGCTCCCGGACGATTGTGTCCGAGTCGGGCGTATCGATAATCACGAGGTGCTCGAGGGCCGAGCCGGACACCCGCCGCCAATCGCCGAAATCCAGCGCCACGCCCGGTGGATGATATACGGTAGGCACAGCGGTGCATGGGCGGAACTCGGAGGTCTCGGCGAGCTGATCGCCTGCAAGCGCGTTAAGCAGCGTCGACTTGCCTACGCCTGACCCGCCGACCAGCGCGATCACCAACACGTCGTCGAGCCGGGTCGCCCGCCGGCGTAATTCGGCGGTGCGTTCGCGTAGTAGCGGCACTGCCTCGCGCAAGGGCCGCCAAGGGCCATCGTACTGCGCGATGCTTTCGAGCCGCTCGACGATTGTTACAAGGCTTTCAGACATTGCGCGTGCCATCTCCTCATCCCGGCCATTGCGTCGCCTTCGAAGGGCTCGAGTGCGGCGTGCAGGTTCGCCAGACAAGGGCCCGTCAGGTGCTCGAGCAGAGCCTGGCTGAAGTTCCGCTGCTGTTCGGCTTTCCAGGGCGACAGTAGATCGAACATCTGGTCGCCAAACTGGTACTCGATGACCCGCGCGACGAATTGCTCGACGAACGGTCCGGCCACCGCGATCGCTTCCGACACGCCAAACCCGGCCGTGTACATTCCGATGGGCGCCGCGATCGCCGCCGGCATCACCGCGAGCATGGCATCGAGCGCCTCGAGCGTGCGGCGCCTGCCCGTTTGGTCGTTCCACCATGTCTCGATGGTTCGGTAAGCATGTCGGCGAAACTCCTCGGAGATACTCTCCGACCGCAGGGTCTGCCCCATGACCGCCGCGACGATCGCCTCGAGGTCCAGGCCATCCAGCCCAGCTTCGATGAGATGCGCCGCGGGTTCGCGCAGATTTCGGCTCGATTCGACGTAACTCGTCGCCAAGTCGTAGGTGATTTGGTTCAGAGTGCGCATGTGCATCGCCCGGATTTCCTCCTCCAGCTTGCCCTTGTCCGGCGTCTCGAACCTGGCGCGCTTACGGAGGGCGCCGGTCAGCGTCTTGGCCAAGGCACCGGCGCCTTTGGCTACCGCGGCGCTCGCGGACCCGATCACGCGGCGGAGCGGGCCGCGTTTGGCCTGAACGAACTCGTGGAACAGTCCCCCAATCTCGGCGCCGGGCGCGGGTTCATATTTGCCCGCATAGGTCGCGGCGCGCGCCTCGAATTCGCCGGCCGCCGTGCGCAACACCCCGGCCACGTCAGCGCAACGGTCTAAAAATGCCCCGGCCCGCTCGGCAAAGTGGGCGACCGTGTCGCGGTAGACGCGGCGCTTGATCGCGGGAACATCCAGCGACGCCAGGTACGCCCACAGGTCCGTCGCGCCGTCGAGGGACATAATCGGGCGCGTTACGCTCTCCACGTAGGCAAAGTCCTGCGGGATGATGAAGCACGGCGCACCATCCAGCCCGACATCTGCGCAGAACTCGCCCAGTTGCGCCCGCGCCACGGCGAAATCGTCCACGGGGTCCGCCTTATTCATCAACGGAAGCACGACACGCCCCGAGACCCGAGCCCGCCGGAAGAACTCGACCACGCGTGCGTCTTTGTATTTTTCACCGGTCAGCACGGCGACGAGCACGTCGCCGGCGGCGCGGATGTTCTCGGCGAGTTCCCAGTTCTGCTTATCAATCGAGTCCACGTCCGGCGTGTCGAGCAGTACGATGCGGTCGGGCATTGCATCGACCTGAGCCACGAACAGGGTGTTGCAGGGCGCGTCGTCCTTGACCACCGCGCTCGGGTCCTCAAGGGGCCTCGGGGCAAACTCGGGCACCAGCTTCGCCTCAAGGCACTGGGCCGCTCGCAGTGCATTGCCTGCTATCAGGGGACGGCGCGTGGCCGCGGCAGTAGTCACTACAGGGCTCACCACCTCGCCCAGCAGTAGGTTGAACACCGTGGATTTCCCCGTGTTCGTACCACCTGTCACGGCGGCTACCAGGCAGCCTTCCCCGGCCAGGTGCGGCACGAGTTTATACGTCAGCAAGACCGACCAGTCCGCCGTACCCGCGAACACCGCATCCGATAACACGGCATCGGCCGCCAGCGCGTCCCGAAATCGCCCCAGTGCCCCATCGAACCCCGCCAAGGCTTGGCCCAGTGTTTTTTCCATGCCTTTAGCCTACGGGTTACATCGCGGTGGGATCAAGCAACGAGAGTCTGTTGGCACAAACTTTCACTGCCTCCCCCAATCCATCCTGGGCCACAATTCTCGGCCAAGCCGCGATCCTCACCGACGGCTACGCTGGCATGAAACCGGAAAACAGGCAGGAGCTAAGGTGGCGGCAGCTTCACATGCTGACGGTCCTCTTCTGTGTTACGAAGCACTGTCCGGGATTCGAACCGTTCGGGGATGTTGGGCGGCTGGAGGACACAATTGCTTGAGTGGCGCCGTCTTACGATGTGGCGCCGTCGCTCAGGCCCTCGGGCCGGAGTGCTCGAACGCCCTCATACCGGAGGATCCTCTCGTCCGCCGTGATGAAGGGACAATTGAGTTCGCGAGCAGTGGCAACGAGAATGCCGTCGGCGGGGTCCCGGTGGAACTCCCCGGGCAATCGGCATGAATCCATAGCAATCGAACGGGATAACTCAATGAGTCGAACTCCAGGATAGCTGAGGGCCTTCTCAATCCATTCATCAAGCGGGCACGGTAACACCAGCCGTTGACGGGCATGGAGCATGGCAACTTCCCAGCATGAGAACACGCTGACGCCGATACCTGACTCGGCCTGGCGATCCAGCAGCGATAGGCCTGTGGCAGACAACCGGGGGTCGCCCTGGACCCACCAGACCCATATGTGCGTGTCGAGCAGAATCACTGGCAAGCGTCCCAGTCAGTCTCGGCTACGGCCGGACTGAACGGGTCATCAAAGCGGTAAGCTGTTCCCCGCAGGGGCGTTGGATTCACTGCCCCTCCTTGCGTATCCAGCAATTCAACCTGGACCTTGGCCCCTTCCCGAAGCTCCACGGGGTCATCAAGGACCACTACGCCGTTCTCGACATGGCCGCGATAAGGCATGGTTACTCCTTTTTCTATCTCAAGCCGCGCAGGTCATTTTTATGATAGTCCCGAACACCGAAAAAGGTCAAATCACGTCTCGGAACGCATCGGACAACGCGCAGGATTAACGACACGACAGAACTGGGAATTGCTTGTTGAGTGCCTTGGTCGAGAACGCAATCCAAGATCGCAAATCCAAGTATGGAAAGCTTTTCCCAGACTTTGGGGCGTTACGCGCGCCTTGTGTCGGACACCAATCACGAGGAGGTTACTCAATCCGCTCGACGCAGGTCGGTACGCTGCATACGACGGAGGTCTTGTAGTCGGTGAAGGAGTCGGCAATTCGGGTGGCGTGTTTTCGGGAGGTGCAGACGCCGAACAGTGTCGCGCCACTGCCGCTCATGGCCGCCGCAAGACACCCTGAGTCGAGGAGGCGCCGCTTCACGTTGGCCAGGTGAGGATGGTTTGCGAAGACGGGCCCTTCCATGCGGTTGAAGACGACCTGTTCGAGGTGGCCGGATTCGAGGGCTCGGAGTGTCTTGCGAAATGTAGGGGTCCTGCCCGCGAATGGCTTATCCTGCCTGCGGGTCAGTTTCGGGCTGCTGTAGACGCGGGTCGTGCTCACAGAGACATCCGAATGCAGCAGGACGAACCACGTGGTCGGCAAGGGCTCGAGCGACCTGAGTTCGTCGCCACGGCGGGTGGCCGCCACAGTGCCGCCCACGATGCAATAGGGCACATCGGACCCTAGTTCCTGCGCCAGTGTGTGCAGTTGTGCGCGCGACCAGCCCAGTTCCCACAGGTGATTCAAGGCAAGGAGCGCAGTCGCGGCGTCGCTCGAGCCACCTGCCAGGCCTGCAGCGATGGGGATTGCCTTCACGAGGCGAATGCGCGCGCCCAACCTGCACCCGCTACGCTGCCGCAAGAGCTTCGCCGCGCGCATGACCAGGTTCTCGTCGCCGCTGTCAAGTTCCGGGAGCGAACATGCCAATGAGAGGCGCGACTGCCGCTCGCTGAACACCAGCTCATCGGCGAGGCTCACACTCTGGAAGATTGTCTCGATGTCGTGGTACCCATCGCGGCGCTTGTTCAGCACGTCTAGGTATAGGTTGATCTTCGCGTAGGCACGGTATGCTAGCGTTACAGCCATTGGTTGACCTACAAAATCCCGGACCGATTAAAGACCGGACTGTTATCGACAGGACCATTAGAAGGGTCATGTCTTATGACTGGTTTCTTCTTGCTTACTTCTTCTTTTTTTAAAGAAGAAGTAAGGGATTATTGGCGCTTGAACTTGAGCTCGAACCGCGTGGGCCGGCCCGCTGCAACGGCGAACTCGAGGCGGTCGCGCACCGCTTTGCGCGACAGCGGCGCTTGGCCCACTTGCCCCGAACGAAACGCCCACCCTCCTGGAATCGCCACATAAGCCGTGGCCTGCTCGCCGTGGCGGCCCTGGAACAGGCCGCTCAAGGTGCCTTCGCCTTTTTCAGTCTCGACCCAACTGAGCTGCGTCACGTCATCGAGGAGGAGGCTCACGCCCACCGACGCCCCCATAAGCACCGGACGCGGCAATACCCGCGCCAGGCCGTACACGGTCAGGTGCTCAGCGGCCGGAACGGGTCTCACAGCCAGGTCGATGATGGCGCCATCTATGGCGCGCCACACGCTTACGGGATCGTCGGGCTCGAGTCCGAGGTCGGCCAGGTTCCACGCCACGGCGCCCGACAACATGACCACGGCGTCACAGCGGGTGCCATCTTGCTCGTTGTACCCCCGCGCACGCCAGCGCCGAGGATACTGCGTAGCCGCGTCGACGGGCGATGCGGCCAGCGGCGGCATGGCAAACAGTTGCGCCAGCCGTTCACGGACCGCTTTCCCGGGCTTCCCGACCAGTTCGATGGGACCTCCAAAAAAGCGCAATGCGGCTGCCAAGTCCTCGTCCACCGCCTCGAGGCCGTTGGTGTCAAAGCGCACCGGTCCCAAGGCCACCCGACTGGCCTTCATCGCGCCTGTGCAGCTTGCCGCCTCGAGCCACGAGTCCAAGTCGGCCCCGAGCACCGCCGCTGGAGTGGGCACAACGGGCACATCGCCTGCGGCGTCCTGTACCATCTCGAACGTGAGCCGGTCGGCTCGCACACGGGTCATATTAAAGTGGCGAAGGATTTCGTCAGGAATCGCCGAGGGCTGTACCGCAAGAAACTCGAACCCCCATCCCAGGATTTTCCGGATACGTGCCGCGCCGCGTTCGCGCGCTTGCGCCACCGACACGTTCAACCAGCGCCGGCCATCCACCGATAATGCCGTCCAGTCGGGATCGCCCTTTTGAACCGCGAGCGGGTTTATGGTCAGCCCAGGAACCATATCCTGGGCGCGGATCACGTCGGCGACCTTTTTCATATCCTTGGGATACCGCGGTACGGCGCCTTGCAGTGACCCTGGGCGTCCTTCCCATGTCCCCGGCACGAGCACATGGCGCACGTTGGCACTGGCCCACACAAATGCCGCCCTGTGAAGCGCGCCAAGAGAGGCATCGTCTGTGACCGTGACCCAACGTTCGGGCGCGGCATTGAACTCCTCCATGCCAGGCACACCCCGGCAAGCCCAGGCGTAGTACTGCGATACGCGGCACGGGGAAGTGATGCCATGCGATACCCAGACTGGGTCGGCCTCGAGCGTTGCGCCGGGATCGAGGCGCACGGGCGGGTCGAAGCTGGACGTGACCGCCCCCTGCCAACTCCCTCCCGAGGGTTGGAAGGCGGCCCCAGACGAGGCCGTGCCCTGTGGAAGCACGCCCAGCGCCAGGCAGAAACCGTGCGCCGGGTCGTGGAATAACGACAGGATCGAGGGGGCCTCCTTCGAGAACACAGCGCATGTTCCACGGACACACATGGGCCACCCGCCCACGCGGGCCGCAGCACTCAGCGGCCTCATGCACCCCGGACCAATCATCACCGGCCGTAGCGCTACGATGTCAACCGGCGCCTGGCCGGTATTGCGCACCGCCATTTGGATTCGGAGAAAGGGCTTGGTCTCGTACGATACCACTCCGTGGCGTATAGCCAGTCCGTTTTTGGGCGGAAAGGCGGTGCTGAAGACGGTTCCTTTATCCGGTTTGGCCGCGAACGGCTCACGGCTCAGGCTGGCCTTATCGAGGTCGGCAGCGCTCAGCGTGGTCCCATCTGCGACAACCACCTCGAAGCCCACGTGATCCACTACGACGCCCAGCTCCTCGACCTCGACACACCATTCCGCATCCTGCACGTCGTAAAGGAATAAGGCTTTGTTTACCGGAAAGGCGAGATGGTCCCGCAACGCCCATGGTGTCTCTGTGGCACCAGGCGGCGCCCCGTAGGCCTGAGCCCCAAGCAAGGCCACGCCCAGACAGCACACCCCCTGAATCATCAGCCGAACCCCCGACTCCCTTTGAAGAACCAATGGCATTCGCGCCCTCCCCAAGCGTATTGGATAAACTCACATAGAACTCGATCAAAAACGCGGCTATCTTATCACGACGATTGGTAGAGTACCATGTCGTCGTCAGGAATTCTCCTCCGAGTGATTTTGCATCATAGCAGCGGCTTGGCCGCCAGCCGAACGGTTCGCCCCTGGTCCCCGCGCTGGCGCAGACCAAGCTCGATTTCATCCCCATCTCCAGCGGTGAGGCGCGCTGCCAACTCGGCGTAGGGCTGATCCCTCATGCTTTCGCCGTTGATGGCGGCGATTCGGTCGCCCGAAGCGATCCCCGCGCGCGAGGCGGGCGAGCCCTTCGCGACGCATACGCGCCAGAGGCCGTCCTGGTATTGCGCGAGGCTGAGCCCGTAGCCCACGATGGGCGGGTCGCGCAGCACGGCCGTACGCCTGGGCTCGAGAGAGAGCACGCCTACGTCTTTATCCATGAGAAAAGTCACGCGGAAGTGTTGCAGGAACCCCAGGCCGATCCGCGCCTGGGCGCCCGATTCGAGCACGGTGCAAACCGGGTCGCCAATATTCGCAGCGCCCACCCGAAGGCTTTCCAAACGGATTTGCGTATGCCCGAGGGGCTCCGGCGCGTCATCCGGCCCTGGCTCTACAACAAGCCGCGGCGTGGCTTCCCGCAGGATGCCCAACTCGCGCAGGGCTGCCTCGGGCATGCCTACCACGGCGGCAAATGTGGTGTCGAGCACAAACGCCCGCAGGTGTTTACTGTTGACGAGCCCGTGAACCGTGGGCGGACCCTCGTCAACACGCATCCGGACGTTTAACTGCCCGGGTGCAGCGTGCAGCGCCCCGCTGACCCAGTCGGACAGAATAGCCCGATTCTGCTCGAAATCGAGCGTCAGCTCCTTCCCCGGAAACCAGCCCGGCATGATCCCCGCCACATCCATTCCCAGCCGCTGGGAAAACCCCGCCAGGTCCATCACCAGAGCCTTGGCCAGCGGAAGCGCTTGCTCCCCAAGCCGGACCAGATCCACAGGCGCCACGAATGCCCGTACGGGCTCGCCGGTCTCGTTTGCAACGGTTGTCGCGGAAGATGTCTCTAGTTTGAGGTACTCCGCCACATCCGTGTTTATCACAGCATCCCCAATCCCAAGGTCCAGAATAAAGGGATAGGGCCCGACGCCGTTCACCTCGACCGGAACCAGAAACACGTCCCGCACCCGCGTGAACTCCACACCCCCCATTTCCGCCCAGGCGACCCCGGCAGCCACCAAGGCCACCATGACTGTCGCAAGTGGCGCCCGCATTACCCACCCACTCCCGCCGCGACGACCTCGCTGAGGTCCAGAAGGTACATCTGGCGCTGGTTGCCAAGGTGCATCGAGTCGATGCAGATATACTTGCCATCGCGGCTCCAGCGCGCATGCAAATCGCACCGAATTTCACCTGTCTGTTGCGGCGCCAGGTAAAACTTGCCCA
The DNA here is from genome assembly GCA_964425145.1 of uncultured Nitrospiraceae bacterium. Lineage (GTDB taxonomy): Bacteria > Hydrogenedentota > Hydrogenedentia > Hydrogenedentales > SLHB01 > CAYRLQ01. The sequence goes on from CAYRLQ010000108.1 coordinate 9,376, forward strand.
GGACGATCAGCTTGGAATCGGAGGGCCGGAAAAGCATCTGGGTTTGCATGCGGTTTTTATCTGGATAGGAATCGGTCAGAACCCATTTCCCGTCAGGCGAGTAGGTGCAGTGACCGTCACGGGTGAGAATGCCCTCGCCGACCACCTCGAGGTGGTCCGTCTGGTCCGTGTAGAGGTAGAAGCGGTCGCCAGTGTCCGGCTCACGCGACCATGCGAGGACCTCGCGCGGGTTGCGCCAAATGAAGTGCGACACCATCTGATGGTCCGCGACGACGTGGAGCCCGGAGCCGTCGGGCGCGGCGGTGAGCATGCGCGTGTGCCAGCGGTGTTTGGCGGTTGGGTGCACGTGCCACCTGTGCAAGAAGATGAAACGGGAGCCGTCAGGATTGAACAGCAGATGATTGAACCAGTGCTTGCCCGTTTCCTGCGGGACCTCGCCGAATGCGGCGATCTGGTCGAGTGAGAAGAGCAGGCGGGACTCGCCGCTCTCGAGGTCCATCACGTGAAGCCCGTCTCCTCCGGGGTGCAGCTCGGCAGCCCACGCGTCAGCTATGCCGTAGTAACCGTACCCGGGACGCGTGGCGCCGATCCGGGCGAAGTTCACGCTCAGGGCGAGCTTGCCGTCGGGGCTGACGGTATAGATCGGCCTGGGTAGCGTGCGCCATTCGCCCGAGAATACGTCGCGAATCACCGCCACGTATCGGCCGTCTTGGCGGGCATTGTAGACCACCTTCGTGGCCGAGCCCGGTAGCCATTGCAGCATGCAGCCCTGCTGCCAGCACCAGGCCGTGGTCTGCGCGAACTCGGTCCACGTGTCCCCCGCTTCGAGGTCGACCATGCCCAGGCGGATGACGTCTTCGGGTGTCGGCGGCCGATCGTCGAAATCGACTTCCATGCCCAGCACATACCGCCCACTCGGGTCGAACTGAAACTTGTCGTAGTAGCCGAACCAGTGGGACTTTGGCCCGTGGGTAATGGCGCGAATGGGCACATTGGCCTCGAAGGCCTTCTCAGGTTTCGGGCGCGTGACCTCGCCCACAGCGGGTGACGCCAGAGCAGCCACCATCATCTGTGTAACTCCCAGTGTAGCAAGCAATCGCATGGCACGTTTCCTTCCTGTCCATGGACCGCTTCGCGCGGTTCTGCCGCAACTCGATGTTTTGAGAAGAATAACAGGAATTACGAGGACGATTCGATATTTAAGACTCGCTTGACTGGCCGCCGGAAGGGATGTAGGTTATGGGGGCGTTTCACGGAAGGCAACGCTGAGGTTCGATAATGAGTATCGAGCAAGAGCTAGTCGAGGAAATCGTTCGGCGCATCTTGAGCGTTGCGCAACCGGACCGCATCATACTGTTTGGCTCGGCCGCCACGGGCAACATGACGCGGGACAGCGACATAGACCTCCTCATCCTCGAACCAGCCCCGGGCGATACCCGCGAGGAGAGCGTGCGGTTGCGCGGTGCACTGCGTGGTATATGCCATCCTTTCGACGTTATCGTGATGGCGTTAGAGCGATTCGAGGAAACTAAGAACGTTATCGGCGGCATTGCTTACCCCGCAAACAAGTATGGGGAGGTGATCTATGAGGCCGCCTGATGAAGTCGAGCGAGAATTCGTCCAGCAGTGGCTGGCCAAGGCCGAGGGGGGTCTCTCCGTGGCCAAGCATCTGCTTTCCAAGACTGGACCCTTTCTAAGTACAGGTCAACACAAATAACGACACAAATTCAATCGCGGCTCGTGGCACCCTCAAGCGCCGGCTTGAGGGTGTCTTAAGGTGTTGCGACTACAAAGCTTACACCCTCAAATGAGTTTGAGGGCGCCTTCCTCGCAATTACGGCGGGTCCTTGCGCGTCCCACACCTCGCCAAGGGCGACGGCGGGCAACCGGCGAACACCCGAGGTTGACGATGCCTCGGCGGCTTAGTACAATGCCCCGACGGTTAAGTCCCGACGAGTTGTCCGAGCCGCGGGTTAGCGCCAGAATCGGGAACGATAAAGTCAGAGGGGCCAAGTGACAACAAGGAAATCAACAATGAGCGCAACGACGCTACACGCCCAAATCAAGTCCCTCGAAGCCCAACTTGCCGTCCTCAAAGCCCAATTGGCTGGCGCCAGGGCGGAACAACCACCCCGAACCTTTGCCGACCTCTATGGCGTCCTGTTAGGCAAGGCAAGCTCGGGCGAGCAGGATATCGAGGCAGCGGAGTTTCGGTTTGACTGGGAAAGTGCTCAGGAAAGCTAGCGCCGAATGATTCACGTCGCCGATACCCACGCCATCGTCTGGTTTCTCGAAGGCGACGCACGCTTGAGCGCCACCGCCCGCGATGTCCTTGCGGCTCCAACCACACAACTGGTCATCCCTGCCATCGTCCTGGCCGAAATCGCCTATCTCTATGGGAAGCGCCGCGTGGCGCTTGGCCTTGATGCCATCCTCGAGCATATCGCCCGGACTGAGAACTGTACGATTTACCCGCTCGACGAAGTCGTCGTGGAACATCTGCCGACCAACCTGAACATTCACGACGCCATCATCGTCGCCACGGCGGTCGTGTTCCGCGACGTTTTGCACGAAGACGCTGCGGTGATTACAAGAGACCAGGCCATCGCGCAAGGCGGAACCATCGAAACGGTCTGGTGAACAACCACGTGACAGGGATGCTGTAGCGCAGGCCGCTCAGTCTTTTGAGGACTTCTTTTTGACCTGCATGACCACCGGGGCTATTCTCCGGCCCGCGGCGGCGCTGCGCACGGTGATGGTGTATTTGCCCTTCTCCAATTCGCGCGGGATGGCGCGGCGGGTACTGACTTTCTCCTCCCAGGGCCGCAACTCGACGGTTTGTTTGTCGCGGCCTGCGCACTTCCAGCGGCTCGCCTTCGTTTACGCGGATGGGCCGTTCACGTCGCCGTAATAATGCGTGTTCCAAATGTCGAAATAGTCCTTCACGCCGTTCGCGAGCACGACCTGGAACCAGGGCACACCCTGAGTTAGCCACATTCCCACAGCTATTATGGTTACAACCATCGTGACCGCCCAGTTGTGGAAATGTGGATAACTCGCTTAGGATTACACCCCAAAATAGAGGACATTTCT
>CAYRLQ010000109.1:0-12404 GCA_964425145.1 uncultured Nitrospiraceae bacterium
TCACGTCGGCCTGCTTCTTGGCCGGCACGTATACCGTTGCGCTCGTATTCGCGGGAATCTGAATGTCCAATACGAATTGGCCGCTGTCGATTCGCCATTGGCTGCGAATGAGCCCGTGCATGGACGGATACGCCGCCCGGACCCATGTCAAGTCGCCCGCGGGCCTCGGTCGGATGATGATGTGCTTGAAACCGGGCCGCTCGGGGTCCGGATTGATGCCCGCGAGCGCCTCGTAGTACCACTGGCCGACCGAGCCGAGCGCGAAATGGTTGAAGGAGTTCATCCCCGGCCCGACCTCTTCGTAGCGGTCGCTGTTCCACCGTTCCCAGATTGTCGTGCCGCCCTTCTCGACCATGTGACCCCAGGATGGATAGGTCCGCTGGACGGCCAGGCGATAGGCGATGTCGTGCCCGCCCATGTCCGTCAGCGTCCGCATCAGGTAGGCCGTGCCGAGGAACCCCGTTGTGAGGTGATAGTCCCGCTCTGCGATGTCGGCCACGAGGTGTTCAAAAACGGCTGCACGACGCTCTTCGGGCACAATGCCGAAGCAGAGCGGCAAGATGCAGGCCGTTTGCGTGTTGTCGGGATAGGTGTTCGTGCTCTCATCCAGGTATGCCTCGTTGAAGGCCTGGGCGATGCGGTCGGCGAGGGCGCCGTACTTGGCCGCGTCGTCGTTGCGGCCGATAGCCGCCGCCATCTGCGCCAGCAGCTTCGTCGAGTAGTGATAATAGGCGGCGCCGACGGGTTTTTTGGGTGAAGGGACCACCGGCACCCAGTCTGCATACCCCTCGCGGTCATACAACACGCCCTCCTTGGCGTGACGCCGCATGTACTCGACCCATGCCACAGTAGCGTTGTAATTCTGCTCGATGACGCGCGTGTCGCCATAGAACAGGTAGACGGTCCAAGGCTGCACGGCGATCACGTCGCCCCAAGCCGGCGCAGCGGCTTTCCAGCCCAAGCAGGGGGCTACATCGGTCATAGCGCCGTCTTCAGCTTGCGAATCGGTCAGGTCATGCAGCCATTTGGTGTAAAATCCGGCCATGTCCATGTTCCAACACGACGTGGGCCCGAAGACCTGCGCGTCGCCGGTCCAACCGAGGCGCTCATCACGCTGCGGGCAGTCCGTGGGCACGCTATGCATGTTCGAGCGCTGGCCCCAGAGAATATTGCGATTAACCCTGTTGATGAGGTCATTCGAGCACTCGAAGGTGCCGGCCATGGGCGGGGCGGAATGGAGCACCCGGGCGAGCAGCGTCTCCTTGTCCGGCTTGCCGGGATAGCCTGTTAACTCCGCATAGCGGAACCCGCGATAGGTGAACCTCGGCTCCCACGTTTCCTCACCCTGGCCTTTGCAGAAGTAGACGTCGGTGGCACGCGCCGAACGGTAGTTGTCCGTGTATATTGAACCGTCGGGCAGGAGGATCTCGGCAAACCGAAGCTGCACGCGCGTGCCGGCCTGGCCTTGGACGTTCAGGCGTACGCGCCCGGCCATGTTTTGCCCAAAGTCGTACACATATACGCCCTTCCTTATCCCGTGCTCGTGCTCGTGCTCGTGCCCCTCGGCTACCTCGTTAACCGAGACCGGGGCCAACTCCTCCGTGACCTGCAGCGTCGGGCCGTACTGCGCCCTGAGCACATCGATCGGCTCGTCCACAATTGCGGTTTTCGTCCAGCCGCCGCCGTCGAAGCCCGGCTCGGCCCAACCGGGCATTTCCAGGCGCGCATCATGGGTTTCCCCGTGATAATGCGAATCCTCGAGTATGGGCGACACGTGCGCCCGCCATGCCTCATCCGTCACGACGGTCTGCCGTTCGCCGTCCGGGTAGTCGAACTCAAGCTGCGCGATCAAGCGGCTGGGACCGTCCTTCCACGCGCCGGCCATATTACCGCCCCACCAGCCGTTGCCCAGCATCCCACCCACCGCGTTGGGGCCTGACCGCAGCAGCGTGGTGATATCGTAGACCTGGTACTGCACCCGCTTGGGGTAGCAGGTCCATCCGGGCGTGAGTTCATCGTTGCCGACGCGCTTTCCGTTGACCCACAGTTGGTACAACCCCAGCCCGGTGACGTATACCCGCGCCCGTGTCACTTCCCCGTTGACTTTGAACTCTTTGCGCAGGTACAGCGACCTCTCCGGCACGCGCATCTTGATAGTACCCCACGGCTCGCAGCCATACTCGCCCAAAACCACCGGCTTGACCCAGCCGCCGTCGTCGTAGTCCGGCTGGAACCAGTCGGGCTTGGCCACCGCGGCCGTGCGCCAGTCGTCGCTTGAACGCACGGCGATGGTGCGCCCGTCTTTGAAGTCGACTCGCATGCCGAACAGCACTCCGGCGGCCCCGTCGCTATTTGTCGCTTTTACGGCGATAACGTTCTTCCCCGTCCGGAGGACGTTGGTGACGTCGTAGTCCGCGAACGACTTCCATTCTTCGGCGTGGCCTATTCTCTTACCGTTGACGTAGAGCGTGAACGCGTTGTCGACGGTCATGCGGATTTTCGCGCGCGCCACCTCGGCGCCCGGGTCAATTTCAAACACGGTCCGGAAAAGCGCCCGTGCCTTTTCCCCACGCTGCCCCGGATGCCAGACCCAGTCACCCATCTCGATTTCCACCGCCCTTTCTTCCTCGGCCATGGTAATCCAGCGCGCGGTCCAGTCTTCGGGGCTCAGCAGCGCCATTTCCCACCACGCCGTTTCGGAGTACGGCGACGGCGTCCCCGCGGCGTCCCAGGTCCGAACCCTCCAGTAGTACCGGCGCCGCGCCTCCAGCGGCTTGCCGCCGTAGACCACCTGGATGGACTGGCCGGAGCCGATCTTTCCCGAATCCCAACACGTGCCCGCGCCCCCATCGAGATCGGCTGGCGTTTCCGCCACCAGCACCTGGTACGCCGACTGCACCGCGCCGCGCCTGGGATCGTTCACTTCCCACGACAAGCGGGGCGCCGCGATATCCAGCCCCAGCGGAGTTACCCGGTATTCGCAGCGCAGGTGCACCGGCGCGCCGGGCCCATCGGCGGCGTGCGCCGAGAACGCCCACCCCATCCACAAAGCACAAGTCACAACCAGTACACATCCCATCGCCGCCAATGCACTCGCGTGTTCCATCTACAGCATTCCTTTCTCTACCACCCCGCGCAGGGCCGGCAAGCTCGAAACGTTTCTTCCTGCCAATCCATTATCTAGTTACACCCATTTTCTAGTAGTGTACAAGCAGACCTAAGCAAAAGCAACAGGCCCGGGCTTCGTCGATGAGACGGTGGTCAAGTGGGACAGGCCGCCCGCGATTGATGATTCTCTCGGCTTGGGCGCTATTGTTTCCGAACGCCGCGCAGGGCCTCGCGGAGGTCATCGATGATGCCCTGTTTGACGCGGAATACTTCGGGATGGCCGCGGATGATGGCAAAGCGCTGTCGGGAATCGTCCTGGGCGATGTTGCCTATCTTGAGCGGACCATGGACAGTCTGTTCACCCGGCGGCAGATCGAGGGCATCGGTTACGGCGATGGTGCAAAGGGGATGGTCAAGCCCATAGACTTCCAGGTCCGCGGGCGCCCGCTCGGCCTCAACTGCAGTGGCGTGGACCGGGTTGACCGCGTCGAGCAGTATGTCCATATCACTTTGCCTTTCCAGGCCGTGGTCCGCGGGCGCCCGGACGAGCCATCTCCCGTGGACCTTCTCGAACAGGTAATCGACACCCTCGAAGTAGAGTGTTACACGAACCGCACTGGCGCCGGCGAATTGCATCAAACGTCTCGACCGGAAATCAAACACAGTCCACATGATGTCCTCGATCATCGGAATGGGAACCGCGACGATGACGCCGGTATCCTGTGTTGCGAAATAAGCATCCTTTTCCGGTCTCATCGCCCCGACGAGGATTTGGGCGGGCTCATCTTCGCCTGCGAAGGAGAGGGACATGTCCACGGCGGGTTTGTCCAGGCCGAATTGAGCGCGCCCTTCGCCGGGCGCCTCCTCAGGAAAGTCGATTCCTGCCAAAGCTTTCACCGCCGCCACGAAACTGGACACGGTCACCTGGTCAGTGTCGCCTCCAGCAGGCTGCGTGATGGACCAGCCCTGCTCCGGGTCTTTCTCCAAGACGACATCGGTCTCGGCGGTGCGGTAATGGATGCGCTCGATGTCGCTGGCGCGGCGCGTAAGCAATCGATTTTCCCTAAACGAATCGAGCGACTTGGGAAACAGGGTCACGATGTGGCTGTCCATGACGAACACGGATGGATTCGACGCTCGCTTGACGAACAGGCCGCCCCTATCGCTGGTCTCGTCGAGCGCGCCGAACAGGATGGTCTGCCGCGGGCCGCCGCCGCTGACGACGGTGATTCGCGCGGCGGGCGGGTGCAGCCCGTAGTCGGCCAGGCTCTCAGGCGCATCTACATAGTCGCGCCCCACCGCGAACTGCACTTCCTTCACCAAGTCGTTGATCAGTTCCTGCTTCGCCAGCGCATCAAACGGCTCGACCATCCGCCACGAGCCCTCCCCCGACCGCTCCACTGCCACCATCGCCGACTCCTGCCCGATTTCGAGTCCCTTGGCCTCGGCCTTCGAGGCCTCCTCGGCCCTGCCCTGCCAAAACAGTGCAAACTCGAGTCGTGTGATGCCCGACTCACCCACCGTCACCAGGTAGCGGCGGCGCAAATCGAGCAACGGCCGGTCGAGTTCACGAAACGCCTTGTTGGCCGCGAGAAACACACCGTTGTTCCCGCCCTCGAGTAGTTGGGCGTAGCGGTTGAGCTGCGTGGGCTCCATCAGGCCGAACGCGACTTTCACCCGCGAGCCATCCACGGTCTCCCCGGCAACGGTCAACACCGGCTCGTCAAGACCATATCCCGCGAGGTCCTTCGGCGCCGGGTCTATGGTGCGGTCGTTCGACAATCCGGCCAGTGCGCGGGCCACACGCCTCCACACGGTCTGGTTGGCCTCGATCGTGTCGTGCGGCGCCGTGATCGACCAGGTCCCATCGCCCTGCCGCACGGCCGCGCTGGGCTGCTCACCCAGCCGCAGCACCTCGAGCGCCTTAAGGTCCCCGGGCCCGAACGTGAACACGCGCTTGGCTTCGATAGCCTCCTGCCGTCCGGTTTCTTCCAGCTTCAGCATCAGCCAATAGCCCACACACAAGGCGATCAACGCCGCCGATAGAATTGCAGTGGTCTTCAGGCTCACTGATACTTCCTCCGAAGCATATAGGTAACCAGGCCGACAGCGAGGACAGCCTGCAACGTGCCCAATACCGAAATCCACACGATGGCCCGCTCTTCGCCTGTGGAAAGGAAGACCGGCAGGTCCTCCTTGCCCGTGGGCCGAATCGCGATGAGTTCCTCAGTCTCACTAAGCCACGCAATGGCGTTCAGCACGAAATTCAGGTGCCCCGGAATGCCAAGCTGGCCGTTCGCAGTAAAATCACCATCACCCACCACTATCAGCCGCGCGTCCCGCGGCCGGCCACCATCGGTCACCGGCGCGTCCGTTTTCGCCGTCACCGCCACGGCTACACTCTGAGGTCCAACAGGCTCGTCCGGTTGCCGGTAGACCTTCCCTGTCTTAAACAGCAGGTCGACGTTGGTCTCGGCCCAGAAATCCGGTGCTGTGCGGAGCAGCTCGGTACACACCACGTGGTCCGGTACCTCCGCCGCCGCGCGCACGGTCCGGGCCAACCGCAAGAGCATGGTCTGGCCAAATCCTCGCGTCACCGGGTGTGTGTTGTTAAAGCAGCCGCGAAACGGCGCTACGGGGTCGCTGTCCTCGAACGGCCCCGGATCAGAACTCAACTCGACGGATATCTCCGTGCTCGACGAAACCAGCACATCGCGTCCGACCACCACCCCATAGCGGTCTTCGAGCCACGGTCGCAACTGCTCGGCTTGGCCCAGGGCCATCGACATCCGAGCCGTGGGCTCCAACAAGATCAGCAGGCGCCCGCCTTGGTTGAGATACTCCTGGATGGCGTGGATTTCTTCCGGATGGAGGTCCGCTTGGCCGCCCTTGAGGCCGAGCCCATTGACGAACAGGATATCACAGTCCGCCGGGACCTCTGGGTCTGTCAGGCGGATAGCGATCCGTTCGGCGAGATACGACTCGCCCTCGAGCAGCACTTTGAGGATGCTGGCGCCTTCCCGCTCGTCGCTGTTGAGTATATCGCGTTCGCCGTGCCCTGTCAGGAAACAGACCTTGGGCTGAGAGTTGCGCACCACATTGATGAGCCCGTTGGTGAAATCGCGCTCCTCGAGGCGGGGACTCGCGCCGCCTACCGTGATCACCCGCTGCCGTGTCCCACAGCGGAGCACCACAGTGCCCTGGGTAGAATGGTGCGAGACGTTCAGTGCCTCGAGCCGCTCCCGGTCCACCTGGGGGTCGAGAAACTCGACTTTAAGACGTGGCGTGTACTTCCGGCACTGCTCGAGGAAGCGTTCTGTCTTACTCTCCGCGATCCGCACCAGTTCGTCGTCGATCTGCAAGAAAAAGCAAATAACTGATACGTCTTTGTTCAACGCCTCGAGCACCTGAATCGTTTGTGGTGAAAGTTTTCGACGCCCTTCCTGGGTCAGGTCCCAGGACTGGTCCCAATGCTGTGCGAACGCGTAGACCACCATGCAAATCCCGAGGAACAGCGTTGAGGCTACCACGGTGTTCAATCCATAGAGCGACTTGCCCTCCTGCCGGGAATGGCGCGTCATGGCCGCCAGGGTCAAGCCCACCCAAACCCCGCCGCTCACAAGCGCCGCTGCGAGCACGAGCATGACCGACGCCGAAAAGAAATCCTTCTTGAACACAACCAGGTTCAGGCCGGTCACGAGACTCAACAGCGCCACCAAACCAGCTACGCTACGGTACTTCGCACTTCGCACTTCGCACCTCGCACCTCGCACTTCTCAAGCCCTCCACTTGCGGCTCTCGAAGGCCCGGAAGGTCAGGAAGAAGAAAAACGCCGCAAACAACACGTAATAGGCGATGTCCTTGGGCTGGACTACCCCTTGCGCCATCTCGCGGGCGTGGGCGTCCAGCGGCAGTTCCTGCACCAGCGCCCGGAACACCCCGTAACACGAGCCTATAACCTGCCGGAGCGTTTCGGCCCAGGCCTCCGGCGCGGGATTCTCCTTGGGCAGGTCCTCGCTCAATGTCCCCAGGATGTAACTCACCAGCCACAGCGCAAACGTCATTGTGCCCGCAGTTATCTGGTTGCTCGCCAACGCTGAGACGAACAGTCCCAGGCTGATGAACGCCGCCCCCATCAAGAACACCGTGACCAGCCCGAACACCAGCACCGCCGGCTCGATGTCGACAAAGTAGGCCACAACGCCCAAATGAACCCCCAACACGGCCATCATCACCAGCAGCATGCCGAGCGCCGCGAGATACTTTCCGAAGATGATCTCCCGGTCCCGCAACGGGTGCGTCAGCAGCAGCTCCATGGTCCCCCGGTTCTTCTCCTCGGCCAACAGCCGCATGGTCACTAAGGGCCCGATAAACATGAGCAGCATGCCGCAAAACACCAGGAAGGGGCTGAGGAGGGTCTCCTCGAAGTCCGGTACGCCCTGGTATGCATATTCCGTGGGAGATACGGACACCTTGCAATAAAACAGGAACGAGGCGGCGAATCCTAACCCCGAGACCGCCGCAAAGGTGCCCACCACCACATAGCCCACCGGCGTGATGAAGTAGCTGGCAAATTCGCGCTTGCATACCGCCCAGATGTTGCTCATGGGCCCTCCGCCGCGTCCGAGGCAATCACGTCCATGAACACGTCCTCGAGGGTTCGTATCCGCGTGTGCAGCGCGCGCAGTTGTAATCCCGCCTCTGCCAAGGCCCTCGCGACCGGCGGCCCCAGTTCCGTCCCGGCGGCGCCTTCCACCCGATACCGTCCGGAAGCCTCCTGGGAAACGCGCTTCACCTCCGAGACCCCTTCCAGCGCCTTGACCACCGCCTCGTGTGGGCCGGTCGCATCCACTTCCATAACCACCGCCTGCCCTTTCCCGGTCAGGTTCTCCATCGTGTCCTCGGCGACGATTCGGCCCTGGTGGATGATCATAACCCGCTCACAGATCATCGTTACTTCCGGCAGGATATGCGTGCTGAGCAGCACCGTGTGGTTCTCCGCCAAGTCCCGAATCATCTGCCGGATTTCCACGATCTGCTTTGGGTCCAAGCCCACCGTGGGCTCGTCCAGAATCAGCACCGGCGGGCTGCCGATCAGCGCCTGAGCCAAGCCGACGCGCTGCCGGAATCCTTTGGACAGGTTCCGGATCAGCCGCCTGGCCACAGGTTGCACACCACAACGTTCGATGACACGCTCCACTTCCGCCCGGCGCCTCGGCCTTGGCAACCCCTTCACTTCCGCCACATAAGCGAGAAACTTCCACACCACCATCTCAGGGTACAGCGGCACCGTTTCCGGCATATATCCGACCCGCCGTTTCACCTCGATCGGGCAAGTGTCAATATCAAAACCCGCCACCTTGGCGGTGCCGAACGACGCTGGGGAAAACCCCGTCAGAATCCGCATCACCGTGGTCTTGCCCGCGCCGTTGGGCCCGAGAAAACCGATGACCTCCCCTTTCTCGACATGGAACGACACGTCCTCAATCGCGGCGATCGAGCCGTAATATTTCGTCAAGCCCCTGGCCTCTATCATCCTTCGTCCCCTGACACGAAAAGTCACTTGAATTCACCACCATCATATACTATTGCCTTGGGCCGTTTCTCGGTTCAAGCCGCCCCATCGCCGAGCCACTTGCGCTGTAGTGCTTTGTACGCCCGCATTTCCAGGCAGATTTTGCCGCATGCGGGCGGCCAAGCCCAGGCGCCCTTCACGCGGTCCGGTGTGGTAAGAGTTGTCAGGCGTGGAGTTTAGGTGGCTTGAAGGTCCCAATCCAGGCCCTCTTTCAGCACACCGAGGTGGTTGGTATAAAATATGCGTCCTAAACGCCGACCAAGGAGAGAGGAAACGTGACCCAGGACGCATTGCCATGATAATCCAATGTTGCATCTGCAGGCGAGTCCACCGCGGCCCCACATGGGTCGAGATTGAGAACGCCGGACCAATCGACGAACCTGTCAGTCACGGTTACTGCCCTGCGTGCGCCGAAGCCGCCTTCGAGGAGATGCGCCGTTTGCACGCCGTTGACGCCCCGACCAGCCCAGAAAGATTGGCCGAGGCATCAAACCAGTGATTCAGCGCCCACGGCTTCGTCGGGAAGGCGCATGCCGTTGACCACCGCTGCGGCCTCCTGCGTGCCTTCCACGGCGGGTTAGTCCGTTACCGGTGGGATTGTGCGCGAAACGGTCACCAAAGAGACCTTCACGCAGAGGCGCAAAGCCCGCAAAGGGTGGCACAGGCTGGCAGCTTGTGCCACTCGCGAGGCTCTTGTCATTATTATATGAGAGAGATATACGCCCTTTGTACAAGATCTGTGGGAGCGAATGGCCCTCCTCGCTAATCGCTGGGATGGCAAAATGAGTGAGCATTCTCGACATGAACCACGGAGAGGAAAAATTGAAAGTTCAATCTCCGTGTCTCCGTGCTCTCCGTGGTTGGGAGAAACCGGCGCTGCCCGCGTCTATTGAAAAGGATCGTGACGGATGATGGTCTGTTCGCGGCCGGGCCCCAGGCTTATGATGGACAAAGGCGGCCCCAGCAATTCGCTGATGCGCTCGAAATATGTCCGGGCGCTCCTGGGCAGCTCGTCCCAGCTCTTGCAGCCGCGGATGTCTTCGTTCCACCCTGGGCATTCCTCGTAAATCGGCTCCGCGGCGGCCAGGTCGGCGAGCTGGGTCGGAAAATCCTGTGTCTCGACGCCGTTCACCTTGTAGGCGGTGCAGATTTTGAGCGTGTCGAATGCGTCAAGCACATCGGGCTTCGTCACCGCGAGGCTTGTAACGCCGTTGACCATGACGGCGCGGCGGAGTTGCACGCAGTCCAGCCAGCCGCAGCGCCGGGCCCGGCCGGTCGTGGCGCCATATTCGTACCCGCGGTCGCGCAATTGCTCGCCAACGCTGTCGTGCAATTCCGTGGGAAAAGGCCCCTCGCCGACCCGTGTGGTATAGGCCTTCACCACCCCGAGAACGCCGTCGACGCACTTTGGCCCAATGCCCGCACCCGAGCACGCGCCGCCTGACACTGTCGTCGAACTGGTCACATAGGGAAAGGTACCATGGTCGATATCGAGCATGCAGCCTTGAGCCCCCTCAAACACGATGCGCTTTCCCTCGACCAGCGCCTGATGCACCAAAGCGACCGAGTCTGCAACATAGGGGCGCAGCCGGTCGGCATAGCCCATGTATTGATCATAGACCGCCTGGAAGTCCAGGGGCGCTTCCCCGAAGGCGTTTTGCAGAATCGCGTTCTTATAGTCAAGCACGGGCCCGAGCATCTGCTTGAACCGCTCCGCGTGTATCATATCACCCATGCGGATGCCAAAGCGGTCCGCCTTGTCCGCGTAGGCAGGGCCAATGCCTCGTCCGGTTGTGCCGAGCTTGTTCTTGCCGCGAAACTTCTCCTGGGCGTTATCAAGCACTTTGTGATGTGGCAAGATCACGTGGGCGCTGTCCGATATGAACAAGCGGCCATCGACTTGGCAGCCCGCTTGGGCAACGCCGTCTAACTCACCGATCAAGACCGCCGGGTCCAGCACGGTGCCGTTGCCGATGATGCAGACCACGTTCGGATGCAGAATACCACTGGGGATCAGGTGCAGAATAGTTTGCTCGCCGTTGACCACCACGGTGTGCCCCGCATTGTTCCCGCCCTGATGGCGCACGACGACATCCGCATTGTGCGCGAGGCAATCGACGATTTTGCCTTTGCCTTCGTCGCCCCACTGCATTCCAACTATCACATGTGCCGGCATTTCAGCCTCCCGAGTCGTGGCTTGAGCCCGTGCGCTACGGCCCTGTTATAAGGAACAAGGATTGCCAGGATATTTAGGATAATACGAACACATCCTGTTTATCCTTGTCTATCCTTGTCGGAAAGCGGTTTCTGAATATCGGGGCCGGGTGCTGAACCGCGGAGCGCCGACTCGTGCACGGCTTGCGAACACGCGACGAAAGCGCGCTGCAAGTTGGCGAGCATTTCGGTCAGGTTGCCCTCTTCTTCCGGGGTCAAATTGCCCTTGGTCTTGTCCCGCAGCGCCATCAGCGAGTTGATAACAAACTGGGCAACACCCAAATTCACCGGAACTTTCTCGGCATCGGCCGGGGCCATCATGCCCATCGCCGCCATGGCATGGCTCGCCATGTAGCCCACCAGCCCGTCGAACGGTGAGGCCGCCTTTTCGTCCTCCGGCTTGGACCGCGCGCCCTCTTGCCGGCCTTTTCGGGCCTCTTCCCTCTCGCGCTCGACGCGGGACTTCCAGTCCTCGTCGATAATGATCCTGGGGCTTTCTTCATCCGCCATGAGAGCTTCCTCCGCATTTGCAACCCAGCCGAAACGCTGCGTTTTCCCCACGGGGCTCCACCAACCTCGGCCCGCAGATGAGGCCAGTCCGTGCCCTACACAAGACAACCACAAAGAACCGGCCCCACTCGCCGGAGCCGGTGTACGTTCATCAATTCAAGGCCCGCCCCCTAGCACAGGGATAGGCATGCCGAATCTTGACTACTTATTCTTGTGGCGGTCAGCGCGGCGTTTCTTCTTTCGCTTATGTTTCGCGATCTTCGCACGCCGTACCTTCCTTCCACCTGCCATGCACTTCTCCCTATACGTCCGTTCAGCGTGTTTGCCTTATTTGCCGCCTGCGGGCCGTAGCCCTCAGGCATCCACCAACCACTGTTCATCCGGCATGGAATAGCCCCACAACTCCGCTGGGTCAAAATACAGGGCGATCTCACGGTCCGCCATCCCGGCCGAGTCGGAGGCATGCACCAGATTATTCTGCGTGTTGAGGCCCAGGTCGCCTCGAATGGTGCCGACATCCGCCTCGAGGCACGACGTCGCGCCGTTAATCTTCCGCACGACCTCGATCGCGTTCGGACCCTCCCAAACCATTTGAATGGTCGGGCCCGATGTGATGAATGCCAGCAGTGACGAAAAAAACGGCTTGCCCACGTGCTCGGCATACTGCCGCTCGGCCAGTTCCCGAGACAGAATCTGCATCTTCAGCCCGACCAGTTTCAGGCCTTTCGCCTCGCAGCGCCCGATGATTTCGCCACAGAGCCGACGACCGACCGCATCGGGCTTGATCATTACAAAAGTGCGTTCCGCCACGGACTACTCTTTCTCTCCCTGCATTCACATCGCGCCTCACGCTTCCAAGATCGTTACGTGATAAGCGCACTGCCACACTCCCCCGGCACCGCCTTAATACTGTAGCAAAAAATGACAATAGAGTGCAAACTGGCGTATCGCGCCATCTAAAATCTTACCCAAAGGTGTATGCTCCTGCCATTTGTAA
>CAYRLQ010000110.1:0-12301 GCA_964425145.1 uncultured Nitrospiraceae bacterium
TGTAAAGCTTCAATTCCGCAGGTATGGTCAGGGCGAATTCGATCATCTCAACATCCAAGAAAGGAACTCGTGCTTCGAGGGAGTAAGCCGTTGTCAGTCGGTCAGTGCGTTGAAGGCCTATATTATGGAGGCCCGTGACCGACCGGCGCAGTTCCTGGTGAAGGGCATGGGGATCCTGGATGTCTCGCTGGTAGGTGTAACCAGCGAAGAGTTCATCTCCGCCTTCCCCAGTCAGAACGACTTTTACGTAATCCGCGGCTAATCGAGACACAAAAAAGCACGGGATGGCGCTTCGTACAAGGTCTTGGTCGAAGGATTCCAAATGGTAGATTATCTGCGGCAGTTTTTTCCTGACCTCGTCAGCGGTGAACACATATTCATGATGTACAGTGCGCAAATACCGCGCGACCGCGCGCGCCGCTTCGAGATCACGGCTTCCTTCAATCCCAACCGAAAAGGTATGCAGCGTGTCTACATGGCGGCGAACTATAGCAGCGATGATGCTGCTATCGAGTCCCCCTGAAAGAAAAAGGCCCATGGGGACGTCGCTCATCAAACGCTTGGTAACAGCGTGCTCCAAGGTCTTGCGAAGGAGCATCAGGCGGAATCCTAGGGGCATATTGCGCGGCGGTCCTTCTGGCACTGTGTAGAAGGTTCTGAAACCGATCTTTGAATGGAACCATGTGCCGGGTCGAAATTCCTTTGCGTCATCGGTCAATCCATCAAAAGCCTTGAGTTCAGAAGCGAATACGAACGCTTCCCCTCCGTTTGCATAGTAGAGGGGCTTGACGCCGATGGCGTCGCGCGCAAGGAATATGTCTTCACCGTCCGCGATGGCCAACGCAAACACGCCGTCGAGACGATGCACCATGCCCTTGCCCAACTGGTTGTACAGGTGTAGCGCGAATTCGGCGTCGCTCCGCGCCTCAAGTCCGTGGCTGTGGGAAGAGCTTTCCTCTGACGAAGGGAGGTCATAGATTCTCCCATCGGCGATTATGGCCCTCCCGGGCTGGTCGTTGGGCATAGCCCGGTTCCCAGCCTCGATGTCCATGATTGACAGGGCCAGATGGCCCAGTGTTCCATCTTCACGCTGACATAGCCCCTGGACGTCCGGACCCCGGTGGCTAAGCAGTCGCATCATCTGCCGAACGCTCTCTTCGTCACTCCTTCCCCATATTCCCGCTATGCCACTCATAAGTACGATCTCCTTATTCGAGCAGCCCCTGAGCCGCCAAGAATTCGCGGACGACTTCTTCCGGGCTGCGCCCGTTTGCGTCTACTTCAAAGTTGAGGCGCTGCATGGCGTCGTCATGGATAACCCCTGCGAGCGGAGCAAGGGTGCCACGCAAATCAGGATGGTGGCGCAAGAGACTCCTCCGGATTAAGGGAGCCGCCTGGTAGGGGGGAAAGAACCCCAGATCGTCGTTTAGCGGCTGAAGGTCATACGCCGCGATCCGACCGTCAGTTGCAAATGCGCAAATGACGTCCACCTCGCCGTTTGCAATGGCTTCATACATTATAGATGGGTCCAAGTCTTTGACTTCGCCAAACGTATAAGCGTAATGCCGGCGGAGCCCGGGATATCCATCAGGCCTCTCAGCGAATTCGGCTGTGAAACCGGCGCGGAGGGCTCTGGCTCTCGACGCGAGGTCAGAGATGTTTTTCCACCCGTATCGATCAGCATCCTGCTTTCTCACGGTAATTGCGTACGTGTTGTTGAATCCGAAAGGATCCAGCCATTCCATGTCAAATTGGTCGCGATACGCCTGTCGCACATTATCGAGGGCCTCGTCCGGATCGGCAATTACGACTCGATTGAGAATCGCCGTGAGGGCCGTCCCTGTGTATTCCGCGTAAAGATCGATTTCTCCGTTCACCAGGGCGCCATGGCAGATCATTGTCCCTCCGAGGTTAAACTCCCGATCAACCGCAATATCTGTATGGTGCTCGATCATTTGCGCCATCAACTCACCAAGGACGATTTGTTCGGTAAAGTTCTTCGATCCGATTCTAATTGTGCCATCCCGTGAATCGGACGCCCCCCATGGTGAAACAGATGATGAAGAGCCCGTCACGTACGCCAGAAAACCCACCGCGAGCAGAATGATTGGCAAAGAGACGATGAGCGGCCTGGCTCTGCGTCTCAAGGATGCTCTCTCCGTGGTTGGCACGGGTCGAAGACTCGATCCCGCTGCGCCAATTGCGGCGTCCACCACTAGGGCAAGTAGAGCCGCAGGGACGGCGCCAAGAAGAATGAGGCGCGTGTCGCTAAGCGCCAGACCGCGATTGATAAACTGCCCGAGGCCCCCTGCGCCGATGAACGCAGAAAGTGTGGCGATACCTACTCCGGCAACGGCGGCAGTTCGTATACCGGCAACGATAACAGGCAAAGCGAGAGGCAATTCCACCATCCACAATTGCTGTCGATCTGTCATTCCGATTCCGCGTGCCGCCTCCGAGGCTTTGGGAGACACGCCTTCGATTCCCGTAAGGGTGTTACGGACAATGGGCAGCAGGGCATAGAGTATTAGGGCTATGATAGCCGGCACCTCGCCGATTTTGTGCAGAAGGGCTAATAAAATAGCCAGCATCGCCAGGCTGGGGATAGTCTGAAGAATTCCAACAATCGAAAGGACCGGGCCTCTGAGCCACAGACGCCTCGATGCGAGAATGCCAAGAGGCATCCCGGCTACGACGGCAAGGGCAGTAGACAATCCTGTTAGAAGGATATGTTCACCGGTCCTTAGCCAAAGTTCGGGCAGTCGCTCTAATATGAAATTTGTCACACTCGAGTCCATCATCGTGATCGGGAAAATGCTTCCAACTGTTTGGCGGGCTTGGCAAACAACTCACGTACGAACGGACTGGCGGGCCTGCACTGCACGTCCTCCTTGCTGCCTATTTGCTCGAGCCTTCCCTCGTGAAGAATCGCAATTCGGTCGGCCACCGTGAGTGCTTCGAAGATGTCGTGCGTGACAAAGACAATCGTCTTGTGAAGCTGTTCCTTCACCGTCAGGAGTTCTTGCTGCAAGGTGTCCCGAGTTAAGGCATCAAGAGCCCCGAACGGCTCATCCATTAGAAGATAGGAGGGATCGGAGGCAAGCGCCCGTGCCACGCCGACGCGCTGCTGCTGGCCTCCTGAGAGCTCTCCCGGAAGCCTCACAGCATACTCTTCAGGGGACAGACCCACGATGTCCAGAAGCTCGTGTGCTCTGTCGCGCCGCTTGGCCGCGCCCCATCCGAGAAGGCGTGGTACGATCTCTACGTTCTGCTGGACGGTCAAATGTGGGAAAAGGCCGATACCCTGGAATACATAACCTATCGAGCGGCGCAGTTCCACCGGATCACACGTGGAAACGTCTCGTCCATCCACTTCCACATAGCCGCTAGTGGGTTCGATCAGACGATTGATCATTTTCAGGGTCGTGGTCTTCCCGCATCCTGACGACCCCAGCAATACCAAGGTTTCCCCTTCGGCGACCTCCAGCGACAGATCCTGAACGGCATAGGAGGCTCCACCGTCGAAAGATTTATTCACGTCCTTCAGGATAATGATCTCCTGTCTCCTTCGGTTCGCTGAGGATAGTTAAAGCGACAGGTCCACAGATTCCAAAAACTCCTCGGTAAGATCGCCATTCTTGCGTCCTGCTATCGCGAAATAAAACAACGGCGCGCCTTCTATTGAAAGCCTATGACGGTAGCGTACAAGGTGATACAAGTCCAAATATTCGGAAAATATCAGTTCACGTATTGTTTTCGAAAAACCGCTTGTATCGCTGCTGTCAAGGAATGTTTCCTTTATGTTAAAGGCCACCCAACCTTGACTCTTAATTATATTGAATCCTTCCACAAATGCTTTGGTAGGAATGTCGCCGAAGCCCAGCGCCGCAACAGACGTCATGCAATCAAACGACCAGGATGCAATTTCCTCCTGCTGCTCATCGTCCAAAGCGCAAAAATCCTCAACATAGTAAGCATCGTACAACCCCGGTCTGTCTCGCTCTGTTGCATCACGTGCTTCAGGAATGATGTCAACCCCGACAAGCCTTGATACTCCGTGTTTCTTCAATAACTCACCCATCATTCCATTGCCGGCGCCTAAATCCAACACTCTTAGCTCGGTGAAATTGTCTTCAGATTGAGAGACCGCGGACTTCAGGATTTCTGCTACCTTGTCTGGAGATTGGCACTTAAGTCTCTCATAGAACAGTTGTTCGTACAGCCCCGGTATTTTGTATATCTCATCGTAATCATGAAAGCGGATTCTTCGTTTCTTGCCTGACTCCACTAAATAGAAAAATGACTCGTCTTGCTCAAGGTTACGAGCAGATATGCGCGGAAATTGCATCCGATGCCGTTTTATCATGACTGCCTCCCTTCATGTTTTATGGGCTTCGCTTCCGACTCTACAATTCTTCAGAAGATCTTTAGCACGCATCAGCCTTCTATGAGACACGTCCCATTCCTCCATGACTAACAGCGCAACCCTTTGCGCTGCAGTGGATTCTGCTTCATGTCACCTTGCGCTCTTCGCCTTATACTCCTGTAACTATTCGGCTTAAACGGCAGACTTCCCTGCTGCTGTTTCTGTCGCATATCCGCGCCATCCGTGAAATCCGTGTTGAAAAAGAAAGACGACTCAACACGGATTGCGCGGATTCGAATACGTTTCTACAGCACGGCTATGACGGCAAAGCCAAGTACGAAGTGCGAGACGTATTGCACGGCCCAGCTTAGGTAAACATGAGGCGCCCCTTGGGCTCTGGGACCTCCCTGCCTAGCTCGCGCGCAGTCTCGATCCACTCCTGAACAATCACTTCGACATTCGCCAAGGCCTCCTGATAAGTCTTGCCATCCGCCATGCAACCCGGCAATTCAGGGACCTGGGCTAGGTAGGCATCATCTTCTTCGCTCCAAAAGATGATGATCTCATATCTGCTGTCCATTCTCGCAAACTCAAACCGCACCAATAGAATCAGGGGTATTCGCGCCGAAAACAGGGGCAGGCCCGCCTCCGCCCTTCGCCCCTCGTCCTGCCCCGTGTTGTCGCGCGCAATACGACCTCGCCACGTTCAAGGCGCAGCACTTTCGCAACCCCACATCACAATTCACAACACAAGATACAAGACTTGACCCCCTCGCCCCTTTCATGATCTGACCTTTTTCGGCACTATCCGCCAGGGCCATTCAGCTTCTGTCATGTCGCTTCTTCAAAGGTGCGTGGAATCTGGCCGAATTGAGATGCGGCCTGATGAATTCGAAGCAGAACGCTGGGCTCGGATACTGGCTTCTTCGGCTTGCCGGAACCAACGGTAAGAACATCTCCCTTCGGTGCCGGGGCAAAGGTCGCATCGTAGTGCGACGGAATATTGGTGAAGATAATTGCCGCGAACTCATCCTTCTTCCCGTCTGGCACATGCGTTTGCGAAACCGTATGCTTGAATTGCTGGAACCATGGCCGCTCCTCTATGTGACCTTCATGTGGCGGCATGTTGATATCTAAGAAAATCACGTACGGGTAGTCCGTTTTCTTCTCTAGTGCTTTGTTGATGAGTGGGCGCACTCGCAGGCTTAGATCGGTCTCGGCCTGCTGTTGTCCAGGCTGCCCAAGCACACCCTTGCGATGCCTGCTCTTCGCTTCTACCGCCATCTTCTCCCCGGTCGCCTTATCAGTGGCGATGAATTCCGGATGTTTTCGAGAGCGGTCCGCTTCGTCCTCGAATTTAATGTCAAAGCCAGCACGAATCATTGTTGCAGCAACAAACGCTTCGTAGCGCGCGCCTTGGAACTGATCTCGGATCTTGAGGCGCTCGATAAGCCGGTCCTGAAGCACGCTATGGTGGCGAAGAGTGTAGATGTCGTAAGCCAAATCAACACACGACTTCATATAACCGCTCGGCTTAACCCATAGAACCTGCGGCTTCTGCTCCTGCTTTTCTTTCGCCTGTTCCGCTAGTTGGTTGAAGACGCCTTCGAGCCAAGTGACGACGGAGTGCCTTTCTTCTTCTGGCTTGGCCGACTCCTCCAAAACCCACTCATGTGACAAATGCCCTATCAAGTAGAAGATAAGGAACTCGGGAAAAGTCGTCGTACTCGGCCCGTACCATATTTCGTTGCCGACGCCTACGACCGTTCTGCCATGCGCCCGCGTCCACACAGCAGGCCTAACATTGCCGAACTTCGCTCGACGAAGCGCTTCTTGGGCGGCCTGGGCCATTCGTATCACTTCCATCCGTTCCCGTTCTTCAGGTGTAGCTCGACGCAGTCTCCAGCCCCCGCTACTCACCCCTGGCGACCATTATCCTGGCTATTCTGTCTATCTCCGCACGTCGGCCAGTGTTGAGACTGTACGGGCCACCGCTCCCATGCTCCTCCAGTAGATCTAATTTCACTAGCTCAACCATGGCTGCTTTAAGCCGGTCAGGCGCCAGATGCGTGTGCCTTTGGATGGACTCCAGCCTGACATAGGCGTTTCCCCATCTCTCATTTCTCCACAGCTTCTCGATTATAAGGGCCGCGTCATCTGTGACCCCCAGGTCCTCTTGTTCTTCGGCAGGGCCAGAACCGTTCGTGTTGGTTACGAGAGGAACGTCATAGCCGAACTTCTCCCAGTCGCTTTGCTTGAGTGTCTCGATCCATGCAGTGTCGACATCTGGCCAGACGTCGCCAAATTCCATACCGAAACTCGAGAGGTGAAGCAGTAGATTTGCCGGATGCAGGCCCAGCGATCTTGCAGCTTCATGAGCGGACTGCTTCATAAATCACGGCCTCCTCTATTTCCGCGAGAAGAGGGGAAAGAACGACGTCCAGAGTCACTGCCCCCGGAAGCGACACCTTGAAGCCTTCGTACAACTCCGTCACGTGCTCAACATCCAGTTTCGACGAGAAAATGCACCGTCGTCCGTCGAAAATGAACTCACCATTTTCCTTCGTTAGCCCCAAGCCTCTAATAATGTCCCAAATTAGTCGCACGGCAACAGTTGCGGCTGCGCCTCGGTCACCACTTTCGACAGCCTCCCAGGCGGATTGAGTAATAGGCAACAGAAATACGGCTTTTCCCGAATCGCCCCTGTAGTAGTGCAGCTCCTCAACGTGGCCCCGGTCAGGTGGAGGGCTCACAAGGCCCAACGCACCTGGGTAGCGTTTCTCCAACTCGTCCTCAATCCGCCGCAAGGAATCCTGAAGCATCTCCTTCACACCTGGGACGGTCGCGGTATTGACCAGTTTGCGCAGTTCGTCGCGTTGGTCGCACAGGTCACCGATCTTGCGTTCTTCGTGCCGCGCCTTTTTGAAGTCCTCAAACGCAGCCAGCCTCTCCTGCCTTTCCTTCTCATTCTCGAAGACCTGCTCAATTGTCGCTGCCAATTCCTGCAAATGGATGTCGAGAGAGGCTTCAAGAGCTTCCCAAAGGTGCTCTTGTTGGCGGGCTTTGTTGTCCTCAGCTTCTTCAGCCTCCGTATCAATCTTGCGAATAGATGACCTTTCCTTCTGGTGATCGCGTTGCGCCTTTTCGGTAGCCTCTTGTGCTTCTCTCAGGAGCCTCTTGGTCTCATCTTTCTCCTCTCTCTCCTTCATCAAACGGGTGTGTGCCTCTGAGCGTCTACGTTCAAGTTCTTGCCATTCACGATCCAATTCCTCAACGACCCGCTGCGACTCTGTAACCTTCAGGTCTGCCTCACGCAGCCGACGTTTTCTCTCGGTTTCACGCTCTCGGTGCTTGGTTATCTCGGTCCCAGCCCGTTTCAGACGTTCTTCAGCCGCCCTCTTCTCGCCCAGAAGTTCGACTAGGTTTTTGTCAATCTGATCCATGGCATCACGAATGTGGTGAGTCTGCTGTCGAACGATATCCTGCAAAGACATGTTGAAACTCCGTTCTCCGTTGCGGTTCAGGCGTTGCTCTTAAGTTCCGGCCATGTATGAAAGACAGCGTCGTCCAGCCGGTCACAGGCGATTATGGTTGCGCCATCTATATCTTCCTTGAGAATATCGGCACTCTCGGGTGGACAGAAAACACGCACCGGCGTGGGAATCGTCCCATCCTGGATGTGATCCCACAGGTCGAGGAGAATCTGGTCCGGAACCTCTCGAACTTTACGGAGTAAGTCGATTTCGCCAATGTAGATATGATACGAGGGGATGTCCTTCTGAATATAAGAGGCGATTAAGGCCATGCAGAGCGGGAGTCCAAGCACTCCACGATATCGGCGTTCCCCAGGAAGTCTGCACTGGATCGTATAGTCGAGGTCCCCGATTTCCATTTCCGGCAACTGGCCGATACATGTCGTCAATTGCTCGATTTCCTTCTTCGGCAACCCGGGCGCGGTGATCTTTCCGCGAGCGCCATACCCGGGAAGGGAGACGGCCGCCTGAGCCTCCGCAATGCCGACGTTCCGTCCTAGGTAGGTACGCGCTACGCTACTGACAGAATCACTGTGCGGTGAAAGCTTGAGGCAGGTGGTGGTCTTATCCATTTCGAGCGGGATCGGCTTGAATATTGCCGGACCGAACCGGTTCTTAGGAACGAACATAGGACGATAGATCATCGCCCTGCGCATGACCAAGACACAATCCACGTTGTGCTCCATATCTTTCGGGCCTGCGATGTCTCCTCTCTTCGTAACGTGAGCAACCAAGAGGACTGAGATTCCCGCAGACTTACATTGACGGCAGAATTCGTAAAGCTGCTTGTATTTGCGTGTCGCAGCAGCGGCGAGCCCATGCCCCTGAACTGAGTCCACGACTATTAACTTCACGTTGTGGTACTTACCGGAAGGGCTCATGACTTGGTGTGCCAGGAAGCTTGGCAAGGTTTCAATGTCATAAACGCTGTCCTCCGGCAGAATGTTTGTTAGCGCTTTGTCAGCTTCGGGCCTCGGCCAATCCGAACTCATTTGCCGCGCGACCTGCGCTAACTCATCTTGCGATTGCTCCGTGAGCACGTACAGACTCTTCTCGCCGCGCCGCCCGAGGTCAAGTGCAATCTGCGTAGCAAGCCTTGACTTCCCGATACCGGGTTGGCCAGCCAGAAGATAAATGCCACCGACAACGAATTTCTGGATGCGGTGTTTAAGCCAGGCTAGGCTATCGGACAAGTCTATCTCCTGGTATTCAACTTTCCCAATGCCGAGTAGCCCTGAATGTTCTTTCTCGTCCATTTCTTATCTCTATCCTCCCGATCACTCGTTTGTCACAACATCACCATGACCGTGTTGCCCGGGATGCCTTCCGCGGCTTTGTTGACGGCGATGACACCGAACTTCGAAGTGCGGAGAGGGAAGTACGAGAGGTATTGCACGGCACAGCCTAGGCAAACATGAGGCGTCCCTTTGGTTCTGGGACCTCCCTGCCTAGCTCGCGCGCAGTCTCAATCCACTCCTGAATAATCACTTCGACATTCGCCAAGGCCTCCTGATAAGTCTTGCCATCCGCCATGCAACCCGGCAATTCAGGGGCCTGGGCCAGGTAGGCATCATCTTCTTCGCTCCAAAAGATGATGATCTCATATCTGCTGTTCATACTCATTCTCGCAAACTCAAACCGTACCGAAGGATCACGTTGCGGACCTGTTTGACTTGGTACGTCTTGGCCTTTGAGCCTCTTGGCTGGAGATTCAGGATCTCCTCGACCCCTTCCATGGTGAAAATGTGATGGTCGCCCTTACCCGTTCATCAAATCCAAGACGGTCAAGCAGCCTGCACAACCCAGCGAACGGCACGTTGGCATCCGAGCGCCGTACCAAGATGAACTGATACAATCTCTCATGTATGTCCATCCTGCCTCAAGAATATCACCACTGGGCTGGCTCGTCAAGTTTGCGATTTCGTGAATCGCAAATACCTTGTCCATATCCACCACCTGACGTGACGTTCACCGGCGCCCAACGATCAAGTTGAGCGGCGCGCTGTGTCCTCTTCCGCGCGTCCGCTTGAACGTCTTGTCAGGCGCTGTGTTGAACGAGTGAGATCAAGGAGCGAGCGCAATGCGTCGTTTACTGCAGCCGAATCCCGGAACGCCTTCGCCACGTCTGGCTCAAGGACGACGACGTTAGCCCCCTCCTTGACCAGCCGCTGGTAATACTTCCCGCGCGAGGCCTTGGCGTAGTCAAACTCATACTCAGGCCGTAGCTCGTCCGCGGCTTCTTGTCGCTTACGCTTCATGTCGTTTCCTTTCGTGTGCGGTTGCTAATCGCGCGCTGATGATGCGCAAGCGTCCTCTTCGATCCGTGTGCGAGACAACGAGCAAGCGACCGCCTGAGGAATAGCCCACAGTGATGAACCGGCGCTCTTCAGCCGAGTGCTCTGGATCGTCGAAGGTCGCCGACAAGGGATCATAGAACACGGTCACTGCTTCATCAAAGGACACCTTGTGCTTGTTCAGGTTGCGCCGGGCCTTATCCCGATCCCATTCAAAGCGCATCAGGCGATCCTGCCTCGCTATTCATGTTCTCGCCTAACGTTGTGTTGACACTTCGCTTGGAGCGCAGCGGAAAGCCATAGTGTCCAAGAATATGTTGTGACCGGAACTTCGTGTTCTTGTCTGGACACCATTTGCCACGGATCAAGATTCACCTATCGCATGCCAAGCTTCGTTCGCCAGAGATCACGCTTCATTCACGGCATCTGAGGCTTCATCCGTGCCGCAGCGATATGCGCATTCTAATACATGAATGAAGTGCGTCAGTCCCGGTTTTCTCCGATCACAGATACCACGGCTCTCGGTAGGCGCGCGAGCGCAGTCGGTTGGCCTCATCATCGTCAATGAACTCCTCCTTGACCGGGTCCCACCTGACGGGCCGGTCGAGGCGCTTGCAGATGTTTGCGACATGGCAGGCCGAGATCGAGCGATGTGACACGTCGGCGTTCGAGATGGTCTGCTGCCGCGTCTTGACGCAGTCCAGAAAGGCCCGGATGTGGTTGTCCGGCGGATAGCCTCCTTCGAACTTCCGCTCCTCCAGGAGCGACTTGGGATGGGTTTCGATCTCGCCCGAGTCGCCGGTCTCGACCCAGCCTTCTTCGCCCTCGAACCGCACGGGGCACGACCCGAACCGAAGGCCGGTGCGGATGATCAGCTTCGCCCCGTTGGCGTATCGGCCGATGAACCGGTCGCCCTCGCGCCAAAACTCGACGGGGCCGGTATCGTCGGTGTCGTTGGCCCACTGGCACAGGTCGACGGTGTGGCTGCCCCATTCGGTGATCGATCCGCCGCTGAAGTCCAGGTGGGCGCTCCAGAAGCCCCGCGTCGGATACTTGCTGTTGTAAGGCCGCCATGGGGCCGGCCCCAGCCATCGGTTCCAGTCGAACTCCTCACGCGGCGGCTCCGGCTCGGCCGGCAGGATGGTCTCGTACACGTTCCGCGTCCCCCTGTCTTCCTCGGCGTGGAGTTCCTTGAGCCGGCCCAGTTTGCCGCTGAGCGCCAGGTGCGCCGCGAAACGGAAGTTGCCGATGCTGCGCCGCTGGGTACCGCACTGGAAGATTCGTCCCAGTCGCCGCATCGTCTCGGCCACGGCACGCGACTCGTTGATGGCCACGCTCATGGGCTTCTCGCAGTACATGTCCTTGCCGGCCCGGGCCGCCATGATCGACGCCCCGGAATGCCAATTGTCCCCGGTGGCGATCAGCACGGCGTCGATGTCCGGCCGGTCCAGCAGCTCGAGGAAGTCGATGTACGCGTCGCAGTCCTGGTTGCCGTACTTATGGTTGACCTGAGCCCGACCGGATTGCCGGCGCTGGTCGCTCACATCGCAGACGGCCACGACTTGCGTGTCAGGTTGCTCCATGAACGCCCCCATGACGTACTTCCCGCGGCCGCCCAGGCCGATCACCCCCACCACGATCCGCTCGCTGGCCGGAGCACGGCCTTGGGCCCCCAGCGCGGTGGAGGTAATCACGGAGGGCGCAGCCACGATGCCGCCTGCGGCCGCGGTCGCACCTTTGATGAATTGCCGACGAGTCCACTGTTGGTTCCGTTTCAGTCGCTTCATGGTTATCACCTCCATTTAGTGGGTTGACCGGGGCCGGTCTGACCTGCCCCGACGATCGATACCGCGGTCTTTGAGAGTTTCGTGTCTTCCAGGGCCATGGCCGGCAGGCGAAGAGGTGGAGCCTGGCATTTGTGTGGTCATCCGTCGACCGTCTCTGTTGCCAATGGCCGACCTCTCAGCAAGCCAATACACCCATGCATTCTATCACCACAACGTCGGGGCATTTCAACTTGGCGTCACGCCGCTGCCGAATGGGGTTGCCAATTCGTCTTTCCGCAGGAGCACCGCTGGGCGATCACGCAAACTGGCGGGCAGGGGCGG
>CAYRLQ010000111.1:0-12279 GCA_964425145.1 uncultured Nitrospiraceae bacterium
TGAACCGGTTGCATAAGCGTAGCGGCCATCTCTGGCAGAATCGTTTCTTCTCATGCCCGCTCGACGACGGCCACCGGGTTACCGCGTTGTGCTACGTCGAGAATAACCCCGTCCGCGCGGGCATGGTCAGGTGGGCGCGCGAATACGCGTGGTCGAGCGCAGCGGCCCATTGCCGCGGCGAGGATGACTCAGGGTTCCTTGACCTGTCTGCATGGGGCCGCGAATACCCGGCCGGAGCGTGGGAAACCATTCTCGCCGAGCAGGCGGCGGCCAACTGTGATGCGTTGCGCCTCAATACGCGCACCGGCCGCCCCCTGGGCGTGGACAGTTTCTTGAGCAAGATAGAGGTCTTACTGGGCCGCCGGGTTCGTGCGCTGCCCGTCGGCCGCCCAAAAGGGTGGCGGAAGAAGAAGAATCGAAAATAACCGGGAACTGTCCCCTATTATCCCCGTCCCCTATTACCCCTATTACCTATTACCTCCCTATTACCTCTATTACCTGTTCACCGGCGACCGTATGATGACCGTATGATTGAAACGTGCCCCCCGCCATGGTATTGTCATCACAGGAGGTGATGAGACGATGAAACGGTTCTTCACGTTGGAATACTGGGAAGATGACGGTTGGTACGTGGGAAAACTCAAGGAAGTCCCAGGCGTCTTCAGCCAGGGCGAGACACTTGACGAACTCAAGGAAAACATCAACGACGCCTACCACATGATGATCGAATCCGATCTGGAACCGGCTCACGAGGGGACACACACGCTGGAGCTTGGGGTCGAAGTGTGAACCGAGGCGACTTCATTCGATCACTCGTCAAGCAAGGCTGTTACCTTCACCGTCACGGCAAACGCCACCATATCTACAGAAATCCAAGGACCGGTCGCAAAGCCCCTGTTCCACGCCATTCCGAGATTAAGGATTCATTGGCCCGACTTATTGAAAAGCAGCTCGGGTTGTAGCCGTGAACCAGTTCTTCGAGCGGGCGTGTGGCTTAGCCGGAACGGCGGACAACAACGGTAATTTTGAACGCCCCGTCGTTGTCGCCGAAGTAGCCGCGGCGGTCGTTGATGCCCAGGTACAGGGGACCGGCGCTGTCAGCCTTGATTCTGCCGCGCTCGCCGACGAAGAAGGGCGTACCGGAATCGCCCACTTTGCCCACGAGACCGCCGCACGGAGCAGTGGGCAGCAGGAATTCCTCCGGACGGCCGCAACTCGCCTGGGGCGTCCTTCCCATGCCCTGCGGACCCACCTTCTCAAGCTGGGGGTCCCAGCTCGCCGTTCCCGCTGCCGTGATCTCCAGGTCGGCGCCTGCCGTTACGGTGATACCGGTGTTGAACCACTCCTGTCCCGTTTCCGCCTTTGCGGGCACCTCGAGCGATATCGCCGGGGCTGACGCCACATCCGCGAGGACCCGGGTCGGATCGCTCGGGTCCGGATCAGGCGTTCGGCCGAGCGTGGCCTGAAACCGTGGGGAAGACCGCCTCTCCACCGCCGCGGGCGGTGTCCAGGGTTTCAGTTGAGCCGGGTCGATCTTGGGCCCCTTGCCGGAGTCGTTCCACCACGTTCCCCAGGCCTGCTTGTCGCTGCCGAAGTTCTGACCTGTCAGGCGCACCAGCGACGCCCGCGCCCACATGCGGGTATTTTGGTTGCCGTGGTCGACCAGTGGAACCAGCGTCGGCACCGCCGACTCGTCGTCCTGTCTCCCGAGCGCGGCCACGGCCATCCACTTGGGCCGGCAGTCGTAGTCCCGGTCCTCCCGGTGATAACCGGCGGCCTTGACGAGGCCGGGCAACAGCCGCTGGTCCCTCAGCGCCCCGGCGTCGGCCAGGGCCGCGCAGAGATGGCGCCCGTACTCGCTCTTCAGCACGTCGACGATGTGCTGGACCTTCTGGTCCCGCTCTTCGGGACTCAGTCTGTCGTATGCATTGGCCGCCCGCCACAGGCCCCCACGGCCGAATGTCCGGGCCGTCCATCGGGTGTATTCCTGCACATCCGGGTCCGCCTTGGCGTAGTGTGCCTGGATTTCTTTCTCGGCCTCGGCGACCAGGTCAAGACCGGGCTGAGGGGCGGCTGCGGCCTGCTGCGTCAGCCCCGGTAGTGGGTCAGGACTCTCGTAAGAGGCGAGAAGCACTTCGTAGGGTTCGCGGTGGCGCAGGATGCGTACGATCACACCGTTGTCGAGCACCCAGAAGTCGGTGACGTGACCAGGGCGCTTCTTGTACCACGTGTCGCCGAACGACGTCTGTGTTTGGACAAGGTGATGGGCCTCGAAAGTGCCCGCCGGAACGGTGACGGCTTCCTTACCCATCTGGACGATGCTGATGTCATAGCCGGCCATGCCTTTGCCGGTGTTGTCCCAGTCGTAGCAGGTAAGCTCCGTGGATTCTCCCGGCTGCGCTCGGATCATCCGCACGAGCAAGTTGGCCGCCACGTACGGGTCGGGACGGCTGTTGGGATCAAACCGGGCGGCGTCCGGCACCGTCAGTGTCTCCACCTGCCCATCCTTCTCGCCGCCCTCGTGCGTCACGGTCACGGTGTCCTCGCCGACATCCATCACCCTCTTCGACGCCAGTTTACCCCGAGCAGCAGCGTGAAACGTCACGTAACGTTCGATACGCCCATCGGCGGAGCCGTACGCGACATAAGTCGTGGCGAAAGCGGGCAAGTACGAGGCGGCGATCAGCGCGCCGCCTTCTGGCTGCTTGAGCCACACCGTGCTCGGCTCGGAGAGGTCGTGCCCACGGCTGCGATGTTTGTAGGTGCCCTTGAAGATAAGCTTGCCCGGCAGTTCATCGACGTATAAGCCGCGCCAGCGGCGCTCGTTTATCGCCGACTGCTCCGTCGTGGCGCGGGCGGGTCCCGGGGCCGCGACTGATTTCATCCGTTCCTCGGACTGGCGCGACGCCCACTCGAGGATGGCGGGCGTGATGGCCGTCTGCGCGCCGGCCGCATTGGCCCAATCGGCCCATGCCTTCTTATCCGCGCCGAAGCTCTGGCCGGTCAGCCGCACCAGCGACGCCCGCGCCCACAGGCGCACGTTCTTGTTATAGTGGTCCACCAGCGGGATGAGCACCGGCACCGCCGACTTGTCGCCGAGGCGGCCGAGCGCGGCCACGGCCATCCACTTTGACCGGTTGTCCTGGCCGCCCTCCTGCATGTACCACGCCACCTTCACCAGCCCCGGCAAGAGGCTCGGGTCGCGCAATGCCCCGGCTTCGGCCAAAGCGGTGTAAGCACTGAGCGCCCCCGTGCCTTCCAACGCTTCCCTGACGGTCTTGAGTTTGGCTTTGCGCTCCGGGGACGTGAGCTCCTCGAAGGCGGTTTCGGGCAGCCACAGGCCCTGCGGGCCGAAATGCGCCGCTGTCCACTTGACGAAGTCCTTCACTTCGGCATCCGCCTGGGCGTAGCTTTGGCTGATCTCCGCGTCGACTGCGCTCGCTACCTCCGCGGACGAGGACGGCGTCCAGACCCCCATGGGCAAGAAGAGGGCCGCCAGCATCACCAGCACCGCCGCCGAACGCAGGCCCGCCCGTCGGGGCCGGGTCATATCCGAAGCTGAGCGGATTCGCTGTAGCAGGTTGTCGGTCATCTCGAGCAGGCCGAGGAAGCCCGCCCCCGCCGGGACGCCTTCGTCGAACGACTCCGCCACGCGGAGGATCGTGCCGGCGTAGTCTTTGCCTTCCTGCCGGGTTGCATGGAGCACTTTGTCGTCGCAGGCCATTTCCCGTTCCCTCCTCAGGTAAAGGTTCGCCAGCCACACGGCCGGATGGAACCAGTAAACACACACATGAAAATGGGCATTGTGGGGTGAAAATGGGGACAGTAACCATTTATTGTGATGAGTCGTGGACCGAGTCTACCACACCTCTTGCACGGTTGCAATAAATGGTTACTGTCCCCATTTTTTGGTGGCCAGTTCTTCCTTTGCGTAGCTCCGCGTCCTCGGCGTCTCTGCGTTTTGTACCTTCAACGCAGAGGCGCGTAGGACGCGGAGGTACTCAGAGAACGTTGCCTGACGGCAGGGGGGCGGTTGACGGCACGTGCCGCTAAGGGCCCGAAACGCCGGGAACTTTCCGGCGCTTGGGGAGATTAGTGGGATTATCTGAACAGGGATAGTTTATCAGTGGAGTTTCACGCGCAATAAGTTGACGACACACACCGGTTTTGATACCATCCTGATGAAGCTCGCGGCGGAGATTTGGTTCCAATCGCGAATATTGGAGGAGAAGATGAATACAATCAAAGCGAAGGCGTCCCTTCGGTTTCCACTACTAAGATGGACTACGGCAGTGTGCGTGGTATGCCTGGCGCTTGTCTTGATTACGAGCGGTGGATGCAGGGGGAAGAAGGAAGTGCCCATCAGCCCGGACCTGACGGCCGAGGATACTATAGGTCCAACTGGGCCGGAGGAAACCACCACGGGCGAGGCGTTGCCGGATGTCGAACTGGAGAAGCTGCTGTGGGACCCAAACACAGGTCTCAGGAAGGTCTATTTCGATTTCGACCGCTACGCTTTGCGGCCGGACGCTTTGGCCACGTTGAGCGAGAACGCCGATAAGATTAAGCGGGTACCGGGCGTGATTATTCAAATCGAGGGACACTGTGACGAGCGCGGCACGCAAGAGTACAACCTGGCCCTCGGTGAGAGACGTGCACTGGCCGCACGCGAACATCTCATGAAACTGGGCATTTCAGGTGACCGGCTCATCACCATCAGCTACGGTGAAGAGGACCCGGCCATGCCGGGGCACGATGAGAGCGCGTGGAAGTGGAACCGCAGGTGCGAATTCAACAAGGCGATGTAAGAAAGATGAAGGATCAAAGGGAGAAGAGGGAGTGGGGTTCCGATGGGGGGTTTTATCACATGGCCGTGATGAAATTAGAAACAGGCGTTTTGCTTAGCCTGATGTGTTTGGCCGTAGGCTGTAGCTCAATGGGCGGCAGCCAACTCGAAAATACCGTCTATGACAGCCATCGCCGCATCGTCGGGTTGGATCAAGGTCTGGGGGGTTCTGTAGACAAGCTCAATGAAACCACCGCGGAGCTTGTCGCCCGCGTCAATCAGAGCGACCAGCAGAGCCGCACGCTTCAAAGCATGCTCGAGGAAAACCAGGTCAAACTCGAGACCCTCCAGCAAACCATCGATAACCTGACTGTCACGCTTTACCGCCAGTTGAACCTCTCGCCGCCGCCTTCATCTCTGACAACCCCGGCACGCCCTGGGGCTCCTCGAGGGCCTTCAGAGCTAGAGGTGCAGCGGATTAGGGTAAGTCCGCCGCCGCCGGGAACCGCGCCCAGTGCGATTGAGCCTCGCATCGCACCGTCGACGCCCGAGCCAGGGAGAACTCCCACCGTGGCCCCGGACGTGACCTCGGGCGATCCGGAGGCCGATTATCAGCGTGCGCAGAGGAGTTACGCAAACGAGAATTACGCCATTGCGCTCGAACAGTTTGACGCGTACCTGCAGCGCTACCCAAATACGGAGTTGTGCGCCAATTCCCAATTCTGGAAAGGATACTGTTACTACAACCTGGGTAAACACGAGGAAGCCATCGGCGAATTTGAGAAGCTTCGGGCCGGCTATCCCAACCATAGTAAAGTGCCGTTCGGCATGTATATCCAGGCTATGGCCCATAAACAATTGGGCCAAATGGCTCGCGCCGAGGCATTGCTGAAGGAGGTGGTTGCGAAATATCCTGATACCGCAGCGGGCATGCGCTCGCAGACGGACCTGGAAAAGCTCCAGGGGAACTGAGGTTTAGCGGCAATGCTGTTCACTTAAGCCTTGGTAGACGTAAAGTGATGAAAGACTGCGACCATGCTAACGTTTCTCGGATCGTGCTCGTGCTCGTTTGTCGTGCTCGTAATCGAAAATAGGGAAACGATTACGAATGACGAGCACGAGCACGAAAGTACCTTAAGTGAACCGTATTGGGTTTAGCGGAGAGCAATCACGCGCGGGGCAGGTGTCCCGCGCGGTTTTTGATTTGAGCAGGAGCGAGGCTCGTGAACTACTATCTAGGCCTTGACGTAGGGGGTACGAAGACCTTCTGCCTGATTGCCGATGAGCAGGGCCGTATCAAGGGCTTCGGGCGTGCCGGATCGGGCAGTTACGAGACCTATGGTGTCGAGCCCGCGGCGGTCGCGAACCGCAAGGCCGTCGAAGCGGCCCTCGCCGACGCCGGATTGGCATTGGGCGACATCACCGGCATCGGCATGGGGATTGCCGGCGCCGACCTTCCCGAGGATTACGACATGCTCGAGCGGGAAATCTACACGCCCCTGTTCGGTGACACGCCCCGGGTCTTTCGCAATGACTCCATGGCCGGCCTGCGCGGCGGCACACGCAATCCATATGGCATCGTCGTCGCCTGCGGCACCGGATGCGTGTGCGCCGGGGTAAATCGCACCGGTGAACATACCCGCGTCGGGGGCCTGGGCGAAGAATTCGGCGACCAGTGCACAGGATCAAGCATCGGCATCGAAGGTCTTAAGGCCGTGTGGCGCGCCCGTGATGGGATCATCGGCAAAACCCTGTTGACGGAGCGATTTGTACAACGCGCTGGGTGTAAAGACGTCGACGAGCTTTTTTACAAGTGCTACCGCGGGGAAGTGGGCTACGCCGACCTCCAGCCTGTGGCCAGGCTGGTGTTCGATGCCGCGTTTGACGGAGACGCAACAGCCTGTGATATCCTTGAACGGTGCGGGCGCTACCTGGGCAAGATGGCCAATGCCGTGGCGCGACGCCTGGACATGTGCCAGGACGAATTCGAAGTGGTCATGGCGGGCAGCGTCTTCAAAGGGAGTAGCCCGGTATTGGCGGATGCCATGCGCACCGTGATCCGCTGCCAGTGTCCAAAGGCCAGTACGGTCATGCCTGTTTTCGAACCGGTAGTCGGGGCGTTGATTATGGGCATGGAACTGCGTCTCGAAGTTACCGGGGAGATATACGAAACCTTATCCCGGGAATTGTCGGAGGCGGAAAGCCGATATCAGGTCAGATTCAGGATGGAATAAGGCATGAAGTTGCAAAGTAGTCACATTGTTTTTCTGATAATAGGGCTGGTCGCTGGGTATGTGCTCAGCCAGGTCTTGCATCAGATCCGCGAGGCCCCGCCGGAAAGCGCGCCGTCGCCTCCCGCCGTGACGCTGGCGCCGGAAGTCCTAACTGGAGCCGAGGGCAAGGCCGAGACCGAGTCTCTCGAAGGGCCGCAGGCCGATGCGAGCGCACCGGCTCAGCCCAAGATATGGGTCGAGTCTACCACCTACGACACCGGCGTCGTTCCAAATCACACCAAGACCGTCAAGGAAGTCCCAATCGCCAACAAAGGAACGGCGCCTCTGAAAATTACGGACGTCAAAACAACATGCGGGTGTGTGGCCGCTGCGATTACGGACAAGATAGTGGCGCCGGATTCAGCAACCACCTTGGCCATAACCATTGACCCGAAAAGGATTGGTGGGTTCAAATCCAAGAAAACCCTCACCATCTTTTCCAATGACCCGAACAATCCCCGGCTCAGAATCGACGTGCTCACTCAGATCGAGCCCGAATTCGCCCTCGAACCGGACAATATTGAGTTTGGCGAAGTCCAGAAGGGCGCCGCCGCTGAAGCCAGCCTGATTTTGCGCCAACTGGGCGACGAACCTATTGAGGTACTCGATGTCAAGCCGTGGGGTTCCGTTCAAGGGCTCGAGCTGTCGGCCGAAGAAATCCCACCGGATCAGTGGGTCAAGCCAGGCCACCGGGAGTACCGCATCAAAGCAAAGCTGTCGCCCGAGATGTCACCAGGGTTCTTCCTGGGGCGTTTCAAGATTCAAACAACCTGTAAACGCATGCCATTCGCCTCCAGTTTTGCCAAGGCTGCGATTAAGGCATTCTATTCCATCACGCCCAACAGCGTGGTCTTGCACAATCACCGGGCCAACGTTCAGAAAGCCTCCGCCACCGTCGCTGTATCAGCCGATCGACCTTTCGAGATCACCAATCTCAGCGCCACCGATGAGGCCATCCTTCTATCCACCCGCCCGGGCAACAAGCCCAATACCACCTTCATCGACCTGAAGTTGGCGCCCGAGGCTCGGCCTGGAAGTTGGAATCAAAAGGTGTCCTTCAATGTACAGTCAGGCGAGGAAGTGTACCAGGAGCAGGTTCATGTCCGGCTGCTGGTGAGAAACATGAAGCTCGGTGTGCGGAGGCCTGAGACGAGACCTTTGGTGAGACCCGGGACAAGGCCTCAGGTAAAACCCATCGATTTGAATCAGCGAAAGCCTTAGAGCCCCTAACAGAAAGACACATTCTTCCTGTGGCATGGGCATCTTGCCCATGGAATCACGGGCTGGAAGCCCGTGCCACCGGGGTTCTGTTAGGGCCTCTTAGTATCTACGGTCGTGCTAGTGGGCGCGAGGCAGTGCCCCGGCAAGGGCAAGCAGTGGACCTGTGCATCGCACTAAGGCACATGGGGGCAACACAAAAGCAAGATGTGAGACTATATCGTGGCGCTGTTTGGCAAAGGGGACAAGGGAAAAGCGAGGGCACGTCGGGGCGCGGACGAGGCGTTGCCGGTCGTGGGCCGAAGAGCCTTTTGCCGCATCTGCGACGACTACCGGCAGTTCACCAAGTGCTGGCTTCGCGCCCAGCACATCGCTAAATGTCCCGAATGTGGCCTGGTTTTTCAAAACCCCGCCGAGCTTTACGAGAAGTTTCAGCCCGCGTGCCCGCGGTGCGGCGAGTTTCTCGAACAGCCGGGATTCGAGTATGGCATTTGTGATGGCTGCGGCTCGAAGTATGAACTTGTTCCGGGCACCAAGCCCGGACTCTTGCCAAACCGGCAACAGCGCGCTGAAATGGACAAACAC
Organism: uncultured Nitrospiraceae bacterium; assembly: GCA_964425145.1. Classification (GTDB taxonomy): domain Bacteria; phylum Hydrogenedentota; class Hydrogenedentia; order Hydrogenedentales; family SLHB01; genus CAYRLQ01. Next base: position 8,863 of record CAYRLQ010000111.1, read on the forward strand.
GGGAAAATCTGGAGGATCGAGTAATGCCCGTGTCCGAAGCCAAAGCGCGCCAGCGACTTGCCGAATATGACCAGGAACACGTCCTGCGATTTTGGGACACGCTGGACGAAACGGGGAAAAAGGCCCTGCTGGCGCAAATAGACACGGTCGATTTTACTCTCATGGACCGGCTGATCAATCAGTGGGTGCGTAAAAAGCCTACTCCTGAATCCTTCGAGCACATTTCACCCGTGCCGGTCATTCCCAAGGCGGACCTGAACCGCCACGACGCTAGGGATGCTTGGGACGCCGGCGAGGAAGCACTGCGCCGAGGACGTGTCGGCCTGTTTCTCGTCGCGGGCGGCCAGGGCTCGCGGCTGGGCTTTCCAGGCCCTAAAGGCGCCTATCCCATCGGCCCAGTCTCACAACGTTCCCTGTTTGCCTTTCACGCGGAGAAAATCCACAACATTCAGCGGCGCTACGGCTGTATCCTACCGTGGTACGTTATGGTCAGCGAAACGAACAGCGCCGCGACACGGGCGTTTTTCCGTGAGAATGACTTCTTCGGCCTCCGTGAGGCCGATGTCGCATTCGTCCAGCAACGGATGCTTCCATGCGTGGACGATCGAGGCCGATTCATGCTCGAGGCGCTTCACCGCCTTGCCATGAACCCTGACGGCCACGGCGGCTGCCTGCCGGCCATGGTTGAAAACGGTGTCATCGATGACGCCCGCAACCGCGGCGTTGACATGCTCAGCTATTTTCAGGTGGACAACTGGGCCGTGAAAGTCGCCGATCCATTCTTCATCGGCCATCATGTGCTCCGCAATGCCGAGATGTCTTCGAAGAGCCACCGCAAGAAAACCCCATATGAGTCCGTTGGGGTTCACTGCCTATGCGATGGCGAATACCGCGTCATCGAGTACACCGAGTTGGACATCTGTCCGCAGTTGCTCGAGACCGACGCCGACGGCCGGCCCGTGTATCACGCCGGCAACCCGGCCATTCACATCCTCTCCGTGGACTTTGTTGAACGCGTCTATGGCCACTATGACGTATTTCCATGGCACCGCGCACACAAGAAAATCCCCTGTATCAACGAAAACGGCGAGCTTATCCAACCCGCAGCGCCCAACGGATACAAATTCGAGACATTCGTCTTCGATGCGCTCCGATTCATCAATCACGATCCCGTGGTGCTCGAAATCGACCGGGCCGGCGAATACACGCCGATCAAGTCCTTTGAAGGCGGCAACAGCATTCAGAACGCCTGGAAAACTATGCGGGAATACTGGAGCGACTGGCTCGAGGCGGCCGGGTGCAAGGTGCCACGAGACGACGCGGGCGACATCGCAGTCAAGGTCGAGATCAGCCCCCAATTCGCCTTGTCAAAAGAGGAGTTACTCGAGAAAACAGCCGCCTGGTCATGGCCTGCAACCGGCGATCTGGCCATCGGCCCTGACGGTGAATGGATTGACCTCGCCTGCGCCGGCTAGCTCGTATATCTCGCACGTTGTGAGATAACCTCAGGCTGGTCATTAAGCGGACCGTTTCGTAGTGATCGCATAATTCGATTTTATCGCGAAATCGCTTGAAAAACAGCCTCGATAATGGTATACTGTAGTCGGTGAAAAAGGCTGGGTCCGTTTAGTCCAAGGTGAATACAATGGGTTTCGGAATAGGACAGACGACGGGGCCTGTCTCTGTGCTTCCGGTGTTTAGGGCCGGGCGGAGCGTCACCGACGAGTTCGGCTTGACGGGTCAAGTTCGTTCACCCGAGGATGAGGGGAGCGTGGCCGATCTCTTTAACCGCGAACGGCCGCAAACCTTCCGGGTGGGCTTTGGCGACGGCACGGTTAGCGCGCCGGCCGCAGCCGTGAGCGCCTTAGGCAGGGGACTCAGCGGCGCGCGACGTATTGTGCCGAGTGCCGAAGAAGTGTGGCAGCGGCAGCATGAGCGCCGCGACGCCAACGCGCGGGCCACCCAACAGACCGAATATCGCCGGCTTGAACGACGGCGTCTTGATGTCATGGCGCAGAGCCGCAGTTTCATTAACCGGTTGAACGAGGTTGCGGGCATGACCGAAGCGCGGCTCCGAGGCGAGGAATCACCGCCTGCCGAGGATGGGGCCACACTCGAGATGGACGGGGAGACCTTCGCGTTCCGGGGCCCGGCCAATGGCTTCAACCTGGACGTGTTCGCCTAAAGGTTCCTTCCAGAATAACTTCTCATTTGCGCGTCTCATGTTTGGGGCTTCTTTTTCGCCGACACGGTCGTCATTGCGCTCCCCAATGACCACATTGGCGACCTTGTGAATGAGACAGGAATATACTCATGGGTTCGCGTTTCTTGGCGCCCTCGGTAGGGTCACGCTCCTGCGTGACCGAAAAGGCCCGTGGGTTATCCGGTCGAGCAGGAGTTCGACCCTACCTATTGGTGGCTGTGAGGTTAAGCGTAGCACAGGCTATTAGCCTGTGAGTTGGCATCGCCGAGCGAACGATGAAGGAGGGAAGATAATGCGAGATTTGTCGAGGTTGACGCTGGAGATTGTGGTGGCTTTTGTGGTGTTTGTCCCGTTTATTGTGGCGGAAGGAGAGCAGGGGGCCGAGGCGGCGCCCAAGACGATCGAATTATTCAATGGTGAAGATTTCACGGGATGGAAGCTCTTTATCCCGGACGAAAAAGTGGACCCGGCGACGGTATGGTCGGTGCGCAACGGCGTGGTGCATTGCACGGGCGAGCCGGCGGGCTACATGCGCACCGAGAAGAAGTACGGCAACTACAAGTTGCGTCTTGAATGGCGCTGGCCCGGGCCCGGAAAGGGCGGCAACAGCGGCCTGCTCATGCACATCAGCGGCAGGGACATGGTCTGGCCCAAGTCCATCGAAGGCCAGCTCGCCGACGAAAACGCCGCCGATTTTTGGGTAATCGGTCGTACCGATTTCAAGGAACATACAAACAAGAAAGACCGGCGCGTGCCCAAGAAGCATCCGCACAATGAGAAAGACATCGGCCAGTGGAACACCATGGAGGCCGTGTGTGAAGGGAACACGATTCGCCTGTACGTGAACGGCTTGCTGCAAAACGAGGCCACCGAAACCACCGTGACCGACGGCTGCATCGGACTCCAAAGCGAGGGCACGCCCATCGAGTTCCGCAACATCGTCCTCGAACCTATCGAGTGACATATTCTGGGGACAGTATACTTAATTCAGTAGGAAGCGAAAACCAGGACCAAAGACCAAGAACGACTGAATTATTGAGAACTGCAAAAGCAATGCAATGGGCCGCCTTTCGCGAAAGCCCTGGCAGAGCACCTTTCGGCCGCATGAGGCATTGCATTACTTCTGTCGTCGTCAATAAGTATACTGTCCCCAGAATACACACGTTCGTCATTGCGAGGAGCGAAGCGACGCGGCAATCTCTCGCACCCCATCG
>CAYRLQ010000112.1:0-12261 GCA_964425145.1 uncultured Nitrospiraceae bacterium
ACAGTCTCGCCCGGGGCGACGATTTCGTAGATGTTCTTATCCAAACCGATAGGGTGCTCGATAGCGTGGGAGATAGCCTCATCGCGGTTGGGCAGTTCCGGCACATCGCGGATGTCCAGTGTGCCAAGATGGCGCCCCCAGGCGAGCTCCGCGTGGCACTGACCAGGACCGTAGGGCATGGTGATCTGCATTTGCTCTTGCCCCTCGAACGGGATTTGGTGATGCTCAAAAGTTGAAATCGATGTTTCGGTCCCGTTCCTCCATTTCTTTGCGGTGCACCATGCAGATGAGCCAGATTCCGGCAAATACGAAACAATCCACCAGGGCGAAGGGGACGTCGATGAGCGCCAAGAACCACAACGCGGATCGCAGCTCGGGTCTGTCAACCAGGAAGTCTATCAAGGCAAGGTGCCCGACAAACATGAGGAAGTTTACGAAGACCACGGCGACGGTTTTGGGCAGTTGGTAGACGAGCGGCGCGAGATCCTGCGGAAGCTCACTCCAGAGTAAATGGCCCGAGAACATAATGCACGCGCCGACGGGTATAGAAAACAGAAACATGGAAAAGTAGAGGAATTTGAGCAGAGAGATCCAGCCACTGTCTGGGGCCGTTTCAGCGACGCGCTCGAAGAGTCGAATCACAGTTAGAAAACTCAATAAAATCAAGAACCATAACGTGAAAAACCGCTTGAAGGCCTCTCGATCGTCGGCAACTTTCCATAGCGGGCGGTCGAGCTCCCGGCCCATGCGGGAAAAAGCCATCACCGATGCCGCGGTGTGCCCGAGCGCGACGAACAGGTCCATGGCGAACCTGTAAGCGCGCAGCGGAGACGGCTCAAGTGTGAAAAAGATCCCACCGGCGACAAGCAGGTCACACACGCGCCTGATCGCCGTAGTGCCGCCTGTGATGAGTACGTATACAGCCACTGCAGGGAGATTACGTCGCAAGCCGCGTGCGGCCTCGGACAAGACACTCACGGCGTCACTCCGGCTCTTCGCCGGCCTTCTCTTCGGAGGCAAGCAGCAGTTGCTGACGGTGCATGATATAGTGCGCGATGCGGTCGCACGTGTCCTCATCGGCATCCAGGAAGCTGGCGCGAATCCGGTGGCGCTGGCGGGGAACGGGCTCGGAGTTGACCACCCGCACGTGAACCCGGAAGGGGTCTTCGCCGGGAAGCTTCAACTTGACGCGTAGCACGGACTGTACCGCGATGGTCTCATCGACAAGGAGGGCAAGGCCGCCGCCGCTGAGGCTTGTAATGGTTCCGCCAAACTGCGCCGCAACAGGCTGTTGGTGCAGTTTTGTAATGTCACGCGTCACGCGCCTGTCCAAAACCCCAACTGTGGTGGCCTGGTCTACGTGCAGGCGGTAGTACTCGCGCGATTGCGTACGCTGAAGCTCGGCCGTGTGGTGAAAGACCCAGATCGGCGGCACCTTCTCAAATCGTACCACCGTCGTCGTGAAGGCGTAGCGGGCGTCGTCATCGCGCCACATGTGGCAGCGGACATCCTCATCAGGTTCGAGCGCCGGCAGCGGCGTATCTGAACTCCGCCATGGGGTCACGGCAAAGTGAGCCTCGTCAACCTCCACAACGCGCGTGCGGAACCAATTTGTCGTGGCGCCGGCCCCGGGCGCAACCCACAAGGGTTGGCCAGTGGTCAGCTCCCGCGTCGAGTTGATCCGTTGGCCATAGGGTACGAAATCGAGCCCGAGCCGCGTCCGGAGGTCGCGCAGCCGCGCCCCCGCGGTCTCATACTGCTCGAGGTCGCCTCGGTCCTCGAGTTTGGCCAGTTCCGCTTCGACGCACGCGTCGAAGTGCTGACGCGCAACTACAGCGCGCAATGGCGCCAAAGGCGATTGCCGCTGAATCAGTGTGCGCAACAGTTCCCAGTCCTCACCCGAGACTCCCTTCCTTTTGGCGATTTCTTCTGCCCTGCGCCATTTTGCCCTGACCAGCCGTTTCCTCTGCGCGCGGCGCCGGACCATTTCGACCAGGACCGCCAACAGCAGCAGGGCCAATAGTGCCAGCGTACACTTAATGAAGAGCAGTTGGTTTCCGGGCGGAATCACCATATATGGGGGTGTCTCGGCCAAAGCGGCATTCCTCATCTCTATTCCAGGGGCATTATAGGTGGTATTCTCGACCGATGCAACGCGTTGCGCGGGAATGCGACCCATTGCTTGACTTACCGGCAGCGTCGCGTTTACCCTTCCGACATGGGAAACAAGAGACTCGAGCTGAAGAATGTTGCAACGGCACGGGTGGTCACAGGGAGATTACCGAGCAACACGCGACGCTTCTCCGAAAGGTCGCCGAGAATGCGGACCAGCCACTGACGGCTAACGTATAAAAGGTGGGACTCTCTAAAATGAACACCCTGACGAAGACGAAACTCCTACTCCACACGCTGCGATGGCGGCTGACTTGGGACTGGCGCGACACGCGCAAGGCCTATAGGGTGCCCGACAATCCCAAGTTTATGAGCCCACGTGAGGCCGTGAATCTCATTCGCGACGGAGACGCGGTCGCGCTCTCGGGCCTGGCCGGCAACCAGCGCGCCTCGATCCTATACTGGGCCATGCGCGAACTGTTTGAGGAGACGGGACACCCGCGCGACCTTCAGGTGCTGACTGTCGGGGGTATCGGTGGGCGTGGACGCATACCCGGCACGGTCGAGGAGCTTGGCCAGGAGGGCCTTGTCACGCGGTTCATCACTGGGCACCTCGAAACGTTTAAGTCGCTCCTGAAACTGGCCGACGCGGGTCACGTGGAACTCCAGTGCATTCCGCAGGGGGTCCTGGCATTCCTGTTCGACGCCCAAACCCGTGGCGAGGATTCGATTCTCACCAGGACAGGCGTAGGCACCTTCATGGACCCCCGTGTGGGCCGGGGTACACCTCTGGACGATGAGACTGCCGAACAATGGGTCGCCGTGGAGGGTGACCAGCTTCGGTATCGCATACCTAAGATCAATGTCGCGCTCTTTAACGTGCCCGCCGCCGACCGTGAGGGCAACCTCTATGTGAAAAACTGCGCCATGTTCGGTGAAAGCTACGAGATCGCGCACGCGGCCAAGAAAAACGGCGGCATTGTCATCGCAAACGTGGGCCTTGTCGTGGACAAAGGTTACGACAAGGTGTTTCTTCCCGCGGACATGGTGGACGCGGTCGTGGTATTTTCCGGCACGGAGCAGGCCCCTGCGATTCCGCACCGGAAATATTGGCCGTTGTTTACGGTCAACAGCGACGTGCCAGTGACCGAAGGTATAGCGCGGCTGAATTTCGTCAACTGGCTCCTCGGGATCACCCCCAGGCGGACCGCCGCCGACGCTGCACTGGCACGGCTCGGTGCAAAGCTTTTCGTGGAGAAGATATACAGGGGCGCGTTTGTGAACATCGGCACGGGTCTGGCCGAGGAGGTGTGCCGGCTGCTGGCCCAAGCAGGTCTTGTCGATGAAATCACCTTCTTTACCGAGAGCGGCGTAATCGGCGGACTGCCGGCGCCGGGCGTCTTTTTCGGCGTGGCCGTGTCGCCCAAAGAAATAGTCTCTTCGACCGAGGCCTTCAAGCGGTGCTACGAGAACCTTGACGCCACGATAGTCGGTGTGCTTCAGGCCGACAGCAACGGCAACGTGAACGTATCCAAGCGCGGCGAAGGCGCGATTAACTACGTCGGTCCCGGCGGTTTCATAGATTTCACCACCGCGGCGAAGACGACGTTTTTCATCTCGAGCTGGATGGCGCACACGCGCGTTGACGTCCTCGGGGACCGCATGCGTATCGTCGAGCGCGGGAAGCCCAAGTTCGTCGAAACCGTCGACGAGGTCACGTTCAATGGGCAAGAGGCCCTAAAAATGGGCAAGGAGATATTCTACATCACGCACGTGGGGGTCTTCCACCTGACTGAACGCGGCATGGAGCTCGAGCGCGTGATGCCGGGGATTGATATCCAAAACGACATCCTGGACTTCGCGCCGATGCGGGTCGTGTTGCCCGAATCCGGCGAAGTCCCTGTCGTGGACGCAAGCATCCTGACCGGTGAGGGGTTCCAACTTAGCATGAGAGAGAAGCCCGACTGAATGGAGCGGCATGTGACGATGGACTCAGCCAGAAAAGAATATGGTTGTTAAAGAAACCACGGCCAGACGCCGACTTGCTGGTCCCCCCCTCTATTCGACGATAAACCCGTCTTGCTCGAGGGTCTTGGTCAAGTCCCCCTTTGTGACCTTTGAATAAAGCGCCATCTTGTGCGGGTCGATCTCCTTGAAGTACTTCTTAAACCGGCGCCGGTGCAGCAACTCGGCCAGCACCAACGGGTCGTCCGATTCCAGCACCGGCACCATCCGCAGCCGCACACGCTTCATCCCACCCCGCCAATCATCCAAAGTGGTCATGACGTTCGCAGGTAGCGTGGCACCGCGGTTGTGCGCCACCAGGAAATCCACAAACCCACCGCCGTCGTGACCCTCTTGAATCGCTTGGGTGAAGGAGTCTTTGGTCACGTTGTAAACCGTAGCATTGCCCGTGCTCGAGCGCACCGCGAATTGGTCCAGCGCTACAGTGAGCAGAGGGTCCATGTCCTGCGTAGGCACCACGATGTCGAAATTAGGCTGAACGATGATCTCCGCTTCGCGTTTCGGATACCGGGCAGCCATCTTCTCAGTCTCTTTGCCGGTCAGCAGGCACTCGCCCAGTTCTGTGATCTTGAACAGGCCCACCCCGCCAGTTTCCCCCCGGGCCACCACGCCCAGCCACAAGAACGTTTCCTCGAGCGAATGGGCCAATGCCCGTTCCCAATGCCCCGCGACGCTCGGGCTGATGTATTGCCAATGGCCACCCGCAGATTTCAGGACCGGTTCTTCGTTCTCTGTGTTGAGGGACGTAGCATACTTTACGAAATCAATCGTCGGATACCAGGCGCCCGATTTCATCTCCTCCAGCACGTTGATTAGGGTGCGCAGTGAAGCGCGTTCGCTTTCGATACTGACCAGCCACTCGTATAGGATACGGTGGCGACTGAAGCGATCCATCTCGAGCAAGCTCTCCAGTTCGCCTGCACGCAGTTCATTGTCAACCCGCGCCAGCCAGCCCACGCCCTCGGCCGCCCATAGACTCGTGGCAAGAGACGGTTCGGTTTCCTCGGGGCAAATCTCCTCGAGCCGTTGCCAATCGTCGCGAAACAGCTCCCCATCACCGCGCAGCCGTGCCGGCTTCGCAGCCAACGCCGCCACCAGCCGGCAGATCGTGTCCGAAAAGCTCAGCTCCTGGTCTTGGATGTGCTCGGGCACGCCGCGATGCGCCTTCAGGCGGGGCTTGCGCGCCCTCTTGTGGGCCGCGGCTTCGCAGTACTGGCGTATTTCAGAGAGCAGCCCGGCCACACGCACCAACCGGTCGTCTGCGTCAAAGCGAAACATCTCGAACAGCGCAAAGCCACGGAATAATTCCCACAGGCCCAACTCAATTTCGTAGTCGCTGCCCTCGTGAGTCGCGCGCAGCTTCGACACTGGCACCAGGCCATCCTTCGACTGCCAAACGAGGTCGAACAGCTCCCGCGCCGTCTCCGAGAAACCACGCGTGGCCACATAGGCCACGACAGAGTCCGGGTGCGTGTAATACCGTGCGAGCAATTCCTCAACGGCGCGCTTCTTGGGGCCAGGCTTGTCCAACCCGACTTGTTCCTCGAACCGCCGAAAATCATGGCCGCTGAGCGATTTGACCAGCCGGAACAGCGACGGCACATCACCCCGATTTTCTAATCCCTGCGAAATGCGTTTGACCCCGCTGAAACCTTCTGGGACCAGTTTGATCTTCGTCAGGTCCATAAACAGGAAACGGTGGTTGACGTCAACGAGATATTCGATTTCCTCCTCGGGGAGCTCGAGCTTCCTCGAGAGAAACCGGACTGTCAACCCAGCGCGGCTGTTACTGGCGAGCTCTCTCGCGAGACGAAACGCCGGGCGGCTGATCCCTTCCATTGCCGCCACCAAGCTTGCCGTGTGTCGCATACCTCATCCTTTGTCAACAAAGGCCGAGAAAAGATACAACCGATCATTATAGCCAATAACCACGCAGTTGACAAGGCCTGGAGCCTTTTCATTCCAGGGCGGTGGAAAACGGCCCAATGGTATCCACACTGTTTACATTCAGGTGTCCGTCGCCTTTTTGGTAAGATGCAGCACCGGTGTGTCCCTGGAGAGTTTTGATGAGCTATTCCAAGCGGCTGATGCTGGCAGCTATTCTCTCGGTGGTGTTGCATGTTGCAATCCTATCACCGAGCGGGTGTTGGTCCACTCAAGAGGTAATGGGATGGACGTCGCACCGCAAGCCGATCGTGTTGAACCTTCAGCCGGCGGAACCGCGTGGCCCACGGCGCCTGGTGGAAACCCACACCCCGGCCGACGTGCCCGTCGAACCCACAGACCTGATCTCGGACCGGGATTCGAAGGCACAGGACCTTTCAGAGGTCGAAGGCACCCAGGCCGCACCTGACTTTGACGACTTGGACAGCGCCACACGGGTTTCCGAGGTGCCTGCCGAGCCAGCACCCGCACCCGAGTCTGAACCTGAGCCGGAAAGGCTTGAATCCGCACCCAAGGCGGATGATGCGGCTGTAGCATTGGCCGAGGCGGGCTTCTTGCCCGAAGCGCCCCCTGCACCGGAGTTGGCGCCCGAGCGGGTCGAGTTTGCCCGGGCCGGGCAAGGGTTCCTGCCACAGACGACACCTATGCCGCGCCCAGCACGCAGTCGCATCGACGGCGGCGTCAAGCGCAGAGGGTTCATCGGGTTTGAAGCCATGGAGGACGAGATCGCGCCCTATCTGCTCGAGATTCGTCGGCGCGTTGAAGCGAAATGGTGGGCGGCGCTCACACTGAGGTACTCAGGCACCTCGCCGACAAAAGCGCTCCTGGAGTGTGCGATCACTCCTAACGGGAAACTGCTGTACGCGGAGATTGTCGAGTCCGGAGACTCGGCCAGCTTCGCGCCGCTGTGCAAAGAGGCCATCGAGCAAGCCGGGCCATTCCCGCCGTTTCCCTTCAAGGTGCCCGACGTATACCGCTCGAAGAACCTGGAAATCACCTGGACCTTTAATTTCCTGAAGTAGGGAGGGAAGATGTTCGAAACGCTGGACATGTTGGCGCAGGGAGGCTGGCCGATGATCCCCTTGGCCGGATGTTCGCTGGTGGCAGTGACGATCATCATCGAACGCGCTATCGCGTTGCGCCGTGCGGCAGTGATCGATGTCAAAGTGATCCGCGCCATCGAGGAATACGCCGGGGAAGCCTCGGCCGAGGGCGCGCTGCAGGTCTGCCGAAGCTCCAGCGCGGCGCTCTCGCGCATCGTGGAAGAGGTGCTACGCCTACGCCATCTCAATCCGGCCCAAGTGCGCGAAGCCATGTATGCCGCCGGCCGTGTCCAAGCAGGCCGCCTCGAGCGCGGACTCACACTTCTCGAGATCATCGCCGGCATCAGTCCGCTCATCGGCCTGCTTGGCACCGTCCTAGGCATGCTCACCGTTTTCAACACGATCACCGCCCATGGCATCGGCGACCCTCAGGTCTTGTCCAGCGGCATTTCCAAAGCGCTGATCACCACCATCGCGGGATTATGCGTGGGAATCCCGGCGCTGGCATGCCACAGTTGGTTTAGCAAGTGCGTTGACGACCTCACCACCGAAATGCAGGGCCACATCACCCGCCTCATCACCAAACTCCACCAATCCAGCTAGTATGTGGACACCTCGCGCTGGACATGAACCACGGAGAGCACTGAGAACCATTTTTCACAGTTTCTCTCCGTGTCTCCGTGGACTCCGTGGTTGAAAAAACTGGAGTTTCATTATACGGCCCAACACGGGGCGATGGCTCAGAGCCAACGACTGATGGCTGAGCGCTTACCTTCGTTCATTATCAAAGCCCGGCATTCTCTCGCAGGCGTCGGAGCGCTTGTGCAGAGGCATCGGGAATCAGGCCGTGCTTATCGGGCGGCACATCGAGGAGAAAACTGGCGCCCCTCGCCCGGCACCCCTCGAACTGCTCGATGAGTTCTTGGTCGGGCCGCGGGACGTCGCCTTCTACATAAAACCACTCCTTCCCGATGGGGTCGCAAACCTCGGCGGGAAGATAATACTCTTCCCCCTCGATTGTCCGCCACTTCTTGTGGCCGCTTTCCGGCGGGAGCCGCCGCTCTATGGCGATCAAATCGGACGGCCATGCGTAATCAACGTTATAGGTCTCTCCCGTCGAGATTCCGCTGTTCATCATAACAACCGTGTCGGGCTGCAGGTCGGCGATATGCTGGTAGAGAAAGGTCCTGTACCCTCTTCCAAGCACGCCGGGGATGTCAATCCATACCTCCGCAATGGGTCCGTAACGGGTGAGAATCTCCGTAACCTGAGCCGTCTGGAAGGTTTGGTAAAGCGACGTGGTATAGGGTGCCAAGCCTTCTCTCGGCCCAGAAGGCGTCTTGCTCCCAAACCGGTTGTGATTATCCCACGAGCAGTAGTATAAGCCGGGCAGAACCCCGCACTTGCGGCAGGCCTCGACGAATTTCTCCACGACGTCCGTCTTGTCGCCGCTATGGACCACTGTGTAATCGGTGCGGTCGCTTGGCCATAGACAATGGCCTGCAACGTGCTTCGCGCTTAGTACGGCATACTTCATGCCGGCATCTCGGGCTACGGAAATCCACTGGTTTACGTCGAGCCGATCAGGCGCATAGGCCGTAGCCGGCGCTTTACCGTCGGGCAACTCTTGCTCCAGAAAGGTGCTCATCCCGAAATGGATAAACATCCCGTATCCAAGCCCTTCCCACGTCTGAAGCCGGTCCAGCGCCAGCCTTTGCTTTCCGCGCATATCAGCGTCCTTTCCGTGTCTCGCAGCCCTCGAGTTCGTCGAAGCGAGCGCCCCGAGAAAAGCGCTTATGACCCCACGCCTGAAAAACGCGCGACGCGCAACTGTCCTTTTCTCCATAGCTCATGCCCTCCTGATTATCACGTTTAGGCCCATCCCTTAAGTACACCATTTCGTAAGTTCGGTCACGTATTTTTTGAGTAGGGTAGAGAGTCAGGAACCAAGCCTAGCTTGAGCCTGCCTCTCTACCCTACTCAATCCTGTCAAAAACTGATCCGCATCGGTCCGTCCTCCCTCGGTTCAGACTTCACCATTGTCAGTCTACACTTTACCCTTTACTCTTTGCACTTCGCTCTTGACACCAAGCGACATACGTGGTATAAGTTATGCAGAACACATGTTTAATAAGTTTAACAAGAGGAAGGATACATGAACACAACCGTCAACGACGCCAGCTATTGGCGTGCGTTCGAAAACAACAGTATCACCCATTCCGCGGCGCATTATCTCATGGCAATCGACACGTTGCGCGATGAGCTTGGGTATGCACGCTCGACCGATGTGGCCGATCGGCTGGACGTATCGCGCGGCGCGGCCTCGATAGCGATTGCGCAGCTCAAGAAACGCGGCTGGGTCGAGGAAGACCCGAACCGGTTTCTGCTGCTGACCAATAAAGGCCACCGGATGGCACACCGAGTCGAGCATAATTTTCGGGTGCTGGCAAAGCTCTTTGAGGATGTGCTGGGTGTGTCGCAAGGGGCGGCCCTCGCGGACGCCTGCAAGATGGAACATCTCATGAGTTCGGAAACCGGGCGCGGGCTGGTATGGCTCATGCGCTACATTCTCGGCGATGAAACGCGCGCCGCAGCCGTCCGCAGTGCAATGGCGTGCTTCCGGCGCGGTTGTGAATCGGATGACTCCTCTTCCCTCTTCGAGGGCAAGGTCGAAGGCTGCGCACCCCCGGAGCATCATCCCAACGGGCCCGCATCATCGCGAGGGAAAGGCCGAGCTGTCGATACGAATGCATCAACCGCGGTCCGGAACAAGCTGGGCCGTCGTGCGCGGAGAAAATAGGGGCGTTATGCCAAAGCACGTTCCACTTACATCCGTTCCAGTCGGCGAAACTGTATCAATCATCGAAATTCTTGGGGGACGAGCGATTCATAACCGGCTCTGGGCGTTGGGCATCCGCCCCGGCGTGAAGGTGACTAAAATCAGTGGGTCCTTCGGGCGGGGGCCAGTGGTGCTTCAGGTCGGGGGCGCGCAGACAGCGCTCGGCCGTGGGATTTGCGGAAAGATCGTCGTGGAGCTCGCCCAATGAAAAAGATTCTCCTGATGGGGAATCCCAATGTAGGCAAGAGCGTGGTATTCTCACGCGTGACGGGCATCCACGTGGTGGCCTCGAACTATCCCGGTACGACCGTCGAGTTTACTCAAGGCACCATGAAGCTTGAGAATGAAAAGGCTCTGTTAATCGACGTGCCGGGCACCTACGGCCTCGAACCCACGTCTAAGGCGGAAGAGATTGCCGTGGCCATGCTCGAGGACGGGGACGTAGTCGTCGGCGTGGTCGACGCCACCAATCTCGAGCGCAACCTGCACCTGGTCCTGCAACTCCTCGAAAAGGACATCCCCCTCATCATCGCGCTCAACATATGGGATGATGCCAAGCATAAGGGCATTTACATCGATGTGGAGAAACTGGAGCAGGAGCTTAGCGTGCCGGTGGTACCCACTGTCGCCATCACGGGCGAGGGCATCAAGAACCTCGTGTCGCGGATTCCCGAGGCGGCCAATCCCCAAGTATCCGAACGCACGGAGGAAGAACGCTGGACGGAAGTCGGCCGAATCGTCGACGCGGTCCAATCCCTCGAACACCGGCATCATACGTTCCTCGAGTGGCTCGGCGACATCTCGGTGAAACCCTCCAGCGGCCTCCCGATTGCAGCGGGGGTTTTGCTGGCAACATTCGTGCTGATTCGTTTCGTCGGCGAAAGCCTGATAGGCTACGTGTTCGAACCGGTCTTCGAGGGAGGCTGGAAACCGGTGATGCTGTGGCTCAGCGGCCGATTGGGCCCTGGCAGTTTTCTATACGAAATTTTCATCGGCAAGCTCATCGAAGGCGAAATCGATTTTGTCCAATCTTTCGGCGTGCTGAGCACCGGGTTGTTCGTACCCATCGGCATGGTCTTTCCGTACGTGTTCTCATTCTATCTCATGCTGGGGTTCTTAGAGGACTCGGGCTATTTGCCGCGATTGGCCGTCCTCTTGGATAACATCATGCACCGCGTAGGTCTTCATGGCTGGGCCATCATCCCCATGCTCCTGGGCTTTGGCTGCAACGTGCCGGGCGTCATGGCTACGCGCGTTCTCGAGAGCCGCCGGGAGCGCTTTATTGCCGCCACTCTAGTGTGCATCGCAGTGCCTTGCGCGGCACTTCAGGCCATGATCTGGGGGCTGTTGGGCGATTATGGTCTCCACTATGTTGGTTTGGTTTATCTTACGCTGTTTTTCGTGTGGGTCATCCTGGGCCGTATCCTCAACATCTTCCTTAAAGGTGAAAGCCCCGAACTTATACTCGAGATCCCGCCATACCGGCTGCCCTCGTGGGGGACGCTGTCGAAAAAGCTTCGCATGCGCATGATCGGCTTCTTCCGTGAGGCGTTGCCCATTGTGCTGGCGGGGGTTTTCGTGGTTAACGTGCTCTTCTATCTAAAGCTGTTCCACATACTCACCGATTTCACCGCTCCGGTCATCACGACGGTGTTGGGCCTGCCTAAAGACGCAGTCATCGCCCTCGTCATTGGTTTTTTGCGCAAAGACGTGGCCGTGGGCATGGTGGGCACCCTCGACTTGACCCCCAAACAGCTCGTCATCAGCGTGACGGTTCTTGCCATGTCCTTCCCCTGCATCGCCACCTTCACCATGCTCGCCAAAGAGCTTGGCCTGTGGGGCCTGCTTCAGAGCACCGCCATTATGCTTCTGTGCTCTCTTGTGGTCGGCGGTTTTCTCAACGTTGTGCTGTAAAGCCCCACCTTGCTGACGGTTAGTATGTTTTTGGTAAACACGCCCGTGCTGCACCGGGACGGCTCAGCCCTCGAGGCGCGCCGCGGCAAGCGCGTCCAGCTCGTGTTGAAAGCTCTGAGCCACGGGGAACCGGAAACCGGTTTTGGGGTCCAGGTCCAGGTCCATGACCTTCATCGTGACGGGGTGCTGGTCGCGTTTCCACTGGTTGTGAACGAAGCGCTTGCCGAAATCGGCGGTCCAGGCGCGGAGTTGCTCGGGGTCGTAATCCTTGCGCCGGTGGCAGAGTATGCGCCAGCAATCGGGCAAGGCCATGCGCCGTTTCGCGAATAGATAGAGCAGGTCATCGAGGACCACATAAGGCATGAGGTCGGTCTCGTCTTGTTG
>CAYRLQ010000113.1:0-12180 GCA_964425145.1 uncultured Nitrospiraceae bacterium
CTCCTGTCGAGCCGCACCCGCCCCGACGGCTCGACAGGAGTCTCGCCCTCCCTCATTTGTCATTCCACGTCCTTCACACAGCGGAACCCCACATGGTAATTGCCCGTGGAATTCGGCGGGAGGTAATAGCGGTGCGTCGTGCGGACCATGGCCACATCATTGAAGCTGGAGCCGCCGCGCATCACTTTGTACTTCTCGCCATATGCCTCGCAGGGTATGTCATTGCCAGGATACGGCTTGTACCAATCCGCCGTCCACTCCCAGACCCCGCCAGCCATGTCCACGCAGCCATATGGGCTTTCCGGGCAGGCCTGCGACCCGCCGCGCGGGTAGCTCTCGTCCCAATTGTAGAAGGTCGGATCGTGGGTTTCGCCCCAAGGAAAGGTGCGCCCGTCGGTACCGCGCGCCGCCCGTTCCCATTCCTTCTCCGTAGGCAGACGTTTCCCGGCCCATTTCGCGTAGGCAGCGGCCTGTTCCCAGGTGACAATAGCCGAATGATTCTCCCGGCCTTTTTGATACGTGAAGTCTGGATCAAATTGCTTGAACGCGGCGTTGCTCACCTCGTATTTGTCGATGAAATAGGCGCCTGTAGTGGCGATATGTTTTGGCGATTCATCCGCGTCGCCCACATCGCTTCCCATGATGAATGGACCCGCCGGTACGAAGACCATCCCCTCGGGCGGTTTGGGCGTCTCGATAGGCGCCGCCATGGCCAGGGCAACGCCCAGAAGTACCGGGCTCTTCAGGAAAGTCATTTGCATTGCTCGTCCCTCCTACATTCCGCCTCGGTAAGGCCGTCATACCGGCCGAACCAGACAAGGGGTTGCAACCCCTTGTCTCTTTCCCACCAGACCAGTATACCAAGCCTGGACCACTTAAAGAACCCCAAACCGCCCCGGAGGGCGCACGGTGCACTTCGCACTTCGCACTGCAAAACTTGCACACATTGCGCTCAACCGTTCCTTCATTGCATAATTACAGCGCCATTATGGTGCGTCAGACTTGGCACGCCGATTGCTCCCTCTACAGGCGAATGTTGAAAACGCCGCTCAACGTGGCACGCCTGAAGTGAGGCGCGCCAAGAAAGGAAGGTGTATCATGTTAAAGAAACACTGTCGCACGGGATTGGCCGTGGTCTGTTGTGTCGCTCTTGTGGGTGGTTTTGCACTCGCCCAAGGGCGCGGAGAGGGCCGAGGCGGCCCGCTGTATGTTGATGCCGATGGCGATGATGTCTGCGATAACTTCGTGGACGAGGACGGCGATGGCATCAACGACCTGTTCGTCGATCGCGACGGTGACGGCGCCTGCGACAACTACGTGACTCGGCGTGGCCGGGGCGCGGGACATGGTCGAGGCCGAGGCTGGGGCCAAGGGCCCGGGCAACGCCAAGGCCGGGGCGCGGGACGTGGCCGAGGCTGGGCTACGGGCGAGACCCCAAACTATGTCGATGCTGATGGCGCCGTTGTGCCCGATGCGGTCGGAGAGGAAAACGCTGACGCCTATGGTGATAAGACTAGCGACGACCGTGCTGCCGCTGCGCGGCCCGATGGGAAGCGCGACATGGGCCCACGGCGGGACCAAGGCTCGGGCCAAGGCCGAGGCTGGGGCCAAGGGCTCGGGCAAGGCCGTGGCTGGGGCAGGGGCCAGGACCAAGCGCAGACATGGGGGCCAGGCCAACGCGGGGGCCGAGAACCCGGTCAAGGCTGGGGTGAAGGCCGGCGCCGTGGCCAGAACTGGAATCGGGGCCAAGGCTCGGACCACCGTCAAGGCTTGGGCCAAGGCTCGGACCACCGTCAAGGCTTGGGCCAAGGCCCGGACCACCGCCAAGGCTTGGGCCAAGGCTCGGACCACCGCCAAGGCTTGGGCCAAGGCCAAGGTTTAAGACGCGATCAGGAGCTCGGCATGGGTCCGCGCCGGGGCCATGGTGGAGGTGGTCACGGGTAATCGCACGCTGGAACGCGGATGACCGAAGGACAAAGAAAACCTGTGGGCTGGGCATTGCTGGCAGCCGCACTCATCGCGGCTGCCAGCATGCTCCTGCTTTACCGCAACTACCGGACCGAGGCGCAAGCCCATCGCCAGGTTATGCTCGAGCGCGGTCGAACCGTCCTCGATTCACTTGCGGCGGGCATCCGGGCACATGGCCGTATGGGCCGCTACCATGGTGAACGGCTCGCGGCCATCTTCGAGGAACTGGCGGCAACCCCCGGCATCCTCGCACTGGAACTCAGAACTCGGGAAGGAAGCATCATCGCGTCCGCGGGCGACATGGGCCTCCTGCCCGAAGGGCCCCTCGCCACGCCGTGCTGGCTGGAAAGCCGGCTTGTCATGGCGACCGAACCCGAGCTGACCTGCCCCGCACCCGGCTCGGGCCGGCGTCGCGGCGGGGGCGGCCGCGGCGCGCAGGACCTGGCCCAATGGATTCCATTCCCCGCCGGGCCTTACCGGCTCAGCGTCGTTCTCGATGCGGCGCCCATGCGCCGGCAACTTCGGCGCGACCAGCTTCAATTGGCCATCGCATGTGCAGTTGCCGTCGGCGCGATCCTACTGGGCACGTGGGTCCTATTGGCCCGCTTGCGCCAGCGCAGCCTGCAGGCCGCGCTCGGCCTGGCGCAGGAGCGCGCCACCCACCACGAGCGGCTGAGCCAACTGGGCGCGGGGCTGGCCCACGAAACGAAGAATCCACTGGGCATCGTCCGCGGCCTTGCCCAAACTATCAGCAATGCCGCCCACGCCGACCGCGAAACCAAGCGCGTCGCCCACAATATCATTGACGAGGTCGACCGGACCGCCGGGCGTATCAATTCGTTCCTGGCCCTTGCCAAGCCCAAGGCGCCGGACTTGGCGCCGGTCGACCTGGACGCTTTCCTCGGCCATTTGTTGTCAGTGGTGGAGCCCGAGTTGGAAGCCAGCGGCATTACCCTAGAGCACGCCCAGACCGGGTACCGCGTGCTGGCAGACGAAGACCTGCTCCGGCGTGGCGTCCTCAATCTGGTCATCAACGCCCTCCGTGCCTCGCATGAGGGCGGGACAATCACTGTCGAGGTGCAGCCCGAGGCCGACACAGTAACCCTCAGCGTGGTAGACAACGGATGCGGTATTGACCCGCAAGACCTCCCGCGCGCTACGGAACCCTACTTCACGCGGTTCGAGGGGGGCTGCGGGCTCGGCCTGGCCATCGTGGACCAAATCGCCCGCGCCCATAACTGGAAGCTAACCATCGCGTCCCCTCCCGGGGCCGGCACCCGGGTGTCATTGCACGGGCTGCGTCGGGTAGGATAGGCCCATGTCGGAACGCCTTCACATAGCCATCGTGGATGACGAGCGGGCCCAGCGCCAACTGCTCGACAACGCCATCCGCACCGCGGGCTACGACACGATCCTGTGCGCGAATGGAGAAGAGGCGCTCGAGGCCGCCCCCCAATGCGCCCTGATGCTTCTCGATGTCCGCATGCCCGGCATCAGCGGCCTCGACGTCCTCGATACGGTCAAGCAGAAGCGCCCCGAATTGCCCGTGATCCTATTGACTGCGTTCATCGACGTGCGCGACGCCGTCTCAGCCATCAAGACCGGCGCGCTGGATTACCTCGAAAAACCCATCGACCTGGATGAGCTCATTGCGGCCATCGACGATGCCCTCGGCCAGACCGGCCTCCCCGTTTCCGGCGTGGACCTGGCCCTGCCGCCGGGCGTGGTGGCGGAGAGCGCTGAGATGCGCCGTTTATTCGAGCAGGCTGCACGTGTGGCCGACTCGGATGTGACGGTGCTGCTACTGGGTGAAAGCGGTTCGGGCAAGGAGGTGCTCGCCGATTTCATACACAGCCGCAGCCCCCACGCCGACAAGCCCTTGCTCCGCGTGGACTGCGCCGCCTTGCCCCAGAATCTCGTCGAAAGCGAACTCTTCGGCCATGAGAAAGGCGCTTTCACCGGCGCTGAGACCCAACGCAAAGGCCAGTTCGAACGGGCTAATGGGGGAGCACTGTTCCTCGACGAAATCGGCGAACTGCCTCCGACCGTCCAGCCCAAGTTCCTCCGCGTGCTCGAAACGGGCGCCTTTCGCCGCGTCGGCGGCAATGACGAACTGAAGGTCGCCGTGCGCCTCATCACCGCCACCAACCGTGACCTCGAGGAGGAAGTGAAGCAAGGGCGCTTTCGCGAGGACCTGTTCTACCGGCTCAATGTATTCCCTCTCGCTATTCCCCCGCTGCGCGAGCGCCGCGACGACATTCTGCCACTGGCCGAGGTGTTCCTCAAAGGCCGCAAGCGGCGTCTGGCGCCAGCCGCCGAACGCATCCTCGTGACCTACGATTGGCCCGGCAACATTCGCGAACTCCGCAACGTCCTTGAGCGCGCCTCCATCCTGGCAAGCGGCTCGCTGATCCTCCCGAGCGATCTGCCCCCGCAAGTACAAGGGCCGTCGCCCACCGAGAAGCCCGGCAGCGTCCTCGTCGGCGATATGCAGGAGATCCAACGCCGCGCCATTCTCGAGGCACTCGAGAAGACCAACGGCAACAAGACCCGTGCCGCCGCCC
The DNA here is from genome assembly GCA_964425145.1 of uncultured Nitrospiraceae bacterium. Taxonomy (GTDB): domain Bacteria; phylum Hydrogenedentota; class Hydrogenedentia; order Hydrogenedentales; family SLHB01; genus CAYRLQ01. Next base: position 4,533 of record CAYRLQ010000113.1, read on the forward strand.
TCCTGGGCATCAGCCGCCGCAACCTCATCTACAAACTGCGCAACTACGGCCTGTAGCCCGGCATCCTCACAGTGCACAGTGCACAGTGAGGCGTGCGACTTGACAATTCCTTGGGGCCGGCTATAATACCGTGCACTGTGAGGAAGCCGATGCGCATACTAATCACCGGATCGAGCGGACAAATCGGTACGAACCTGGCCCTGCGGTTACAGTCGGACGGGCACTTCGTGTTTGGGGTAGACCTCCGTCCCAACCCCTGGACCGATGACATCGAGACCCTCCTTCAAGACTTGAGCATGCTCTACCGAAACTTTGAAGGAGGCATAGGCCAGGCCAATTATCCCGCCGACCTCGACGTAGCCGTGCACCTTGCGGCCCACGCCAAGGTGCACGAATTGGTGCAACAGCCGGACCGAGCCCTTGAAAATATCACCATGACTTTTAACGTGCTGGAGTTCTGCCGCCAAAACCAGGTGCCCATCATCTTCAGCAGTTCGCGGGAGGTCTATGGCGACATCCACCGCTATATCACTGGGGAGGCACACGCGGACTTCGCCTTCACTGAAAGCCCTTACTCGGCCGGCAAGATTTCCGGCGAGGCCCTTGTTTATGCCTATGCGCAGTGCTACAAGCTCCCTTACCTGGTGTTTCGCTTCAGCAATGTCTACGGACGCTATGACAACGACATCGAGCGGATGGAACGTGTTATCCCGCTGTTTATTCGGAAAATCAGCCGACACGAGCCGGTAACCATCTACGGTGAGGACAAAACGCTCGACTTCACTTACGTAGACGACTGCGTAAATGGCATTTGCGGCGGTATTGACCTGCTGGTGAGCAGACGGGAGCCCAACCACACCATCAATTTGGCGTACGGTCAGGGCGAAAGCCTGATCACGATGGCGAAGTATGTGGCCGAAACACTCGGCGTCACGCCACAAATCACGATTGAGCCTTCCCGTGTAGGCGAGGTGACGCACTATGTCGCCGATATCCGCAAAGCGCGCACGCTTCTGGGCTATCGGCCCCAGACACCCCTGCGCGAGGGCATCCCCAAGGCCGTGGCATGGTCGACGGCATGGTGGGCCGAACACGGGCACTGATGGGAGATGTGGAGATATTTGCCAGATATGGAGATGTTTCCATTGGGAGATATGGAGATATCCCCCACATCTCTCTACATCTCCATATCCCTCAAAAGGAGACCCACATGAGCATCAAGGAACGTATCCAGGACGAACTCAAACAGGCGATGAAGAACAGAGACACGATGCGGCTGGAGGTCATCCGCATGGCCAAGGGGGCGCTACTGCTCGAGGAGAAAAAGTCGGGGAAGGAATTGACCGACGAATCGGCCGTGGCGGCGCTGCGCCGCGAGGTCCGGAAGCGTCGGCAAAGCATCGAGGTATTCCGGGAGTACGGCAAAGATGAGGAAGCCGCGGCGACCGAGACGGAGATCAAGATTATCGAGGAGTTCCTGCACCGGCAACTCTCCCCCGAGCAGCTCGAGGAGAAGGTCCGAGCGTACCTCGAAGAACATCCGGAGACCACGCACCCGGGCAAGCTGACCGGCGCGCTGAAAGGGGAACTCGGCGACCAGGCAGACGGCAAAACGTTGAACGAAATCTGCCGCAAGGTGCTTGGGACGTGAGTTCGGCCCGCAAAATCTTCGCACTTTGGAATTAGCCAAGGAGGAGAAACCTTTTTCGACAGGATGCAATGGATGAATCATGTAGATCATGTCCCAAAAGCGGAAAGGTAGGTCAGTGTTGCGTGAAAGCGATATGGGGAATCGGGAAACGTCCTGCGCTTGTGACCTTCGTTCTAAGGGCTACGGCTTCGGGCGGCGGGAGTTTTTGAAGGTGGCGGGGCTGGGCTTCGTAGCGACATCGTTGGGGATGCCCAGGACGGTGATGGCGGGGCCGTTTGGAAAGAGCGCCGACCACTTTGTGCCGGCGGAGAAGAAGTTGGCGCGGGGCTGGGTGCGAAGCCTGTTCGAGCGGGGCAAGCCGGCCGTGTATCGTGGCAGGGAACTGGACACTATCGGGATGCCCATCGGCGGGATCGCCTGCGGCCAGTTATACTTGTGCGGCGACGGCACACTGGGCAATTGGGAGATTTTCAACCAGTACCACTTCGGCGGCACCGGGGCGACGAGTTATAGGGCGCGCAAAGCCAAGAAACCCGTTAAACAGGGGTTTGCCGTGCTCGTCAAGGCCGGCGGTCAAGAGATTACAAAGTCGCTTGACCAGTATGGCTTTGCCGACGTGTCGTTTCGGGGCGAGTATCCCATCGGTACGGTGCGCTATGCCGAGGAAGGTTGCCCGGTCAGGGTCGAGATGGAGGCGTTTTCGCCATTCATCCCGCTCAACGCCCAGGACTCGGCCCTTCCGGCGACTCTCTTTCATCTGACCGTGGAAAATGCCTCGGCCCGGCCGGTCAAGGCCGCGCTGGGCGGGTGGCTTGAGAACGGGGTGTGCCTGCATTCGGCGCCGCTGATGCGGGGCCTCCGACACAGCCGCATCGTTGATGAGAAAGGCCGAACGCTGTTGGTCCATACCGCCGACGATGCGCCAAAACCTCGGCAGGATGCCGAGTCGCGTCCGCCCATACTGCTGGCCGACTTCGAGGGCACGGATTACGGCGACTGGGAGGCCACCGGGGAAGCCCTCGGCACGCACCCCGCACGCGGGACGTTTCTGGCGCAACAGAAGGTCAGCGGCTTTCTCGGAAGGGGGCTGGTAAATACATTTCGCGGCGGGGATGCATCCCGCGGGACGCTCGAATCACCGCCGTTCACCATCGAGCGCAGGTACATCAACTTCCTCCTCGGCGGCGGCAACCACGCCGGCCGCACCTGCATCAACCTGGTGGTCGACGGTGAAGTGGCGCGTTCGGCTGCGGGCATCAACCAGGAACGGCTGGATTGGCACTCCTGGCGGGTCGAGGACCTCGAGGGCAAGCAAGCGCGCATCCAGATTGTAGACGAGCAGTCCGGTGCATGGGGCCACATCAATGTCGACCACATCGAGATGGCTGACGAGCCCCGGCAAGGTCCCAGCGGGCCCGTCGATCAGCTTGGCGACTGGGGTACGCTGGTGCTGGCGCTGGCTGGTCATGGGGCGTCAGGGGCTATCGTCGAGGACCTGGACCCGGAAGCGCTGGGGTCGCTTGCAGGCGACCGGGAAGGCTCGTACTATTTCCCGAATAAGGGCATAGGGGCGCTGGTGTCGCCCGAGGTGACGCTGGGGCCGGGGGCCAGACACACGTTTACGTTTGTCCTGGCCTGGCATATGCCGAACTTCGAGCACGGGCATGAGTACGCCAACCGCTTCGCGAACGCCAGCGAGGTTGCGCACTACGTGTTGGACCACCACGACCGGCTCACAAGAGACACGCGCAGGTGGCGCGACACATTTTACGACAGCACGCTGCCGTACTGGCTGTTGGACCGGGTGCACTCGACCGTATCGAACATGGCCACGGGCACGTGTCAGTGGTGGGAGAGCGGGCGGTTCTGGGCCTATGAGGGGGTGGTGTGTTGTGGCGGAACCTGCACGCATGTGTGGAATTACGCCCATGCCCATGCCCGGCTGTTCCCGGAACTGGCCCGAAGCATCCGTGAAATGCAGGACTTTAACGCGGACGGCGGCGGCTTTCATCCTGATACGGGCCTGGTCGGGTTCCGCAGCGACGACGCATACGCGGCCGATGGACAATGCGGCACGATTCTCAAGGCGTATCGCGAGCATCAGATGTCGGCCGATGATGCGTTTCTGAGACGGAACTGGCCGAAGATCAAAAAAGCGCTCGAGTTCTCGATCGAACAGGACGGCAACGATGACGGGCTGATCGAAAACAGCCAGCACAATACATTCGACATCAACTTCGAAGGGCCCAACACCATGGTCGGCTCGCTCTATCTGGCCGCGCTCCGGGCCGGTGAGGAGATGGCAAAAGAGGTTGGCGATATGCCGTTCGCACGGCGTGCGCGAAGGGTCTTTGGGCGCGGCCAGGAGCTCACGATGGAGCGGCTGTGGAACGGCGAGTATTTCATCCAGGACGTGGACCTCGATAAACATCCCCAACACCAGTACGGGACCGGGTGCCTCTCGGACCAACTTTTCGGACAGGGCTGGGCCGCACAACTCCACCTGGACTACATTTACCCCAAAGATGCGGTGCGAAAAGCGCTCGAGTCCATCTGGAAATATAACTGGGCGCCGGATGTAACCACATATAACGAGGCCCATAAGCCGCTTCGGTGGTTCGTGAGCCCCGGCGAGGCAGGGCTGTTCACCTGCACCTGGCCCAAGAGCGCTCATCTCAGCGAGGGCATCTTGTACAAGAATGAGGTGTGGACGGGCGCTGAGTACCAGGTGGCAGGCGGCATGGTTTGGGAAGGCATGGTGGAGGAGGCCCTGGCCATCTGCCGCGCCGTCCACGACCGCTATCACCCGCTCAAGCACAATCCTTACAACGAGGTCGAGTGCGGCGATCATTACGCGCGGGCGCTGGCGAGTTGGGGCGTGTATATTGCCCTGTGCGGGTACGCGCACCATGGCCCGAAGGGATATCTCGCCTTTGCGCCTCGGCTCGGGCCGGAGGCCTTCCGTGCGGCCTTTACCGCGGCGGAGGGTTGGGGGTCGTTCAGCCAAAAACGCCAAGATGATGCGCAGCACGAGCGGATAAATGTAGCTTGGGGCAAGCTCCGGTTGAAGACGCTCGCCTTCGCCGTATCAGAGGACAACGCCGCCAAAACCGTGACGGTTCGGGCTGGCGACGAGGACATTGCCGCGCGGCATACGCTGGAGGACGGGTGGGTAACGATTGCGCTCGCCGATGAGCTTTTGCTCGATGAGGGTGAATCGCTTGAGGTAGTCATTGGGTGACGGGTGCGGCTCGACAGGAGTCTCGCCCTCCCCCTTTCGTGCTGTGCTACAGTCATTGGAAGAGGGTGAAATTGGCGGAGCAGACGCCTTGAATAGAACACGGATAGCTGTCAGCCTGACAGGTATGAGCCTGCTGGTCGCGCTGGCGACTTTTCCCGCGGGCGCGTGCGAGGGCGGGTCGGTGCGGCTGGCAGCTTTCAATAATCCGCGCGATGTTCACAAGCTCTGCGTGATTGCCAACACCGAGGACACGGCAGCGGATGGGCTGTACGCCGACCTCTCGGACCTGCTCGCCCTGAAGGCGGCCGACTTGAACGTGGAACTCGTGCGGGTGAACGCCGACGACCCGCAGGTGGTTTGGGCGGCCCTGTCGCTGCCGTCGGCGCCGCCGGTATTGCCCGTGACAGTGTTGGTCGGGTGGGACAGCGTTAATCGGAGGCCGTTCTTCATCGACTATTGGGAACCCGGGCCCACCGAGGATGAGCTCGCGACGCTGGCGCGTTCAGATGTGCGCGAGGCAATCAAGCGCGGTGTCGTGGCGTACTGGGCTGTGCTGCTGTATGCGCGGGGTACGGGCGAAAACTCCGGCGCCGTGGACGCCGTGGTGGACGCAGCCGTGGGGAAGTGGGCCGTGGATCAGCCGCCGGGCATTACGGTCGCCCACATGGACCGCACGGACCCGAAGGAGCGGACTTTGCGGGCGTTCATCGGGTTGCCCCCGTCGGGGCCGGACTGGGTAGGCGTGGTGTTTGGCCGGGGCAAACTCACGGCGCCGCCACTCGAGGGGACGGCAATCACCGAAGATAACCTCAACAAGCTCATTGGCGGCCTGCTGGAGCCTTGCACGTGCCTGGTAGACGGCACAAGCCTGGGCGTGGACATCCCCATGGTTTGGGGAGAATCCCAGGACGAGGCGGTGGTCGCACTGGGCAGCGATGGCTACATCGAGGTCGGTGCGGGCGCGTTCATGCCTGCGACTGTTCAGGCGAGCACCGCGCCTGAGGTTAGCCGGCGCGTGCCCCTCACCGCGCTGATCGCCCTCGGAGCGTCGGCCATGCTCGCGGTATTGGGGACCGGCGCGGTGCTATGGCGCTCGCGGGAGCGCAACAGCGCGCCGAGCCAAGAGTAACCAGTTACCAGTCGTCAGCCGTCAACTGGATGCTGATAACTGACTTGGCCGACGCTATGTCGGCAAGCTGACGGCTATCATTGCTGCTCGGCTGGCGCGGTCTCTTCGGGCAGGGCGTAACTGTCCTTTGCAGACCAGGACCTCTGGTACCGGTCGACGGTTTTGATGGCCTCGATGCTGCCCGATGCAAAGCGCGCATTCAATTGTTCGTTCGTCATCGGGCTACCGTCGGGATTGAAGAACCAGGCGCCATCCTGCCGCAGTTGTTTCAGTTTTTCGATGTCCGCATTTTTCGCTTCCAAGGCCTTTTCCTGGGCGGCGGCCCGTGCTGCTTTTTCCCGCTCGGTCTGGCCTTCACGTCCCTCCCCCGGCGTCGGGATCTTTTCCTGCTGTTCCTCCTCGGCGTCGTTGCTGTCACTTTCGCCGGAGGGCCTGGCTTCGTCTTCGGGTGCTGGTTTGCCCGACTCGGATTCCTCCGGTTCTACCTCGGGTGGGGACATCTCGCTTTCCGGCGCCTCGCCTGCTTCATCCTCCGGAAAAGCCGGCATGCCCGGCGCCGGTTCCTCTTTGCGCATCCCATACGTACTCTGGCCGAGCGGCAGGTCCGAGAGGTGGAAATTGGGCTGATTTCTGAATGTCAAATCCCGCGGCGTAAAGGCGCGCTTCGTCCCATCCTTCTCGATGACGAACGCTCCGCCGGGTCTGCCGAACAATGTGACGACACCCGGTCCCTCGGGCTTCGGGGGCTCCTGTGGCGCGGGGGACGGTGCGGATGGAGGAGGGACCTCATCCAAATGCGGAAGTACTTCAGGTGGAACTGTAGTGGGAGGTCGAGGAGCGAAAAGGGCTGTTCGCGCGATTGCAGAGACGTTGCTCTCCAATGCGTTCAGGACCTGCCATAATCCCGCGTAATTGGCCTTAGATACCGCAGGTTCGGTTTCAACAGCCTCCGGCTCGGCCTCCGCTTCAACGACCTCCGGCTCAGGTTCGGCTTCAACGACCTCCGGCTCAGGTTCGGCTTCAACGACCTCCGGTTCGGCCTCCGCTTTAACGACCTCCGGCTCTGGTTCCACTCCAACGACCGCAGGTGGCATCATAGGGGCAGGTCGAGGAACGAGGAAGGCGGTCTGAACGATTGCAGACACGTTTCTCTGGAGCGCATTCAGGGCCCGCCATAATCTCGCGTAATTGCCCCTGGGCGCCTCCGGCTCGGCCTCAGCGGCCTCCGGCTCGACCTTGGCTTCAACGGCCTCCGGCTTAGGCTCGGCCCCAGCAGATTCCCCGAATTCCATCTCAGTCGCATCGAGAGTGCCCGGGGCTTCGTCAGCTTCTTGGGCCGACGCCATGTTGGCCTGGAATACCCCGAGCAGCCAAACCACGGCCAGACCAACTATGCACAATTTCGCGCGCTTCATGGTGATTCCCTCTATCGGTCCAAGGCTACGCATCGGCATCAACTTGTCCGCCAGAGGCGGGCATGTTTCACGACCTGCGATTATAGCACGAATTTGATGAAAAAGCTCATCTTGCGCCAATAAGCCAAATCCAACCTACCCGTCATTGCGAGCGAAGGCGAAGCAATCTCGCCTGAGTTAAGCCACTGTGCCTAAAGAGATTGCCGCGTCGC
>CAYRLQ010000114.1:0-12139 GCA_964425145.1 uncultured Nitrospiraceae bacterium
CCGTTTGGGTAACCTCGGGGATAGTTACTTGCAAATTTGCGTAGATCTGTCAAGGGAAATTTTCCAGGGGCAATTTTTTCACAAGCTCTAAGCACAGCCCAATACGGATAACGGCACATTATGACGTAGCCCCACCAAGCGAGATAGCGCAAAACGCTTAATTGCGGATTATTGTCCTGTATCCTTGTTGCACCTTCTCGCGAGTGTGTGCTAGGCTCCCATCGTTTTTGAATGGCGCAGTCCAGGACGCTGTTTGCGGCCAATCTGGATTCTCTCGGAGGGTATTAGCACCGTGATACGCGTGATGCGTAAGTATAGGAAGCTCATTCTTTGGGCCATGGTTATACTGATCGTGCCCATGTTTGTAGTGTGGGGTGGCTACCGGAGTAGTGGGCGCAGGCGCGAGCAGGAGGCCGCGGTTACCGGCGTGGTCGCCCGCGTCGGGTCCGTGGCCGTCTCCGCTGAGGCGTTTCGCCAAGGGTTGCGCGCTGAGGCGGATCGCCGGACGCAATACGGCGAGCGCCCAACCTACCAGGAGATGACCGAGGACGGCACTGCCAACCGCGTGCTCGAGCGCTTGGTCGCTGAGGCGCTGCTCGACGAGATCGAGGCCCAGCGCAAATTCCGGTGCGACCGGGCATACCTCGTCGAGCGACTGAGGAGTAATCCGGCGTTTCAGGCCGAGGACGGCCGGTTTGACACAACCACCTGGAACGCGTTCATCGACTCCCGCAAGGGCCGAGACTGGACCGCAGTCTATGCCGATGTGAACAGCCAGGTCAATCGCGAGGTGCTCCTGGAAACGCTCAAAGCCTCTGCGCGCGTGCTGGACGCGGAGGTCCGCGACCAGTTTGACGAGAACTACAGCCGGATGCGGATAAGGCATATGAAAATCGAGCCCAAGATCGAACCTACCGACGAACAGGTTCAGGCTAAGTATGATGAAGACCCGACCGCGTACCAGATTCCGGAGCAGCGTGTGGCGGAGTTCGTCGCAATCTCGCTCCTGCCGCCCCGGCCGGCCTTGGTTGACGAGCTCGTCGAGCGGGCCCGGGCGGGCGAGGACTTCGCCGGGCTGGCCCAAACGTATTCGGATTGGTATGACGCCCAGCGGGGGGGCGCCATGGGCTGGGTTGCGGAGGGGCCGGGCCTGCCCGACTACATGCGGGCGATTCTGGAATTGCCCGTGGGCGAGGTGAGCGACCCGGTTGCGGGCGCAAACGGCTACTTCATCTATACGGTCGAGGTGGAACGCACGAACGAAACGACCCGTCTGCGCGAGGTCAGAGGCCGGCAAATACAGATTCGCCCGGACCTCACCGAGGAAGAGCGTACCGAGCGCGAGCACGGAGCCGAGGAAATCCTGGCCAAGTCCAAGGAATCGGGCGACCTCGCGCCGGCGGCCGAAGCCGGCCTAGACGTCCAGACCTCGGGAACATTCTCGACCGAGACCAGGGAGATCGAAAACATCCCCCGGGTGGATGTGCGCGCATTCGTCAGAGGATGTGAAGGCGTCGGGGCGGGCGAATTCGCCGACGTCATCGCCGCGCGCGAGAATCTCTACGTCGCCAAGATCGTCGAGTTCGTACCCGCGGCAATCCAGCCGCTGGCAGACGTGCGCGATCAGGTTGAGCAAGACCTCATCGAGAAGATAAGGAATTCCGACGAATACGCCGAAGGGATCGAGCGGCTGTGCAAGGAAATCGCGGCCAAAGCCCACTCGCTCGGGGACATACAGACACTCTACCCGGAGCTCGAGGCGGAGATCACCGAAACCGAGGAGCTTACAGTCAAAAATTCCCCCATGGTAACCGGCACGTCTTTGCGGTCCGGGGACGTATACGCCCTGTTCGAAGCTAAGGGCCCCGGCGCGTTTGTAGGGCCGATTGAGGCGACGGGGGTGCCGCAGTATTTCCTCGAACTCGTCGCGTTGAACCCGCCAAGCGAAGAAGATTGGCCAGTGGAAAAACGTCACCAGGAAGAGAATGCTATGCGAGAAACCGCACTGCAGATCGCCCAGTATCGCCGGCTGGGAGACTACATCAAGTATCTCAAGAATCGCATCCTTATCGAGTATGACAACGCAACGTTTGCACGCGTCCTTGGCCGAGACGTGGAAACCTACGGCGACGAAACCACTGCCGAATAGCACCCGGCCCTATGCGCTGAGAGGGCGAGGCCCCGTCCGAGCCGAGTCGCCGTATTAAGATTCACAGCCGGGGGCGGCTGTGCGACATTAATGAATCTTTCGTCTCAATCTGCCATAATCTCCTGGGTAATCTATGGGTGCAATAGCTGAGGAGGCCGGCATGGGTTTTCCTGTGACTCGATTGAGGCGGCTACGGCGCAATGCGACTCTGCGGCGGATGGTGCGTGAAACGCGCGTGGGTGTGGACGACTTGATTATGCCGTTGTTTGTACGGCCTGGCACGGGGGTGAAGAAGGAGATTCCCTCGATGCCGGGCAATTATCAGTTGTCGGTGGATACGCTGGTCGAGGAAACGCGCGAACTCGAGGATGTCGGCGTGCCGGCGATCATCCTGTTCGGCATCCCGAAGAACAAGGATGCCCTCGGCACGGAGGCCTACGCGGAGGACGCGGTGGTCTGTCGCGCGGTCGAGGCGATCAAGAAGGCTTGCCCGGCGCTATGTCTGATTACGGATGTCTGCCTGTGTGAATATACGGACCATGGGCATTGCGGCGCGATTGCGACGAATCGCGACGGACTGCCGGACGTGGACAACGACGCGACGCTCAAGTTGCTGGTGAAAGAGGCCCTGGCGCATGCGCGGGCGGGCGCGGACATCGTGGCGCCGTCGGATATGATGGATGGGCGTGTTGGGGTCATCCGGGCCGCGCTCGATGAGGCAGGCATGTCTGACGTGCCGATCATGGCTTACAGCGCCAAGTATGCATCGGCGTTCTACGGCCCATTCCGCGACGCGGCCGAGTCACTCCCGCAATTCGGAGACCGAACCTCGTACCAGATGGACCCGCCCAACGCCCGCGAGGCGATGCGCGAGATTGCGCTCGACATCGAGGAAGGCGCCGACATCGTCATGATCAAACCGGCGCTGCCCTATCTCGACATCATTCGCCGGGCCGCGGAGGCCTTCGACGTACCAATCGCCGCCTACAACGTTTCGGGCGAGTTCGCCATGCTCAAGGCCGCCGCGGCCAACGGCTGGATCGATGAGGAGCGCGCCATGTTCGAGGTGCTGACCTCGATTCGCCGGGCGGGCGCGAAATTGATCCTCACCTATTGGGCGAAGGACGCAGCAAAGAAATATATTGGCCGTGCCACAGTGCACCGTTCCCAGGAGGGACTATGAAGTCGGAGCGATCAGCGCAGTTGTGGAAAGGGGCGAATCGGGTTTTGGTCGGCGGCGTGAACAGCCCGGTGCGGGCGTTCAAGGGGGTCGGAGGCAAGCCGTTCTTCGTGGTTTCGGGCGACGGGGCGCGGATAACCGATGCGGATGGGAATGAATTGATCGACTACGTGCTTTCGTGGGGGCCGCTGGTGTTGGGCCACGCCCACCCGCGTGTGGTCGAGGCCGTAGCAAAGGCGATGGAAAGGGGCTCAAGTTTCGGCATCCCGACGGAGGCGGAGACTAGGCTGGCGGAGCGGATCGTCCACCACGTGCCGTCGGTTGAAAAACTCCGGCTGGTCAACAGCGGCACGGAGGCGACGATGAGCGCGATCCGCCTGGCCCGGGGGTATACGGGCCGGGACCTGGTCGTGAAGGTTGAAGGCTGTTACCACGGCCATGTGGACAGTCTCCTGGTAAAAGCCGGGAGCGGCCCGACGACGTTCGGTGGGCCGGCCACTCCGGGCATTCCCGAGTCCCATGCCGCCTGTACGCTCACGATGCCGTTTAATGACCTGGATGCGGCGCGCGCGGTGTTTGAGACACGCGGCGATGACATCGCTTGTCTGATCCTCGAGCCCGTGGCGGGGAACATGGGCGTGGTGCCGCCGGAAGAGGGCTATCTCGAGGGACTGCGGGAGATTACAGAGGAGCATGAGGCGCTGTTGATCTTCGACGAGGTCATGACAGGGTTCCGCGTGGCGATGGGTGGGGCCCAGGCGCGCTACGGCGTGACGCCGGACCTCACGACGCTGGGCAAAGCGATCGGTGGCGGGCTCCCCGTGGGCGCCTATGGCGGGCCGGCGGCAATCATGGACCACGTGTCGCCGGTGGGGCCTATATACCAGGCCGGGACGCTGTCGGGGAACCCACTGGCCATGGCGGCGGGTTTGGCCACGCTCGAGGTGCTCGAAGAGCCGGGTATGTTCCAGAGCGCCGAGGGCGTGCTGACGCTGTTGGGCGAGGAGCTGAGCCAGCTTGCGCACGAGGCCGGTGTGCCCGTGTATCAAGCGCAGGTCGGCTCCATGGGGTGTCTGTTCTTCACCGAGGGTCCAGTCCGCAATTACGCGGACGCGACCGGTTCCGACACCGAGCGCTATGCGAAGTTCTTCTGGGGCATGCTCGAGCGTGGGGTCTACTTTGCCCCGTCCCAATACGAGGCGTGGTTCACGAGTACCGCGCACACACTGGCCACGATCGACAAGACGCTGGAGGCCGCTAAAGGGACTTTCCGCGAACTTGCCTGACGCAGCCCAAACACGCATTATTCTACCATGCCGAACGCGGTAGGTGAAAAGCGCATCCTGTTCCGGTTTTCCCTCTACGGGTTTCTGAAGAATCAGACCTATTACGAGCCGTTTCTGATTCTGGCGTTTCGCGAGAAGGGGCTCTCGTTCTTTGCCATCGGCTTGCTGGTGGGGTTCCGCGAGTTGTGCATCAGCCTCTTCGAGGTGCCCTCGGGCGCCGTCGCGGACCTCTACGGCCGCCGCAAAGCCATGATCCTCTCGTTCACGTCGTATATCGTCTCCTTCGCTGTCCTGGCGATGAGCGCGACGCTGTGGCACCTGTTTGTGGCGATGTTCCTGTTCGCGCTGGGCGAGGTGTTCCGCACGGGCACGCACAAGGCCATGATCTTCGATTGGTTACGCGCTCACGGCCGCCAAGCGGAGCGCACGCGCGTTTATGGCTACACGCGGAGCTGGTCGAAAATGGGCTCGGCTCTGGCCGCGGTGATCGCGGCCGGGCTGGTCTTCTGGCGCGGGCGGTACAGCGACGTCTTCTGGCTGTGCATCATACCTTATTTGGTCAACATCGTGAACTTCATGGGCTATCCGCCCGAGACCGAAGGCGACTCGGTCGAGGAGCGCCATGGCCGGCGTGTCGGCGGGCACGTGTGGGCGGCGCTGAAGCAGGCGTGGCGGCACAAAGCGCAGCGGAGGCTCCTGCTCGAGTCGACAGGCTTCGAGGGGACATTCAAGGTCGCGAAGGATTATCTGCAGCCCACGCTCAAACTCGCGGCCCTCAGCCTGCCCCTGTTGACCCGCTTTGCCGACCGACAGCGGACGGCCCTGCTTGTGGGCGTGGTCTACTGCGCGTTGTACTTGTTCTCGAGCGCGGCCTCGCGCCAGGCGCACCGCCTGGCCCAGTGGCGCGGGGGCGACGATGCCGCCGCACGGTTCATTTGGGGGATTGCCCTTGTGCTGTACGCCGCACTGATACCCGCGCTGTTTTTCAAGGCCGCCCTGGTGGCCATACCAGCCTTTATATCCATTTACATAATTCAGAACCTGTGGCGCCCGGCCTTGGTCAGCCGGCTCAACGCCGTTTCCGACCCCAACCTCGCTGCGACCACGCTGTCCATCGAATCGCAGTCCAAATCGCTCTACGCCGTCGCCGTGGCGCCCTTGCTCGGACTGGCCGTCGATCACGTCGGCCTGTGGCCCGCGGGCGTCTTAGGCGCCGTTGTAGCCGCCGTGGTCCTGATTTCGCGGCCCCGCCCAGATTCATTGACCGCCCATACGTAATTCTGGGGACACTATACTTCTTAATTCTGGACTGCTCGTCGGCAACGCAAGCAGGATTCAAGTCAAGAAACAAGAATTAAGTATGGTGTCCCCAGAATTACAGAATTAAGCTAATGAGTTTGCAAGAGGACATTATCAAAGAGTCGCGACACCTGTTTCCATGTTCGTTGAGGACTAATGCTCTTCGAGTTTTAGGAGTTTTAGGAGGAGTTTTAGGGACAGACTACGAAATGGGCATTAGATGAAGATCAGGCGAGTTTTAGGGACAGACTACGAAATGGGCATTAGATGAAGATCAAGAAGCGGCACAACCCGAACAAGGTCCTCCTTTCCCCGGAGCCGTCTGCGCGTTCCTCTGCGTCCTCCGCGCCTCTGCGTTGAGGGAACAAAACGCAGAGACGCCGAGCACGCGCAGTTGCGCAGAGGAAGATGGCGATTTGGGTGGGGTCAGGTCTTGAATTATAAGGTGGGAATTTAAGGGAGAGACTACGAAGTAAGCATTAGATGAAGATCAAGAAGGGGGACAACCCGAACAAGGTTCTCCTTTCCCCGGAGGCGTCCCCGCGTTCCTCCGCGCCTCTGCGTTGAGGCAACAAAACGCAGAGACGCCGAGCGCGCGGAGTTGCGCAGAGGAAGATATGGCGAGTCAAGAGCCCGACTCTGCCCATTTGCCATTTCTCCCATTTGTTATCGTTGCTGCCCTTTTTCAACAAGGATATTCAGGATGGACAGGATATTTTCGTATTATCCTAAATATCCTGCCAATTCTTGTTCTTGGTTCCATTCCCCCCTTCCGACAAGTGCGCTTTCTGGAAAAACTGCCTGATGCGTCAATAAAACACCCCTTGTTTCGCGAATTACCTCGCTCGCCACGGTGCAACAAACTGGGCTTATTATATGGAGGGCTTCTCCGCGCACCCGGAACCAGGATGCCTTTGCGGCTGGTATTCTCGGGACAGTATACTTAATTCAGCAGGAAGCGAAAACCAGGACCAAAGACCAACGACGACTGGGGCATAAATAAGGACATCCATTAGGCGGCCTTTTGTCAAGTGGCAGAACTCTCCTATGTGCCATCCGAAGTGAAACGAGCTGATCTGCGGTGAGTGAAGCGCAGCGGGGTTTCGGGTTGCGACCTACCCTGCGTGTGTAGTTTTGGCCACAAAAAACTGTTAAAACAGATATTAGTGGGGTTTCTGCGCCATCTGTCTGCCAAACACCATTCGTTTCGCGTGGAACGCTCCTGAAACAAACTTGCATCAACACTACAACAAAGTGCCATTATATATGGGGACTGTTGTCCGCGGGAAAGGTGATAGGCCGTAGTGGCGTGGTTCCGTTCCGCGATAGCGGCCTCAGGTCCGGTCGGCCCGGATGGACCTACTTTGGAGGTAGTACTGCATCACCGGCAGGAACAGGTCGGCGAACGCCTGGAAATTGCCACACGCTGGCGTAGAAGCGTTCCTTATCGCCTTGCCGGTCGGTCGTCAGCAAGAAAATGATGGGTGTGGCGGCGAGAGGAACGACGGTCTTGGCGGAGGAGAGCAAGATGGCTAGAAGATTGACTGTAAGCGTAGGGTCTATGGTATTTGCCCTAGTGGGCTTGCTTTTCGCGGGCCCATCGTTTGGCGTTGAAGGGCCTCCCGGCGTGGCAGCGCCGACGCAACGGGAAATCCGCGCGACGCGGCTGGCCATAATCACAGGCAGTGAAAGCGGCGGGCCCGAGTTGAAGGCCGCTGAGATTCTGGAGAACCGCATATTGAAGCGGAGTTCTGTCACCGTCGAGAGGGCGTCGGAGGAGGCCGGGAACGCCGAAGCGCTTATGGCGAATTCGGACGTGGTTATCGTCGTCGGCTCGCCGGCTGGCAACAGCCTTTCGGCGAACCTCATGCGCGAACTGGGCATGACACTTCCTATCCTGCCGAATTCAGACAGCACTCATCCGGAGGGCTTCGCCGTGAAAACGGGCGCGGTTGACGGAAGGAACTACGTCGTCGTCGCAGGGGCCGATGAACGAGGGACGCTGTACGGCGTAGGCTGGCTCCTCCGTGCCATGACCTACCTGACGGACCGCGTGATGATCCCAACGGTCGATGCCAAGGAGAAACCTGCGTTCCCGATAAGGGGAGGCAATCCGTCGGGGCACGGCAGCCGTGCACGTCAGTACGGGAATCTGCGCCCCAGGACGCACGAAGAACACATCGAGACGATGGAGGACCTGATGCTGCTCGGGACCAACATCTTCGGCGACAATCCCGAGTTGGTCCGCTCGCACGGCATGCTAACCACATTCGGCCGTACCGCGAATCAAATGCCGGCGGATTTCCCGAAAGAGTGGGGCGCGGACGGTGGCCGGTCGAACAAGTACGTCTGTCCCTCGAATCCAGAGGCCAGGAAGGCATTGCTGGAATCCTTCGACCAGATGTTCCGGGAAGCGCCGGACTACGATTTCTTCACGACGAATTCGGGTGACGTCGGCGGCTGCCGGTGCGACAAGTGCATGCCGTGGGGCGGTACCTACATCAGGCTCATGCACGAAATAGCCGACATCCTTCACAAGTACCACCCCGACACGAAGATTCTGGCTACAAACCAGGACTTGACGAACGAGGGCAACCAGGCGATATTCGATTATCTGAACAGCCAGGACTCAAGCTGGCTCTATGCGATCCGTTACGGTCCGGGGGCCGATGAAATGCAGACCTACATCCGCGGGCCGGTCAACCCGCGGTGGTTCGAGTACGAGGGTTTCGGGCCCCTGGGGAATTACCTCAAGCACATGCACCATGAGTTGCCTCGAACGACGAACATCGCGTTGTACAGCGACATCACCCATTGGATGCAATCGCAGTTTGGCGTGCCACATCCGGATGTCGCCCTCGCAGCCGTGTACGACCGTCGATCCTGGAACGCGCGGCCACGACATTTCCATAAGGTCGGGCGCGAGATTTTGCACTACGCCGTGGGCGACATGCACTACAGCGAAGGCATGCACGACGACTTCAACAAGTGGTTCTGGTACCGCCTGCTCTGGAACCCACACCAGGACGCAGAATCCTTGACGAAAGAGTACTGCCGCTACTGGTTTGGGCCCGATGCGGAGGACGAGGTGGCCGAGGCCATATTCCTCATGGAGCGGACCTTGGAGAAACCGGTCATTGACAACCCTGGGATCGCAAGGGCCGTTGAACTCCTTCGTTCGGCCGGCGGGAAGATCCCGGAGAACCTGCTTCGGACCGACTATCGCTGGCGCATTATCTTGCAGAAGGCCCTCATGGACCGCTACATCCAAATGGAACTCCAGCGAGGCCGGGCGTTCAAAGAAGAGGCCGGACGGATATTGGCCCGGGTGGCCGGTTCCGACAATGTGCGCACGGACGTGGCAGAAGCACTGAGGGTGCTCGAGGGGCCCTTGGAGACGCCCGAGATGAAGGCGATCATGGAAGAGGCGAAGAGGCTGGGCGAAGAGTCCAATGAGATCATTGGGTACCGTGTACCGGCCTGCTTCATCGTGGAGGGACTCGACCTGACGGAGGTCGGCTGGTGGAAAAAGACGCTCCAAGAGGCGCTGTCCAGTGAGGATGACGCCCTGCTCCGAAACGCCGCCAGCATGGTGATGCACTACGACGATCCGGGGACCGGCGGGTTCTACGACAATCTGGGGTGGCCGTCGGAATCGGAGCACTTGGTCCACGGGGAGGCACTTTGGGGATTCATGCCCTTTCCGGGGCCGGCCAAACTCTCCCATTACAATCTCGCTTACACCATGGGGCGGGCGGGCCCCGGCGTGACCTTTGCCTACGATGGCTTAGACCCAGACGTTGACTATGTCGTTCGGATATCGGTTGGCGTGCATTTGGAGGGACAGCAGACCTCTCTTGAAGGCATGAAACTCGAGCAGGGACTGGAAGCCGACGGACAGGTCATCAGCGAGCGGTTCCCGGTGCCCATGGGGGACGTAGGCTTTCACGAATTCACAATCCCCCGCGGGCTTACCCAGGACGGCAACGTGGAAATCGTTCTCACGAGCAAGTCCGCGCTTATGCCCGTGACCGGTGTGAATGAAGTATGGCTCATGCGCAAGGACGCAATGCCCTGGACCGTCCCGTGGAGACCTGACCCCGCTTAGGCATTGCTTCCTCGATGGCCCGGGGTCCCGCCCGTTGCAGCAAGCGGTGGAGCATCGTGCCGCCGTGAGGAGCCCGACTACCGACTACTGTTGTCCGTCTCGCCAGGACCAGATCGGGAACCGCGTATTGGCAGACGACATAGTCCTTTCGCCGTTCACAAACCCGGCCAGAATGATGATGAGTAGGTAGACGACTATACTTCCGGCCACCCACCGGCGCCAGTTGACGCTTTCGGCTACGTCGTCCGGGTCGGTCACGTCGCGCCGTTTTGCAAAGACCGCATAGAGAATCATCAGGGCGTAGATCACCCAGAAAACGAAGTGCATGTTGATGGAACCTTGCTGCCGAGGATAGAAGAAGTAGAGGGCATTCAGGTTCTGAATGAGCAGCATCAAGCCGGAGAAGAACAGAATTGGAAAGGCCGAGAAACGATATGCGTTTCTGAAGTATAGGATTGCCCAAAGCACAGCGCCGACGAACCCAAGCAAACACACGACATGTATCGCCGTCAGTATGTGTTGACTGAGCGCCAGAGGGTTTTCGTAATTATACGACCCGAGCGCTTTGGCCCATTGTTCCAGCTTCTCCCCAGGCGAGACCCGGAGCAACCGGTGGCACAGAGGGATCAGAGCCATCACGTAGAACACACCGTACACACCGAGGAGGGAGTAGCTCTCGCCTCTTGGCATCTCCGGGAATCGCTTGCCCAGCATCCCATAGGTGAAAATGAGCCCGCCGAAGAACCCGCACCCCACCTCCATGATGTTCCAGTGATTGACAGGAAACGGCTGAAGGTAGCTGACGTTTGCCAGGAAGCGGCCCAGGGCCATGCCGAGGCCGAACCCGACGTATCCGAGAAGCGCCCCCTTGAACCCGTACCGTTTCCCGCTGGCCACGAGCCACACGAAGAGCCCAATAACGCCGCCCGTGTAGCCGATTGACAGGTTCGAACGGCCGGGGTTGATGTGGAACCCAAGCAGCCGCACCACCACAAAATAGAGTATTGACCCGCACAGCAATACCGTGATAACAGCGCCGACAAACTCCGTAGCTTTGAGCCGATCCCTTTCAAGGGCCAGACCCAGGAGCGCACCGCCGAAGCATCCCCAGGCCCCACCTTGCAGAACAAGGGTGAAGAACCCATAACAGTAATCGACCAGCGTGTCCGCTTTGGCGTAGCCATGCAGCATACCGTAGCTCATGGCGCCTCCGGTCGAGATACCCAGTCCTCCGATGAGCCCCAGCAGCGGCATCCATTTGAACGCGGACCTCTGGCCCGTCACATAGGCAAAGGCCAGTCCGAGCGCAGCGCCTGGATACATGGCGCCGAGCATATGGCCAAAATCCCCCCGAATGCCCCATCCCAGTCCTACGGCCAGTGCTACAAACAGGGCTCGAAGGAGTCTATCCCATCTTGTCATATTGCTTTCCTGTATTCCGGGGACAGTATACTTAATTCAGTCGTTCTTGGTCTTTGGTCCTGATTTTCGCTTCCTCAGGAAACGGCGCAGTTGCGATTCAAGACGCGCAATGAAATCCGCACTCCCCAACGGCCTGCCCGTCCGCGCATGACGACGCATCAGCGCCGCCTCGGCCTCCTCAACGTCCATCGCGAGGTAGGCCTCCCAGTCCCCCACCTCGCTCAACATGGGTTCCACCTCGACCAAGCCGTCGTCCTTGCCCTCGAGATGCGCCCGTGCGCGGCGCCACGACCCGTGCTATCCTTGACATAGGGACCACACTACCCACACCAAGCCCAAAAGTCAACAATTAAGTATACTGCCCCCAGAACTAGAACCAGAACTCCACTCGAGTGACTGGTCCACGTTGGTTTCCCTCCGTCGAGACAAGCCTCCATATAATTAGCCGAGTGTGTTGCAGTGTGTCGGGCGCAAGTGTAGTGGTTTGAAGGTGTTGGGGCGTGCAGCGGAGACGGCTTTTGGGGCTGGTGCGGGTTTGCGAAACAAGGGGTGTTTTGTTGACTGGCTTGGCAGAAATCGTAGTTTTTGGCGGGATAGCGTGATGGGGGGGAGGGAACCTAGAACAAGGATTTGCAGGATATTCAGGATAATACGAAAATATCCTGTCCATCCTGAATATCCTTGTTGAAAAAGGG
>CAYRLQ010000115.1:0-12010 GCA_964425145.1 uncultured Nitrospiraceae bacterium
CGCCCTCCCCTTCCCCCTCGACCTCGCCCTCGACCTCCCCCTCGCCTTCACCTTCGCCTTCTCCCTCACCGCAGATGCCCGTCCACCAGCAGGGGTGTAGGTCATTGCCGCCGCTGTCGTACAGGGGTCTTGGGTTGGCGCCATGACGGTCGACCAGCATAAGATCTGCTGTGCCACCACAGTCCGAGACGTACACGATCTGGCTGCTATCCGGCGACCAGACGTATTGAACTCCACCCCCGGGAGGTGGCTCGTGGTATGTAAAATAGTTATTGCAGGACCCATCCTGAATCCAAGACGGATTCCCTCCGTCCGTGTCCAGCAGCACAATGCGGGCCGTGTATGTTGCCCCACTCAAGGTGCAGTCTCTGATCGAAGCTGCAATCCGAGAACCATCAGGGGAGAGGGAACACGACATACAACCGTTTGTGAGACCATTGTCGAAAATGCCCCGCCGGTTCTCGCCCTCCGGGCTGATCGCGTACAGCGATCCGGTTCCGTTCGAGGGCCAGTACGAATATAGGATATCGAATGGCGAGGAACAGCCTAACCAAAAGCCAAATATGCTAATGGGATCGCTCGCGATCAGCCGTTCGTATTGCGCCTCTACGTCGATCACGGCAAGCTTGAACCATCCCGCGTCCCAGTGGCTGAAAACGATCTGGTCGCATAGCGGCGAAAACACTGGTCCGACACAATCCGCAGTGCTCAGCTCCTCGTCCTGCCCCGAGTACACGCTGACGCGATGCAGATGATGGTACCAGTCAACGTTTTCTACATAGGCAATCCATTGGCTGTCCTGGCACCAGTCGTAAAGTTGGTTGACCCCATTGCCACCCACGATTTCTCTTGGATTGCCTCCGTCGACATCCATAACCCACAAGTTGTGGTCATCTTTCACAAGATATGCAATCTTTGTCCGATCCGGCGAAATCCGCGGGAAATCTTCATTGATTCCCAGCGTATTCGTAAGGTTGACAGGGGCTGAACCATCGGGATTGATGCACCAGATGTCGTAGCCTCCATCACGGTCCGAAGCAAACACGATTTTGGCCTCGCCTTCGCCCTCGCCTTCCCCTTCGCCCTCACCTTCGCCTTCGCCCTCGCCTTCGCCCTCGCCTTCCCCTTCACCCTCGCCTTCCCCTTCCCCTTCGCCCTCCCCTTCGCCTTCGCCTTCGCCTTCGCCTTCACCTTCGCCCCCGGTGTATTCGTCCGCGCCAATGTCGTAATCCGA
Source organism: uncultured Nitrospiraceae bacterium (assembly GCA_964425145.1). GTDB lineage: Bacteria > Hydrogenedentota > Hydrogenedentia > Hydrogenedentales > SLHB01 > CAYRLQ01. Next base: position 1,235 of record CAYRLQ010000115.1, read on the forward strand.
GCCGTCGCCCGTCGTGCCGGCACCTAACCCGTCACCGTCAAATCCCCTCGAGTGCCCATCCATGTCATCGGTCACACCGCCATATTGGGCGCCGCTTGTATCGCACCCGACGTCAATACACGGAGAATCAGCACTGAGGTGAAAGTCTCCGGCCGAGGCGTTGGCGAAAAGCGGGTCTTCATCAATATTCCCTGTTCCGGAATAGCCGCCTTGAACGTCGGAATATGTTACATGAGCGCCGCCGCCACCCCAGCTGTGAATTTGTTCACCCGAAGTGTTCCACAATATGCAGTTCGTCAATGTGGGCCATGTGCCTTGGTTTTCCATCACACCGCCATCATCTGCTGAGTTACCCCAGAATGTGCAATTGATCAGGCTCGGTGCTGCATCCGCCCAGTTGTGCACGGCCCCGCCCCCACTATCGGCCGAGTTGCCCGAGAATATGCAGTTGGTTACCACGGGTGATGACGTGTAGTTTTCCATTGCGCCGCCGTTGGCCGCCGTGCCGTTGGCCACGTTGTCCCGAAACGTGCAGCCTTCCACCACCATAGGCGAGCACTGCCAGGCGTATATCGCACCGCCACCTGCACCGAACTCCTCGGCTGTGCCGACTGAATTGCCAAGAAAGGTACAATTTCGGACCGTTAATGCTGTGTCGTAGGACTGGTCTATTGCACCGCCCGATTGTATTGCCGAGTTGTTGGAAAATGTACAGTTGTCCAAAGTCGGTGAGGCGTTGCCCCAACTGCACATCGCTCCTCCATTCTCAGCAGAGTTATCCGAAAAAGTGCTATCCGTGATTATGGGCGAGGCCGGGCCATGGTTATTCCATATCGCGCCACCGTACTGGGCCTCGTTGCCTGAGAACGTGCACTTCGTGGTTTCGGGTGAGCAAGAATCATTGTACATCGCGCCGCCGCCGAACTCGGCCGAGTTTCCGGAAAATGTGCAGTTTCTCACAGTGACCGAAACAGCATCGTTGTACATGCCCCCGCCCCGGTTTTGAAACATGCCGTCCGTCATGCCAGAGCCCACGGCCTCTCCGCCAATAATGACAAATCCATCGAGCGTCGCGTTGTCCGCTCCGACGACCACGTGGTAGGCCGGCAAGCCCCCGCGTGAGGTCGCGCCGTCAATGGTAGTGATGCGGGTTTCCCAGTCGCGTTCGTCACGGGTTGTCTCGGCTCCAGTGAACCCCCCGTAGAGGTCGACGCCTTCTTTCATCTCGACGGAACCGCCGCCGTTATCCCGTTGCTCGTCGTACACCCCCTCCGCGACCCAGACCTGACCTCCGCCAGCAACTTCGGCGGCATCAACAGCAGCCTGGATCGTGGTGAAGGCATCTGGCCACGAGGAACCGTCATTATCGCCCGTGGCGTCTTTGTCGACGTAAAAGAGTCCACCTTCACCTTCGCCCTCGCTGTACACGCCGGGATACAGCACGCTCTCATCGTAGACGCGGACCGCATAGTTAATCGCCTTCCGAATGCCGGTGTAATCCCCCGTGCCATCCTTCTTGACTGTCACAAACTCATCTGCGGCAAAGGCCCACGCGGCCAGGCAGGTGCAACAGACAGCCCACACAATGACCGTTCTTGAATACCGCATCGTGTCGTTCTCCTTCGCTCGGACCGGATTCGCCTATTCCCCTGCGGGCAGTCCGGTCTTTTGACCCATACATTGGCCTTTCGAGACAGTCCAATGAACAAGTATAACCTTCCCTGTCAATAATATCCCTATTTTTCAATAGTTGTGTCAAGTCCTTGCAACGCCTCATCAACGGTCGCTGTGTGGAAATGTTCCATGACCTGGAACGCGCGCCCGGGGGACTTGAATCCTGCGACTGTGCTACTATTTGCAGTCGAGACGTAACCGTTCACGGGATGAAACACCAACAGAATCAGGGGGTTACCCGCCAGAGGCGGGTTTACACTTCAAGACCGATGTGCCGCGCCAATCCGGGGATGTGCGATCACACCGCGTTGAAAGATCGCGCACTGCCGTGCTAGGCTTACCGAAACCTTGGGTGGCGGCTGTGCCGCACTACAGGAGGGGCTTAACTGTGGAGATAAACCCGCAGATTTTCCGTGAATATGACATCCGTGGGATATGTGGCATCGACCTAACGGACGAAATCGTCGAAAGGATCGGCAAGGCGTTTACCGTGTACCTGCGCGGCAAGAAGAGGCACAACTCCGTGGTCGTCGGTCGCGACGGGCGGCTGACCTCGAAGGCGTACGCGCACGCGCTTATCGACGGGATCACCGGTTGCGGGGTCAATGTCATCGACATTGGGGAAGTGCCCACGCCGCTGACATACTACGCCCTGTTCACGCAGCCGGTCGACGGCGGGATCATGATCACGGGCAGCCATAATCCTAAAGAGTACAACGGCATGAAAGTCGCCGTGGGTGATATGACTATCCACGGCAAGGAGATCCAGAAACTGGGCAAAATCGCCATGGAGGGCAAATTCCCCAAGGCGCGCCGGCCCGTGAGCATCACGCGTGTGGACCTCGTGCCGAGGTACATGCGGCGGATCGCGGGCGACGTGAAACTGAGGCGCAAACTGAAGGTGGTCGTGGACGCCGGCAATGGCGTCGGTGGCCGGGTCGCCGTGCCGCTCTACGAGCGGTTGGGCTGCGAGGTGGTTCCGCTGTACTGCGAAGTCGACGGCACCTTCCCCAACCATCACCCGGACCCGACCCTCCCTGCCGGGCTCAAGAAACTCATCGCCACCGTCAAGCGCACCAAGGCCGATTGCGGCATTGCGTTCGACGGCGACGCGGACCGATTAGGCGGTGTTGACAACAAGGGCCACATCCTTTGGGGGGACAAGCTCTTGGTCCTGTTTGCCCGCTCTATTCTGAAACAGAGGCCGGGCGCGACGGTCATCGGCGAGGTGAAGTGCTCCCGGACATTGTTCCAGGACATCGCCAAACATGGCGGCAACCCCATCATGTGGCGCACCGGCCATTCGCTTATCAAGGCCGCCATGAAGGAGTTCAAGGCGCAAGTGGCCGGTGAAATGAGCGGTCACATATTCTTCAAGCACCGGTGGTACGGCTTCGACGATGCTATCTACGCCGGCGCGCGGCTGCTCGAGTTTCTGGCGTCGGGCCGCAGATCGCTCCACGACCATCTCGCAAGCGTCCCGAAGACCTACGCCACGGAGGAGATCAGGATCAAGACCGACGAGGAGCGCAAGTTCGCCATCGTCAAAGAGGCCACGCGCTACTTCCAGAAGGAACTCGGACTCGAGGTCAACACCATCGACGGCGCCCGCATCGAATTCTCTGACGGCTGGGGCCTGCTGCGCGCATCTAACACATCGCCCATGCTCGTGATGCGCTGCGAAGCAGATTCCCCCAAGCGCCTCGAGGAAATCAAGGCCCTGGTGGAAGGCAAGGTCAAGGAGTTGAATTAAGCAGTCGGTTGTTGGTTGAGAATGTTGCACAATAGGCGACCGAGCTTCGTGGGAACGATGGTTCAGAAGCAACGACCGGAGGGATAGTACCGCATTCTGTGTCGCTGAGGTGTCATGCAGCGGGGCAGTTGAGGCAGCCGTGAAACCTGGAGCGATAACTTAAGGAGGCATGGGGATATGGGAAATAAAGGCTTTACACTCATTGAATTACTCGTCGTAATCGCGATCATCGGCATTCTCGCGGCGATATTGTTGCCCGCGCTGGCGCGGGCTCGTGAGTCGGCGCGCAGGTCAAGCTGTCAAAACAACCTCAAGCAGATGGGTCTGGTGATGAAGATGTACGGTAACGAGTCGAAGGGTGGTAAGTTCCCGACGCTCGATTGCTACCATTGCGGTGATGGCGGCACGCCGAACCCATGGCACACGACTTTCGTGATCAACATGATCCAGATTTATCCGGAGTATCTGAGCGATCCTGCTGTTACATTGTGCCCGTCCGACCCGGATGGTGATGACCCGGCGAAAGTTTATGACGAGGCGGACGACTTGGCCCAAGTTTGGAATGGGACCGGATATGGCGCGACGGAGACCGCGGCAACGGGTCAGCCCAATGAGGAGTTTTACCCCTGCGAGGCAGATAGCTACACGTGCAGCTACTGCTATTTCGGGTGGGCGTTTCACGCACCGGGCATAACGGATGACAAGACGGTCTTCACGGATTACTTGGAGGCTCTCTCGTACTTTGCGAGCAAGCCGGGGCTGGACCCCGAAGTGTACGCGGGTTTTCTCGAGGCCATTGCGGACATGGAGAATAGAATGGCCAGCGAAGACCCCCGGGAGTTGGATGACGATCTTGATGCCGGCACGTTCAGCGTATATCGGTTGCGCGAAGGCATCGAGCGGTTCTTTATTCGCGACATCAACAACCCGGCAGCCAGCACGCTGGCCCAAAGCGAGCTTTCCGTTATGTCAGACTGGATCAGCAGCGACATGTCTGATGAAAACCAGTTCAATCACGTGCCCGGGGGCTGCAATGTGCTGTACATGGACGGGCACGTCGAATTCCTTCGCTATCCGGCGCAATGGCCTGCGAGCCCGTTGTTTGCGGTAGTGGTCGCGGAATTCTAATCAGAACGTGACGAGCTCGCGGAAAGCTTGGCAGCGCTCGGCGATGGCCTCGGCGTCAATCTCGGCGAGGCGGTTCGGCCCGAAGGCCTCGCAGGTGAACGAGGCCAGCACACTACCGTGCACCGCGGCCTGGCGCAGAATCGCGGAATCGGTGGCATCTTGCCGGGCGATATGGCCCATGAACCCGCCGGCGAAGCTGTCCCCGGCGCCCGTTGGGTCCACTACCTCAGCCAGGGGCAACGCCGGCGCGAAAAAGGTCTGTCCGTCCTCGAACATCAGGCAGCCGTGCTCGCCTTTCTTGACGACGACGATGCGCGGTCCCAGCTCGCGGATGGCCTGCGCGCCTTTCACCAGGTTGTGCGCGCCGGTGAGGTCATGCACTTCTGAATCGTTGATAATGATAGCGTCGACCCGTTTGAGTACGGCCTCGAGCTCGTCGAGCGAGGTGTGAATCCAGAGGTCCATGGTGTCTAGGCCCACGAACTGTGCCTCGGCCTGTTCGAGCACCTCGCGCTGGAGGGCGGGGTGAATGTTGCCCAGGAACAGATATTTGGCCTGGCGGGCGCCCTCGGGCAGTTTGGGATGGAATTGCTCGAACACGTTTAGCTGCGTCTCGAGCGTATCGCGAATGTTCACGTCCTCATGGTAGCGCCCGGTCCACCGGAAGGTCTTCCCGGGTATGCGTTCCATCCCCTCGATGTCAATCCCCTTCGACTCGAACAGTTCCACGTGCCGCGCCGGGAAATCTCCTCCCACCACACCCACCAGGTGTACGCGCGTGTAGTTCGCTGCGGCCAGTGCGAAATAGGTCGCCGCGCCGCCTAGTCCTTCTTCATTCCGGCCCCAAGGTGTCTCGACCGTATCCAGGGCCACCGAGCCCACTACTGTGACACTCATTAGCGCGACCTTCCCATAACCGTGCACCGTGCACCGTGGGGTGGTACCAGGCGTTGGGCGCCGGTCAATTACCGACAGCGGCCGACACGGGCGTGAACGGCCGGTAGACCATCGTGTCGGGCGGCACGCAGGCGCGGCGATTGAAGCATTCGACTTGCCCGGCCAGGCCGGCCGCATCGCCGGTGAAGAACTGGCGAAGGGTCTGGCGGCTAAACTCCCGCTCCTGCCCCGCCTGACCGGCCACGCGGGCTATCAGCGCCAGCTCCGCCGAAACGGAGGTCGCTATCCCCCGCTTGCTGATCTCTGAAATGAGTTCCGCGTTCTCACGAACCGCCTTTTTCGATGAACGCTCGCCCACCCGGTACGGGAGCGCTGGGCTGAAGCCCGGAGCGGGAAATTCGGCGTAGCTGTCCGTAATCCAGCGGATGTACCGCTGTGGGGCAATCCGGAACCCGAAGTCCTCTGCCCAGCAATACCAATCCGAGCCCGGCGTCACTTGGGGCAATCCTATTTCGACAGCGTGGGGTCGGGTGCGATTGATGATTCGGGACGTCTCGGCCCTCGAGTGGTAATCGTCCGCCGGGCAAGGGTAGACGAACTGCGCCACGGTGAAAATGTCCGCCGCAACGCAGGCCCGCAGGACCTCTTCGGCCTGCGTCACGCCGAACCCCCGTGCATAATAGTCGTCGAGTAATCGCTGGCTGCCGGTATCGACTCGAATCGAACACGCCTGGCACCCCGAGGCGCGCAAGGTTCCGGCTATGTCCGGCCGAGCATAGCACAACTGCACCGGCCTGCTATAGCACACCGCCATGCGCCGGGCTACGATGGCCTGGGCGATGGTCTGGACGTGAAAGACGGGCGTGCCGGCGCCGGTAAAGCGAAACGTACGCGCGCCGTGCAGCCGGCCCAGTTGCACCATCTCATCGCATGTGGCGCGCACGGAATGCAGGCGGACGCACTCTTCGCTGAGCGCCGGCTGGGGACATGCATGGCATGCTTCGGCGCACCCGCGGCTGTCTTCGAGCGTGAAGAGTTTGACTTTGGTCGAATCATGCAGCGCCGGGTAGGCGTCCAGAGTGTAGACCGGCTCGGGAAAACTGTCCAGGCACTCCTCGTTGCGCCGTGCACTGAGATGCCGGCTGCCAACGGCCGTGGGCGCCAGGTTCGGAATCGGCGCCCAGGCTTCCGGACGGCCAATTCGCTCCGCCAGCTCGACCAGTGCCAATTCACAATCGCCCACGCATAAGCAATCGAAAACGTCGGCCCGGCCCGATTGCGCCAGTACCTCCCCATGCACATCCAGCCACGTCCCGGTCGCAATCAATCGCAGTGAGGGCCGCTTTTCACGAAGCCGTAGGGCGAGTTGGCGCACACCATGGAGCTCTTCCTTGTGGTGCACGGCGAAAACGACGAAATCCAGGTCCCGTACCGATGCAAGTTCGTCCGCGATCGTCGCGCAGAGTTGCGCATGCCGTGCCTCGAAAGCCCGGCGCAGACCGCGCAGGCGGCGCGGGACCCCGGCGCGGGGCTCCACAACCGACTCGCCCAGCCATCCGTCCGCGAGACGTTGCGCGGTTTCGCGCCACTTGGACGGAAACAGTCGCTCGAACACTTCTACCGTGCCGTAATCCCACACCTGGGTCCAATGTTCCGCCCCGAGCAAACTCGCGGCCAACGCCGCGAGATGGCGGTCCGGCGCTAAGGCCGCAAATGTAACCGGGTACCCTGGACAACGGACCAGAATGCTACGCGTTTTCATGGCCCCTCCTCACCGCTGGTCTCCCCCTGGTGCGGCTCTCGATATTGCACCTGCTCCCCTCACCAGTGGTATTCTCCTGTTGACTGCCACCACAAAATATGGCCGATAAATAGAATCAAGTACAATATATTGTGTTTATACTACCACGAACGCCCTACATATGCAAGCAAAAAGATCCCCTCAAAACGTCGGGCGGGTTGTCCCACAGTTGCCTTGTCGCCGAACTCTGCGGAGGGCCTCGGCAAGGCCAAAGTGGTATTAGTCGTTGTCAATCCCGTATACTTTTCCCCATGAAGTGTTTGCTTTTGACTAAAACAGCCTCTCTTGTTGCCATAATGCTACTTGCGACAGCATGTCAACATGGCGGGACGTCCGTAATGGCTCATTCGACCACAGTGGTTGACCTCGAGTTGCTGCTCGCGAAGTCGCCTCGCGCCGCACTGTTGCCGGAACTGCAAACGCGCCCGGTTTCCGAGCTTGCCGAAACAGAACACGGCGCAGCAATCCTGAACTGGGCCCGCAAAGCGCCTGAAACCACGACCATTCCAGAGACCACCTACACGCGCTATCGGCAGTTCCGGCGCATGGGGGCGCGTGCGCCGTATGAAGGGCCGTATTTCAAGAAGCGCCAGTTGCTCGCCCAGGAGGTCATGGCGGCATGGCTGGGAAACGATGATTCGCGCATCGACCGGCTCAACGACCTGATCTGGAGCATTTGCGAGGAGACGACCTGGGTGGCGCCGGCACATGAGAAGAATGTGTGGACGATTGACCTGTTCAGCGCCGAGACCGCCGTGAACCTGGCCCACGTGCTCGAGCTTCTTGGCGACCGGCTGCCCGAGGAAGTCCGCGACCGCGTCCGCGCCGAGATCAAGTCGCGCATCATGGACCTCTACCTCGAGCACGGCTCTGAATACTGGTGGGCCGCCGGGCGCAACAACTGGACCGGTGTGTGCGCGGGCTCGATCGGTCAGACTTTCTTGTTGCTCGAGGACGACGTCGAGCGGCAGGCGCAGGCCCTGGCGCTGGTGCTCGAACAGCTCGAGCGGTTCATCGAGCATGCCTTCGAGGAAGACGGCGGATGCCTCGAGGGTATCGGCTACTGGAACTATGGACTGATCCACTACGTGGGGTTTGCGGAGATGCTCCGCGCACGGACCAACGGGGCCATCGACCTGCTCAGCCATGAGAAACTCCGCGCCATTGCGCAATACCCGATGACCGTCGCCATGGGCCCGCACGTTTACGCAAGCTTCGCCGATAGCCACGAGCATTCCGCGGTCCGTCCGTTCTTGGCGGCGCGGCTGGCTGAGCGCACCGGCGCCGTTGGCCTGCGCGGCATGATCGGCGGGACCACGAGTTGGCGTCTGACCACCGTGCTGCGCAACCTGACGTGGTGGGACGGCAAGCCGGGCGCCATGCCCCCGCTCGAGAGCGTGTTTCTCCCTGTTTCCGGGATTGCCCGCCTTGTCGATGAGAGTGGGGGAGTCGCCCTTGTCCTGGCTGCAAAGGCCGGCCACAACGGCGAGCCCCATAATCACAATGATGTGGGCAGTTTCATACTGCGCGTCGGAGAACAGACCTACCTGTGCGATCCCGGCGGCGGTCTCTACAACAAGGATTACTTCGGCCCAAAGCGCTATGAGAACGTCTTTGCGAACTCCTACGGCCACAGCGTGCCGCGCATCGGCGGCCAATTACAAGCGCCGGGCGCCGAGCGGCGCGGAACGATGGAGCGCCTCGAGGAAAACTCTATCCGCATCACCTTCCACGGGGCGTATAACGTGCCTGGCCTCGAAGAAGCGGCGCGTGTTATCACCGTGCACAACGGTCGGGCAACCCTCGAGGATGTCTTCCGATTCAGAGGCGATGGGCTCGAAATTGAGGAGGCCTTCATCACCTGGCGGAACGTGGAAGTCGACGGCAGTGCCGCACGCGTAATCACCGGCGACGGCGTTCTCGAAATTCGCGCAGAGCAAGGCACATTCGCCGCAGAACGGCTCGAAGACGCCTGTGAAGCCAACCAAAAGAGCGGCGTGTTGACGCGACTCACGGTCAACTATCCGCCCAGCCCGAAAATCACGGCCCGCTTCACCATCACCTTCCACCCGGCAAAGTAACGCACCATCCAACCACAATCGTGATGGCTCAAAGCCGACTGCTGGTTGCTGAAAGCCGGCTGCGGGGGCTATACTGCGCGGGGATGAGTGAGACGCGTGAAGAAAAGGGGCCGCCGCGAGTGTCGGTCATCATTCCGTCGCTGGATGGCTATCGGGACGGGTGCGTGCCGCGCTTGCTCGAGAGCATCGAGGCGCAGTCGCTCCAGGACTTCGAGGTGCATGTCGTCAAAGGGGTGGCGCCCCAGGGCAAAGCGATCAATCAGGGCGCGGCGGAGGCCCGCGGCGAGGTCCTGCTCATTCTCGACGACGACAGTCGCATGGCTGATGAAACCGTGTTTCAAAACTTGGTGGACGCGCTTGATGCGGACCCGGCCATAGGCATGGCGGGGGCGAGCATCGTGCCGGCGCCGGACGCGACCCCCTTCCAACGGCGCGCTGCCCGGCAGTTCCCCCGGTTCAACACACCCTTGGTGGACGAAGTCACCGACAGCGACCTGGCGTGTCACGGCTGTTGCGCGATCCCTGCGGAGGTCTTCGAGGAAGTCGGCGGTGAACGCGAGGATATCCTCCGCGGCCTTGACCCGGACCTGCGCGTCCGACTGCGCCAAGCGGGCTACCGCGTCGTGCTCGTGCCCCACACCCGCGTTTATCACCCCCTGCCGGACGGTTACTATCGGCTGCTGCGGACATTTTTCCGCAATGGTTTCGGCTCAGCCTATGCTCAGAAATTCCACCCTGACACCGTGTACGAAACGCACGAGGAACTCGAGGCCACCCGCTTTCAGCCCAGCACAAGCTTGCACTATCGCATCGCGCGCTTCCCGTTGCGCTTGGTCAAGGCGCTGGCCGAGGGCAAGTTCATCCGATTCGGCGCGTACTGCGCCTATGCCTGCGGATATGCCTGGGGCATGGTAACCGCCAGGGAACAGGTTATTGGAGAGTAGTCAGTTGTCGTGGGCATACAATGAGAAGAAGACCAAGGAAGGAACAAGGATTGCCAGGACATTCAGGATAATACGAAGACATCCTGTCCATCCTTGTTGAAAATCGAAGGTGCGTAATACGAAGGCCGCGATCAAGCAATCGGTGAAAGGCGTGGTGGCCGCAGTGGGGAGGGCCATGCCTGCTCCCAGGGCAACCTCGCGGATTCTGACGTACCACAGCATAGGACTGCGCGATCACGATATGAACGTGCGCCCGGACCCGTTTCGCCGGCAGATGGAATGGCTTGCCTGCCACGCTGAGGTAATTACGTTGGCGGACGCCGCCGATCCTAAGCCAGGCGTCGCGGTGACCTTTGATGATGGCTACCGGGACAACCTCCTTAACGCTGCACCGATCCTGCGGGAACTGGACATCCCGGCGACGGTGTTCATCGTGGCCGGGCGAGTCGGCGGCATGCTGGACCACGACACGGCCCCGGAAACCGCCGCCTTGCTTAC
>CAYRLQ010000116.1:0-11954 GCA_964425145.1 uncultured Nitrospiraceae bacterium
AGGTATGTGGCACAGCCGCCCTCGGTTGTATGCCTTCACCTACATCATTCTACGGAATCCACGACCGCGAGCGGCTGTGCCACATATCATGAATTGCGAATTCGGGTTTCTGCCACAAACCACCCACCGCGCAGGCAAGCAATTCTTCAACTCAACTGCGGATGCCCCAAATCGAGGTCCCGGTGCTGCTCGTATGTGTAGGCCACGCGTAGGACAGTCGCCTCGTCAAAGGGCTTGCCTAAGACCTGCAGGCCGGCCGGGAGACCGCCCGCCGTCAGGCCGCAGGGGATGGACAGTCCCGGTATTCCCGCCAGGTTCGCGGAATTCGTGTAAATATCGCTAAGGTACATCTCGAGCGGCTCGGCCGTCTTCTCGCCGATCTTAAAGGCCGGTGCGGGAGACGTGGGCGTCAGAATAACGTCGCACTGTTCGAAGGCGGCCTGGAAATCCTGGCGAATCAGCGACCGGACCTTCTGCGCTTTGAGGTAATACGCATCGTAATAGCCGCTCGAAAGCACGTAGGTGCCCAACATGATCCGACGCTGCACTTCAGGCCCGAAGCCCTCCGATTTTGAACTGCGGTACATCTCCTGAACGTCCCTCGCGTGCGGAAACCGGTACCCATACCGCACGCCGTCGAATCGGGCCAGATTGGCGCTCGCTTCCGCCATGCAGATGATGTAATACGCTGCTACCGCGTACTCCGTGTGCGGCAGCGACACTTCGATCACCCTCGCGCCCTGCGCCTCGAGCACCGCGGCCGCCGCCTCGACTTTCTCACGCATTTCCGCGTTCAGCGCCTCGGTGAAATACTCCTTCGGCAAACCCACCGTGAGCTTCGAGACCTCTGCATCGAGCGCTTCCGTGAAGTCCGGCACAGGCACATCTGCCGAGGTCGAGTCCATCGGGTCCTTGCCGCAAATCACGTTCAGGATCAACGCCATGTCTTCCACATCCTTGGTCAACGGGCCGATTTGGTCCAGCGACGAAGCAAATGCAACCAGCCCATAGCGCGACACCCGTCCGTATGTCGGCTTCATGCCGACGCACCCGCACAGCGCCGCCGGCTGCCGAATCGATCCCCCCGTGTCGCTGCCCAGCGACAGCGCGCACTCATCAGACGCCACCGCCGCTGCGGACCCGCCGCTCGAGCCACCGGGCACGCACTCGAGGTTCCACGGGTTCCTGGTGATCTGAACTGCCGAATTCTCCGTCGAGGAGCCCATGGCGAACTCGTCCATATTCACCTTGCCCAGAAATATCGCGCCACTTGCCAGCATTCGCTCGACCACTGTGGCATCGAACGGGCTGCGGTACTTCTCGATAATCTTCGAGCAGCACGTCGTATAGCCCTCTTTTGTGCACAGCACGTCCTTCAACGCTACAGGCACCCCGGCTAACGGACCGATATCGTCGCCGTTCTTGAGACGTGCGTCGATGCCCTGCGCCTGCTCGAGCGCGTAATTACCCCAGACATCCACATAGGCCCGCACGCGGCCCTCTACCTGGCCGATACGCTCCAGGTAGCTCCGAATCACCCCCTCCGCCGTGCTATCCCCCGTGCGTATGGCGTCCCGGATTTCATGGCCGGTCAATCGGTACAACTCCTCGTTCATCCACTACTCCGTATCAAGAATCCGTGGAACGAGAAAGTATTCCCCATCCGACTTGGGCGCATTCATAAGAGCCGTCTCGCGGTCCAGCGATTCCCTCACCTCATCGTCCCGATACACGTTCGTCATTTCCAGCACATGCATCACCGGCTCGACATCGGACGTATCCACTTCGTTGAGCTTCTCCATATAGCCCAAAATCGCGCCCAGTTCCTGCACCAGCCGCCCTTTAGCGGCATCGTCCAGCGAAAGCTGCGCCAATCCCGCCACATACTCGACGTCTTCTTTGGTGATCTTGCCCATGCTGCACTCTACCTACGATCAGGGCCACCGGCAGAATCGGTGGATCAGCTATGATTTATATCCGCAATCACATTTAATCCTAGCACAGCCGTCCCGTTTTTTCCAAAATCCGTTGCCCGCCGCGGTTGAATATCGCCTCCGGGTAACGCATCATAGGCGCCATGGCAACAACAAACACCAAAGGACCCCTACAGGTCTTTGTCCAGCGCTCGAAAAACCGCAAACACGCGCTTGTCCACCGTCAATGGGCCGATGCAATCGGCGCCGCGCTATTGGAGAGCCACGGGTGCGTCCCTGCGGACAAGACCGGGCGTGGCGAGCTAATACGCTTTCCGTATGACCGCGGATGGGGCATCATTCGAAAATACCTTCGTGGCGGGCTCGTACGCCATTTTGTCAAGGATGCCTATTTCCTGGTCAATCGACCATTGCGCGAACTGCGACTACACGCACACGTGTTCCACGCCGGCCTCCCCGTGCCCGAACCGCTGGGCGTCTGCTGGGAACGCCGGGGGCTGTTCGTCCGCGGCGCGCTGGCCACACATGAGGTCAAAGCCGTTAACCTGCTCGGCTACCTGGCGCGGGACCACGGTGAAACCGGCGAGATGTTGCGCCGTTGCGGCGCGCTGATACGCCAGATGCACGATATGGGTGTATTTCACGCGGACCTCCAAGTCCGAAATATCCTCGTGGGCGAGGACCGGCTCTATTTGATCGACTTCGACAACGCGTGGCTCGCGGGCCGTCTGACGCCCCTCCAACGAGCACGAAATCTCTTCCGGTTGCGCAGGTCGTTCGAGAAAAACGGCCTGCCCCTGCAGTTTTTCCAGCCCATTTGCGAAGGATACGGCGTCGAAGCGCTGCCCTCATGGATCAAGCGCATCTACCGGGCCAAGGGTAAACTTCCAGACAGGATATGAGCGCGTGGAGCCACCCATGACCAGTCTTTTGATCGATGATACTATCACCATGGAACGCCACGGGGCGTTGAGAATCTACCACCGCCGCGCCTTGGCCCCGGGCGCCATCCTCGAGGCCTTGGAATCCCCCGGTGAGGCCTTAAAGGTGTCCGGGAAATCCGTCACGCGCCGCGTGGGCTCGTGGGTGGTCAAGCAAAGCCGGCCTCAGGCCGGCCTCGGCATTCTCAAGCGCACGGTCCAACGCTCGCGGTACCGCCGCGGCTGGATAGCGGGCAATTTCCTCGAACGCCGCGGTATTCTCGTGCCACGGCCCCACGCCTTCGTCGAAAAGGGGCGCTTCGGCCTCCTCATCGCCAGCGCCCTCATCTGCGACTACCTTGACGGGTGCCGCAACGTGGAGGAACACGCCGCCCAACTCGCTGAGAAAACAGTCACCGCCTTCTTGGCACGGCTCGCCGACGCGGTCAACGCGCTTACCACCACGGGCGCCTACCACACCGACCTGTCCGGCAAGAACATCTTCACTCGCAAGGGAGAGACCTTCTATTTCATAGACCTCGAGGGCATCGTGCTCGAGGGCCTCTACAGCGACTCACGGCGCATGGAAAACCATGTCCAACTCTACGACTCATTTTGCGACCTGTGGCCCCCGGAGCTTCTGGACCCATTCATCGTGCGCATGCTCCATAAAACGGAGGACGAAGCCAGTTGGATACGAGCCGTCCACGAGAATCAAAAAGCCCGCCGGGCAAAACACGACAGGAAGACTATTGGACAAGATTGACAGGATGAAAGCAGGGAAATCTCGTGAATCTTGTAAATCCTGTCTTACAAGGGCTATCACTCCGCCACGACGGACTTCACTAATCGAATGACCCCTTTGACCATTTCATCTTCCACTTCCGGCGCCCAGCCAACGGGCGAGGCATACTGAATTTTGATCACAATGCCCTGGTAAGCATCGAGGCGAACCAGTTCCCGCGTTGGGATGTATAGGTTGTGCTCGCCCATGTAGCCGCCTACCATGATGGGCATGTTACGGCGAAAGGCGTCCTTGATGCGCGCGACGATGGGAGCGCAGATCTCACCTTGCATGGCGACAAAGGGCATAGGGCCGATCTTGGCGACAATGACTTCATTGTAAACGCACGGAAACTCGTCGTGGATGCTGTAGTCGTATTTCTCCAGGAACTCTTTATCGCCCTTATGAATGAGGTACGTGTCGTCCGTGCAAACCATGTCGGTCGTTTGCGTCGGAAACGGCAGCCCCTTTTCATAATAGCGCAGCAGCATTCTGACCCAATTTGTACTGCGGTGTTTATGAGGATAGGTCACAAAGCCCACGTCTTCAGGGAATTTCTCCGCCATCTTCAACGCCTCTTTGCGAGAAATGGGCGGCGCCAGTGGCAGCGAAAGGATTTCCATTTTGCTCCTGATCGGCCCGGTGACATCCTGAAGGTCGCCTTCGGAAATCTCCAGCACGACTTCGGCCAGTTCATGGCCCACCGCCTTGGTGCGTTCTTCCAGGATTGCATCGACGTATTCGGCCCCCCTCTTCCGGGCCTCTCCCATTAACTTTCGATATTCTTCGAGACGGCCCGGGAACTGATTGCCGGCCCCAGAGGCCGCATACATCGCCTGAACCCCGGGCATCCTGGCTTCGACCTCATCCATCGCGTAGCCGGGATGACCTGCGCCAATTCGCTTCGTCGATGCCTGGAGTGGATGGGTTCCATGATTGAAGAAAAGAGCCATCGGCTTATCACCATCCATAACCTTCAACACCTGGACCTCATAGTCGGTCGGGGCATTGCCTACGCTGGTGACGAAATACGCATAGCCATTCCCGAAAAGGAGCTTGACCGGGCCACGCTCGTCAGCGATGGCTTGTCGGATGAGGCCGAACATGCGGTCGGCGAGCCGGTGTCCGTACTCGAAATTATCGGGCACAATCTGGATGGGCGCGTTGTGGTTATGCGTGGCCAGCGGGATCAACATCGAGGGGTCGATGCCCAACTCATCCCGGACCCGTTTGCGCAGGATGGCCGTGGCGACATCCAGGCAGTTCAGGTCATAAGTGAGGATAATAAGGCGGTTCGTGCCGTCGTTGAGAACTAACACGCGCGCGTAGATATCGTGTAGCACTCCTTCAGGGACCTCTCCATTCACCATCACCAGCGGCTCGTCGGTGGTGATAACCGCCTTGGCCACGCCCGCTTTCATCTCGAAGGCGAGCGCGGAAGTGGGAAACATAGCGATGGCACACAAACAGACAGACATCATGGCAACAACGGCTTTTTTCAAACAGGTTTCCATTGGTATTCCTCCTTTGGCAACAGGTTGGCCCCTCTAGTTCACAAGCCCGATTTCTCCACCTTGTGAACTATACACCATCCCAAGTCCTTACACAATCGACCAACTACCAAAATATCCCCTTTCGGCCCGGATTTCAACGTCATAGGACTCGCCGATTTCACCCTCCTAAAACATTGATGCCAACACCCTTGGCAGCTTTGTGTCCAGAGAGTCCGGTGCTGTATAGTATTATATATCGTCGCTGAAAAGACTTTAGAGGCCCTAATGATTTGATCGCAAATTGCCTTCGTCCTCAAAGAACTTCGCGCGACTTTCGTCATTCACTTCGCAGATCAAACTGTGCGCGAGTGGCTGTTCTTTTTCTGGTTATGGGGGCTGGAACCACAACCTGGATAGCAGCCCATCAAGACAGGACATTTTCCCGTGAACACACTGTTTCCTGCCGTCATTGCAAGCAGCGCAGCCGCCGGCGCGGCTCATTAAGCGTGCTTTGTGTCATTCTGAACGAAGTGAAGAATCCCGCTTCACCAGCGACCCATCTCCGAAAAGAGAACCTTCGCATCCGCTCAGAAGGACGAGTAAGATAGAGCATTTGGAGACAGTACTATAAAGTGAGAATCTGAGGAAATTCACGGATGCTCGAACTCTGGGTACTGGCGCTGAAAAACCTGCTTCTACCCACCTTTTGCAAGATGTGTGGGCGGCGGCTGATGACGGAGGAAAACGGATTCTTCTGCCCGACCTGTTGGGAACTGAGCCCGCGCATCGAACGACCGTTTTGCACCGTCTGCGGCCGGCCGCATCCCGGCGTGGTGGGGCTCGGGATGCGCGCCAACTTCACCTGCGCCCGCTGCCGGGAGAATGGCCCGCAAGCATTCCGGCGCATTTACGGCGCAGCTTCATACGACGGCGCGGTTGCGGAGGCCATCAAGCTGTTCAAGTTCCACGATAAGCAGCGCTTGGTCGCGCCGCTGAGCGAACTGATGGCCGACTTCGCCGCACGTGAACTCGACTTCGAGGCCTACGAGTATATCGTCCCTGTGCCCTTGCACAAGGTGCGTGAGCGAGACCGTGGGTTCAACCAGGCGCGGTTGTTAGCGCAAGCCCTCCTGCCCAAGTTCCCAAATGCCCAACTGGACGAGTCCCTGCGCCGCATCCGGCCTACCAAGGTCCAGAGCCGCTTAGCAAGTGAAGCCGAGCGCCGGGCCAACGTCGTCGGCGCCTTCGCCGTCCAGGGAGACCGCCTCGCGCAAAAGACCGTCCTGTTGGTCGACGATGTAGTCACCAGCGGCGACACCATTGCCGAATGCGCCACGGTCCTCCAGCGGGCAAATGTGGCGGTCGTCGACGTCTTTGCAGTGGCGCTGGCCGGCGCGCCCAAGACCCCGAAATGACTCACCGACACAAACAACCCGGAAAGTGACTGTTGCGAAAGCCCGAGGCCATCATGCCACGGTTGACGGGCTACCAGCGTTGTACTGGTAACGCCGGGGCTGGAAAGACGACCTTATGGAAATGTACGATATCGAAGGCGGTCGGGACAGCAGAAAGGAGTATCCTCATGGCGGAAAGTAAGGAATGTTTCGGGCAACTGGCCAATATCAGCGTGCGGTTTCGCGACCGCTCTAAGCAGCACTTCCTGCATGTCGACCAGGAGAAGCTTAAAGAATGCGACCGGTGCGCCTTGTTCACCAAGTGCATGTTTCTGAAATACAACGACCTGTTTAAGGAATTGCTCCGACTGGTCGACCAAACAGGCACCCGAGACCCCCGTCCAAAACTGGGCTAAGAGCACACCCGCCGTACCTTGCGCCGCTGCGGAAACTTCGGCGCCCTGGCGGCTGGGTTCCCCGGGGGAATTTACTTGACATTAGCACTAAACCTGTTCACCAGAGCAGACCACCCGCGCAGTCGCTTCAAGCTAACGTGATCATACTGAAACGGTTTGAGCTTTTCACGCGCTTCTGCCTTGTCACGGGCCACCACGATGTCTGACTCGGTGTGTTCTTCACGATTCTTCATCGACCCGGTATAGCGAAACACCATCACTGAATTGTCCTTCTAACCCAGAGGTCCCTGAACACAAGCTTCATAGTAATAACATTTTAAATAAAGACACCTCGAATTCAGGCAACACCAGTGACGGGTTCTGTAAGCTGAATTACAGGTCAATTCCCGGAAAATCGCAGTTAACTTAGCACAAACGCCCACGGAAGTCAAGCTTTTTCATGTATTTCCTCTAGATTAGCTCACTATTCTCGGTTTTCGCGGGGCGGAACGCCCGATTTGGCCTGGACTTGCCTGGAGGCAAAAGTCAGCACTCACACTTCTGGATTTAAGTAGCCTTTACCCCATGTATACCAGTAGCTTAGGGGTATTTCAGGACAGCTCAACCTTGCCGAAGAGCATGTTGGCAAGCACCCCGGCGATCGGAGGAAAGAAAAATGTGCTTACAATACGGATCAGCGTGAATTTCCAACCCAGGATGCCAATTTCCATTGGCAGCCGGCTACCCGCCCATAGCGACCATCCCGTCAAAAAGGCCACCATTGTGCCGGCACTTGCACCGCTACGTAAAAGGCCTGCGGCAATGGGCAGGCTGACGTAGGGTCCGCCCGGTGCCAAGCCACCGGCAATCGCTCCAATGATTATTCCACGCATGCCCGATTCCGCGCCGACCCACTTCGCCAAGAGCTCATGGGGAAGGAGGACCTGAACCATGCCGGCCAGGATGAACGCGAAGAACAACAATGGGAGAACTTGAATCGTCATATCGAGCGCTAACTTTAATCCCGCGATGTGTTGGCCTTCGCCGTTACGGTATCCGATGCCAAAAAGGATTAACGCAAGAATAGCTAGAATCAATGTTGGAATAACCATTCCCGTCTTGCTCCTATGGGTACCCATCATTTGCATCCGATCAAAGACCCCCGTTTACGTGGTTTCAAACCATTACACAATTGATGGGGCAAGCCTCACCACTAAGCCAGTACAGCATAAATAAGTTCACAATTTGCTGGACACGAGGCCGGTTAGGTGGCACAAGCACCCCGCCTGTGCAAAAGCATAGCATGAGGCAACGGCCCGTGCCACTATCAGTTTCGCTGTACAAAGTATTGAATGCAAAAAGAGCAAATCCCCTGCCCCCTTTGTCTGACGCAGGCCCGCTGGCAGCGGGCAAATTGCCTTTTAGCTGTTGATAAGGTAAACTTCTGGCGGTGGTATTTCACTACCTTCTTTGGCCGACAGGCCGGATTGACCATGGGCTGCAGGTGCGAACGTTGGGCGCGGAGCAAATCCTTTCATCCGGCAGGCGGGGAAAGCATAGGGATCACAATGGCACGTCTCAAGTCACCGTTCGTCGAAAAAGCCATCTCGTGTCCGGTATGTAAGAGAAAGTGGAAGCAACGCTTTTTCCGGCAGCGGATGTTCATGCCAGCGGAAAAGGAATCCGACCAGCACGTGCTACGTTACAAGTGGCTGACTCAAGATGTGCAAAAGGTGCATCCGCAGTATTATTCCCTCTTTTTCTGCCCGCATTGCAAGTATACCGACACCTCGGACGATTTTGGCAAGCCCGACAAAAGCCCCTCCGGCCGACGCGTGCTGAAGGAGTTCACAAAGAGCGCTGGGAACACCGCGCTCATCCAACTGATCGCACAGCACATCGACTACGAGGACATCGATTTCGAGAGCGCCCTCAACCTGCACTTCCTTGCGATCCTTCTGCAGTCGCTGTCCGAAGAAGACCTGCAAGATGCGTACAAGCTGGCGCGCCTGTACCTGCGGGTGGCGTGGCTGTACCGCGAGCGCGATAGCGAAGCGGCCGGTGGCGCTGAGCCCGATCAGGAGCCCGAAACGACAGGGGCCGTGTCCGAAAAAGCCACCGTGGAAGTCGCTGAAGAACCGCCAGAAGAAGTGGGCGAAGAAGCGCGGGAGGATGTCGCCCCAGTGATTCTTGAGACCATTGAGGCCATGGAGTCCAGCTTAGAGGAAATACAGCATCAATGGCGCGACTTGCAGCAATTGCTCCGCAAGCGCATCCATGAAATCACCGGGGCGTCTCAGTTTGCGGGCGCCAACTCATATTCTGCCTGTTATGCAGCGCTCAACCAATTACTTGAAAAGCAACGTGCTGAGCTAGAGCGGTTGAAGAATGTCTGTATGCGTGACGTGACCGGTATACTTGTGAAACCTAAGCCTCCGGCCCCTGAACCCCCCAAGCCTCCGGCCGCCGAGCCCACCACAGAAAAACCGGCCCGTTTGCCCTCAGCATTTGCTTCACACGAGGCGTTCCTGCAACGTGTCAAGGCCTTTTGGCCGGAAGCCCCACTTAGCGAGCACGAGGCCCTCGAGACCGCAATCAAGCTTTTCAAACGCGCCCTCGCGGTCGACCCACGGTTCGACAGCGCCCAAAACCATTTGAATGGCTCGATGCTGGTGGCCGATCTCATGATCCGCTGCGACGACTTCAAGGGGGCCCTTGAAGTGGTAAAAGGCATGTATAAACCCGCTGTCGATGCGCGCCAGCAGATTCAGGAGAAGCTGCGCAAGAAAGGCTTGAGCAATGCAGAGCAACGCCGCCTTCAAGGCCGTATGAAGCGGGCCGCCGAAGTGTTGGAAAAGGCGGGGGACATGCGGCGCCATGTGCTTGAGATGATGGTCGCGCATGACATGCCAAAGGTCCAGCAAGCGATTGAGAAGTTTGGCCCCAACGGAGCGGACCTAGAACAGGCCTTGGTCTCCCACGGGATTGCACCCGAAGTGGTCACGGAACTGAAGAAACCAGGCGGTCTGCTCGCGCAATCGTCCAGAAAATAGCTCGAGCCATGCCGAGAACAGCGCCCCCACGGGTGAGAGTAAGCGTTCAGACGTCTGCTGCGAGCTACGACCTCGCGTTGCCGCTTTTGGCAAAACCGATACTTGTGCACGGGAGCCTGCTGGGTCAGCGGGCTTGAATGATGGAGCCAACGGACATGGGCGAGGTGAATGTCGCGGGGATCATTCCGGCGCGATATGCGTCTACGCGGCTGCCGGGTAAGGCGCTCAAACCCATCCTCGGAAAGCCGATGATTCAACGGGTGTACGAGCGGTGTGCCCAGGCGGAGGTGTTGGACCCCGTATGTGTGGCGACGGATGATGCGCGGATTGTGGAAGTCGTCGAGGGCTTCGGCGGGCGCGCCATCATGACCTCGCCGGACCACGCCAGTGGCACGGACCGGCTGGCCGAGGCGGTTCAATCGGTCGATACGGACATCGTAGTCAACATCCAAGGGGACCAGCCGTTCCTCGATCCGGCGATGATTGAGGAGGCGGTCCAACCGCTGCTGGACGACGCGTCGCTGGAGATGTCCACGCTCATGCATCCTATCTCTAAACCCGAGGATTTGAAAGACCCAGGTGTGGTCAAGGTGGTAGTGGATAGGGATGGGTTTGCGCTCTACTTCTCGCGCTCATTGATTCCATACCCACAAAAGGACAAACCGCACGTGGTCTATGAACATTTAGGACTGTACGTCTATCGGCGGGATTTCCTGATCAAGCTTGCCAGCCTGGCATCCACACCGCTCGAGCAGGTGGAATCACTCGAGCAACTGCGCGTACTCGAGCACGGGTACCGCATGCGTGTGGTCGAGACCCGGTGTTCGGACAGTGCGTTCAGCGGTTTCAGCGTCGATACGGCCGAGGACCTCGAGCGTGCCGAGGCCATGTTGCGAAAACGGGGACTGGATTAGCCAATCCATACTGACAACGGAGAAGGCCCATGCCAATTGACTTGGAAGCTGTTAAGGCGCTGGAAGACCAACTGGACACCGCAATGCTCGAGCGGGTCGCGACGGCTGTGGACCGGATCGTCGCCGCGAAGGAACGGGGCGGCAACGTCGTAGTCGTCACTGGGAGCGGGCCCAACCTGCACGAAGGCGTGACCACACTTATCGCCGAGTTGATGCGGCTGGGCGTGGTGGACGGGGTTACCACAAGTTCAGCGGTGGTCGCTCACGAGATGGGCGGCGTGCTCGACAAGGTAAAGCGCGTGGACGGTGAAGCGCTGGGCCTCGATAAATCCATCCTGCCTCATGGCGGGACCTTCGAGTTGACGCTCCTAAGCGAGGAGACGCTCGCAGAGATCACCAAGGAGATAAGGGTTGACCGGGCACTCATCGAGCGAGCCCAACAGGCGCCGGGCGACGTGATCATCAAAGCCGCCGGCAATCTCGGCTATCCCATGGGACTGCGCATCGAGCGCCTCGCTTCAGAAGTCCTCGCGCTGGCGCACAGCCGAGGCGCCACATTCGAGGAAACCGCCGGACTGGGCGCAGACGGCCGGACTATGATAGGCGTCGGCGCCCGGCAGAACCTGCCGGTCTTGGTCACCATACCGCAACTGGTCGGCGGTGGTGCGGTGGGCCTGGCCATTGGCGACAGCATTTCCATCACCGAGCGGGCCGCCCGGCTGGCGCGGATGCTCGAGGGCGCCGAGGTGATCGTCGAATCGGCCGTGGCCCTTACCCAGGAGGTTCATGACGGCCCCTTCGAGACTTACACCGGCCACGGGGTGTGGGCCTCCTGGCAGGGGTACCCCACGTACTCTCTCGAGGGAAAGACCCTGGTGCGCATCGACCTGGACCCGGCCCTCGAACAAGTGTGGCAGACCGAACAGCAGAAAAGCGCCGTGCAGGAGGCCATCGACAAGGGGCTGCCCAAGACCAAGCTGTTCAACGTGCCGTTTCGCATGGAGATGTCCGGCTTCGCGCGCCTCGAGGGGAGCATTGCCATTACCGGCGACATCGGCGTTGTCTGG
>CAYRLQ010000117.1:0-11896 GCA_964425145.1 uncultured Nitrospiraceae bacterium
TTGCGCCCCTTGGCATCCAGCGAGGATGGACCCACAGGCCCAAGAAGTCAAATAAATGGGAACTGTCCCCTATTATCCCCCGTCCCCTATTATCCCCCTCCCTATTATCCCTGTCCCCCGCCTTTGGCGGGCAAGCCCGGGTTTGAGCGTGGCACCCACCGAGTCTTTAGTGTAACCCTGTTTGTGTTGAGCTGTACTTGGGCCAGTCCCGTTTTTTAATGAGAGCCACTTCGGTTCACTCTCCTCTGAGCGCCATGTCGATTAGGGCGTATGCCTGCTCGCGGGCTTGGTCCGGGAAATCGTGTTCGGCGCCGGGGTAAATGGCGACGAGCTTGTTTTCCGCACCGTACATGGCGTAAATCGGTTTTGCCGCGCGGATGCAGTCGCGTACGCCGGACACCTCGAAGTTCGTGTCGTGGAGCGGGGCGTTGACGAAGACCGGCCTGGGGGCGAGAGCGCCGAGTATTTCGGTGAAGTCGAAAGGCATCTTCGCAGGGTCTTTCTGGTACACCGAAGCGATGCGCGGCATGTAGCCGTCATGGGTCCAGCCGGTCAAATCGCCTTCTTTATACTTGGCAAAGGCGTTAAAGCCACAACTGGACACCATCACCTTGATCCGATGGTCGAACACGCCCACAAACAGCGTGTTGTGGCCACCGAGCGAGTGGCCGATGCACCCAATGCGGCCGGCGTCGACTTCCGGGATGCTTTGGAGCAGGTCGACGCAGCGCATGTGGTTCCAGATGCCTTTCATGGTGCAGCTTGCGTAGCCGTGCTCGTACAGGGCCTTGCGCGCCTCGGTGTAGTCGCCGAATCCGGGATAGTCAGGCGCGAGTGTCACGTAGCCACGCTGCGCTAATTCCTCCGCGTAGTTTCGGTTCGGTTTGTCAGCGAGTCCGACGACCATGTCCTTGCCATGCGCGTACGTTGGATGCAGACAGAGCACACCCGGAGCTGAGAAAACGGTGACACCCCTGTCTCGCTCGGAGACTCGCTCGCCTGGTACAGTCCGCGTTTTCTTCGGAATCAACAGGTATGCGGGCAGCCAGTCCCATTCCTCCACAGCGAAGGTGATCTTCTTGCGGACAAACGCCGGGAAATCCACTTCCTCAACGACGCGCATGTTAAGTGGAACCCGCTTTGACACGTCCGGCAGGTTGCCCATAACCGCTTGCATGTTCGCCAGCACGTGCGCCCGCCGCTTCTCCCAGTCCGCCGCCGTTTTGACGGGCAGCATCACGCCGTTTTCGCCGGCGTAAACCAGCAGGTTTTCCTTATCCTGATAAAAGGGCGGCGAAGCCTTTGTCGACATGGCAAAGCCTGCCGCAACCACCGTGAAAGCGAGCGGAATCACCTCCATATTCCTGCACCTCCCGAAACACGTAGTCCCATTGCCTATTTCGCATCGCTCAGGGCATCGATGATTTCATGCTGCAAGGGCTCTATGCAAGCCAGTCGAACGGCGTCGCCGACCTGCTCGGGGCCGGTTTATCGACCTGCCGACTTGACTGGGATTGTCTCAGCAACTACGATATGCCCGGTTAAGGTGCTGAGGCTGGTAAACACTGTGAAAGGGAAAGACCATGGAGAAAGATTTTTCGCTTGCGATACTGGTGCCTGGGATTTGGATTGCGAGTGTGCTGGTTGTTCTTCTTGAAACAATTGCAGCGCCATTTGTGTTCATATACGCGCTTTTTCTGCCGGAATCCCTGGACGACATTATGGAGGACATTATGTCAGGCCTCCCGGACTTCTTCCAGTAAGTTCGAGCAGCCCGCGTGTCTGTGGGGATGCCGGATGTGCGATATGGCCGGATGGGGACTAAGTCATCAGACAGGCCGCGTCTTTGAAATTGTCCAGATTTTTGGGTGATTTTTGCCTGTCTCGAATTACTAACCCGGCCACAAAGCAGTTTGCATCCCCCCGCGCCTCGTGTCTCCGAAAAGGCCTGCCAGTACCTCACGCAGAGGACGCAGAGAAGTGGAAACCATTTACCGGTCGGGATAGTAAGTGTGTTATGCAACCCTATAAAAGGAGAACACTGATGGTATTGCTTGTTGCATCTTTAGCCGTTAGTCTTGCCGCTGCGGAGGTCCCCATTTACGAGGCCGAACTGATCTTTCAGCCGAACCCGCAGCACGACCATGGCTCGAGCATCGTGGAAACGCCCGAGGGCGGTCTGCTGGTGTGCTGGTTTCATGGCTCAGGGGAACGCAGCTCGGACGATGTACTGGTTCAGGGCGCGCGCAAGGGCAAAGGAGAGGGCACTTGGTGCGAGCCGTTTGTCATGGCGGACTCTCAGGACCTGCCTGATTGCAATCCGGTGCTGTTTGTCGACCCACGCGGCACATTGTGGCTGTTCTGGATTGCGGTCCAAAACAATCAGTGGGGTGGTTCACTCCTCAAGTACCGCACGGCCACCAACTACTCCGAAGACGGCCCCCCGAAGTGGGAGTGGCAAGATGTGATTCACTGCCGGCCGACCAACCTTGAATCCATGTTTCTCGAAACGCTCGATGAGGCGGCGGTAAAGTATGCCGCCCTGCTGGAAGCGAACGAGCGCTATCAGCAAATGCTCAAAGAGGTCCGCGTAACAGCGCAGGACAAGCTGTCCAGACGCCTGGGCTGGATGACGCGGCTGCATCCCATCATGACCTCCGACACCCGCATGATGCTGGGGCTCTATTCCGATGTATTCAACTGTTCGCTCGCGGCGTTCACCGAGGACTGGGGCGCGACATGGCGCTTCAGCGAGCCTATTCTGACTGTGGAATTAGGGAATATTCAGCCCAGCTTCGTACAAAAGAAGGACGGCGCCATCGTGGCCATGATGCGCGACAACGGCATGCCTAAACGCATTCGGACTGCCGAATCGGCCGACGGCGGCATGAGCTGGTCTGAAGTGCGGCACATGGACATCCCGAACCCCGGCTCCAGCGTCGAGTGCGTCGCCCTGAAGAACGGCAACTGGGCCCTCGTATGCAACGACACGATGAACGGGCGCCACATCCTCACGGTATACTTGTCGGACGATGATGGCGCGACCTGGAAATGGAAGCGGCGCTTGGAGAATTTTGCCGAAGGCGAGGGGTCCGGGTCATATCCGTCC
The DNA here is from genome assembly GCA_964425145.1 of uncultured Nitrospiraceae bacterium. Classification (GTDB taxonomy): domain Bacteria; phylum Hydrogenedentota; class Hydrogenedentia; order Hydrogenedentales; family SLHB01; genus CAYRLQ01. Next base: position 3,110 of record CAYRLQ010000117.1, read on the forward strand.
ATGATTCAGGCGGCGGACGGCGCCATCCACTGCACCTACTCCTACAGTGCCAAAACCATTCAAGGCTCGAGCATCAAGCACGCCCGCTTCAACGAAGAGTGGGTCCGCTATCAGTTGTCAGCCGATAGCTGAATGCTGATAACTGTTGAATTTCCTTGCGTTGTGGGCTGATTGATGGTACGCTATGCCCATAAAGTCCTTGCTGGTGGCAAAACGGCTCACGGGGCGCTTGTGGGATACATCGGGCGAGGCGGAAAGGAGGTGATCCATCGATGGAATTGTCGGGAAAACCCGGCGCTAGTAGGCGTTGCGTTGTCTGCTACGCCGTAGCTCGCTACCAGAAGATGGGTCTGGCTTACATGAAAGTTACGGATCCAGGGAGGAGTTGCCGGCGCTAGCCAGGCAACGCACGACTACTGGCATAGAAGTTACACGGAGCCCAGGGCCGAGCCCTGGGCTCCGTGTTTAGAGGGCGATGGCTGGTCCACTTCAATTCTATGAATTGTGGCCATTCTGTCCCGGTCGCCTGCCGGCAATGCGGCAAAAATGCGAAAACTGCCCACTCGAAATGTGATACCGGTTTGGTGTTGCCGTGCCCTTTTGACTTCCCCGGCCATACTGTGCTATGGTCCGCGCCATTCTTTGGGCAGGCCGCACCTGCTTACAGCGAGCACCGAGGTATAGTCAGCCATTATGGGCGAGATAAACTACACGGCGACGGTCAACCTGCCGAAGACAGATTTTCCTATGCGCGCGAACCTCACGGCGCGCGAACCCGAGCGGCTCGAGCGGTGGGAGCAGATAGACCTGTATGGGAAAATGCGCGCGTGCGGGGCCGGTCGGCCCAAGTTTGTATTGCACGATGGCCCTCCTTATGCCAACGGCGAGCTGCACGAGGGTCATCTTTTGAACAAGGTGCTCAAGGATTTTGTCGTTAAGTCCAAGCAGATGGCGGGCTTCGACGCCCCGTATGTGCCCGGGTGGGACTGCCATGGGTTGCCCATAGAACTGAAGGTGGTCAACGAGCTGGGCAAGAAAGCCAAGTTGTTGCACCAAGTCGAGATACGACAACGCTGCCGTGGATTTGCCAAGGAATTCGTGGACGTTCACCGCACCGGGTTCAAGCGGCTGGGGGTGACTGGCGAGTGGGACAAGCCATATCTCACGCTCGCGCCGGAATACGTAGCAACTATTATTCGGGTGTTTTCGGAGGTGTATCGGACCGGCGCGGTCTATCGCGGTCTGAAACCCATTTATTGGTGTGCATCGTGCGAGACAGCGCTCGCGGAAGCCGAGGTTGAGTATGGAATCCATAGCTCTGACTCGATTTACGTGAGATTTGAGGCTGTGGACCCCATTCCCGGGCTCGAGGGCAAAGTCTCGTACGTCATCTGGACTACCACGCCATGGACCTTACCGGCGAATCTGGCCATTGCGCTGCATCCGGCGTTCGAGTACAGCGCGATCAAGACCGGCGACGAGACCTTAATCATGGCCAGCTACTTGGCCCCAGTAGCGCTGGCCGATTGCGGCATCAGCCAGTACGAAAGGATTAAGACGTTTTCCGGCAAAGACTTAGAGGGGCTAACCTACCGTCATGTCCTGTTTCCGCAGCGCATCTGCCCGATCATTCTTGGCGAGCATGTCACGCTCGAGGCGGGCACAGGCTGCGTGCATACGGCGCCGGGCCACGGCCATGAAGACTATGTTGTCGGGCTTAAGTACGGCCTTGAGCCCTTCTCGCCAGTGGACGGCCAGGGGAACTTTACCGATGAGGCGGGAAAATACGCGGGTATGAATGTTTTCGATGCGAACCCGCGCATCGTGGCGGACCTGCGCGAGACCGGCGCCTTGCTCAAGGCGGATACGGTCAAGCATAGCTATCCACATTGCTGGCGGTGCGAGAAGCCCGTGGTCTATCGCGCAACGCCGCAATGGTTTATCTCCGTTGACCACAAGGATTTACGCGAGAAGGCCATCGCCGGCATCGACGCGGTTCGGTGGGTGCCATCCTGGGGCCGGGAGCGTATCCGGTCCATGCTCGCCCAGCGGCCCGACTGGTGCATCAGTCGCCAGCGCGCCTGGGGCGTGCCGATCCCGGTATTTTATTGCAAAGCGTGCGGGGAGGTCTACGCCACCCCGGAGAGCCTGGCGAAGATCGAGGAACTGGCCCGCTCCGCTGAAGACGGCATCGACCGGTGGTTTGACAGGCCCGCTTCGGAACTGGTCCCCGATGGTGCGCAGTGCGCGAAGTGTGGCGGCGCCGAGTTCGAGAAGGAAACCGATATTCTTGATGTGTGGTTCGATTCCGGGGTGAGCAGCCGTGCGGTTTGCGAGCCTCATCCCGACTTGACTTGGCCGGCTGATTTGTACCTTGAAGGCAGCGACCAGCACCGCGGGTGGTTTCAGTCGTCGCTCTTGCTGGCTGTGGGCACCAAGGGCGCGCCGCCATACAAGACGGTGGTTACCCATGGGTTCATGGTGGACGGGGCAGGCAAGAAGATATCGAAGAAATTGGGCAATTCGCCCGGGGTGACTGAATTGATCGGGGAATATGGCGCAGACGTGTTGCGCCTGTGGGTCTCGAGCGAGAATTACCGCCAGGACATCCGGCTTTCACCCGAAATCCTCACCCGAATGCAGGATGCCTATCGCCGGATTCGGAACACCTTCCGATATATGCTGGGGAACCTGGGCGATTTCACTGCCGAGGATGCCGTGCCCTGGGAGGGGCTCGAGGAAGCCGACCGGTGGGCTTTGCACCGGATGGAGGCGCTGCGCGAGCGGGTACTGAAGGCCTACGAGGAATATGAGTTTCATGTGGTATACCATGCAGTGCACGGTTTCTGCGCGGTGGACATGAGCTCGTTCTATCTCGACATCCTCAAGGACCGGCTCTACACCTTTGCGGGTGACTCGCGCGAACGCCGCGCGGCGCAGACTGCCATGGCCGATATCCTGGTGAACTTGCTCAAGCTGCTGGCGCCGATCCTGGCCTACACCTGCGACGAGGCGTGGGAGTATCTGCCCGAACATCTCAAGACGGCCGAAAGCGTCCACTTGGCGACGTTTCCGGTGGAAACCCCCCAACACCGGCTCAGTGGGGAAACGTTGGCAAGTTGGGACGAATTGCTACGCGTGCGCGGTGTCGTATCGAAGGTTTTGGAAGAGAAACGTCGCGATGGCCTTATCGGGTCTTCGTTGGAGGCCCGGGTGACGCTCACGCCTGGCAATGAACGCACCGCAGCGGTCCTGAACCGTCATGCGGACCAGTTGCCGTGGGTGTTCATTGTGTCGGAGTGCAGCGTGGCCGCGCCCTCGGCGAAGGCCGGGCAGTCCGATGACAAGCTGCTCGTTTCGGTGGAGAAGGCTTCGGGGCAAAAATGCCTCCGGTGCTGGAACTACCGGGAATCCGTGGGGAAATACCCAGAACACCCACAGATTTGTGAGCGATGTGTAGCGCAACTGGGAGGCATGGAAGTATGAATAAACGCGATGCCAAGAGATTCGAGAAGTTGCTCAAAGCCGAACGGAACCGCCTTGCGCAAGGCATTCAACGGATTGAAGAAATCACCCGTGGCGAACTTGGCTCGCAAGGGGACGGTAGCCTGTCCAGTTATGCTGAAGTCGGCACAGACAACTTCGGGCGGGAAACCGCGCTCCACATCGCCAGCGGTGAATCTCAGTGGTTGGACCAGATCGCCGACGCACTCAAGCGGATTGAAGATGGCACCTTCGGCATTTGTGAAGGATGTCACGAATCCATTCCCAAGAAACGCCTTGAGGCGTTCCCTTCGGCCCGCTACTGTGTCGAATGTCAGTCGAAGCTGGAACGAGGCAACATCTTGTAATTGTGGATCGATGACTAATGGCACGCTCTCGGCTATCCGCGTTCATCCATCGGCTTTTCAGTCCGATGTGCATTCTGCTTCGGCTTCTCCGGGAGGGTCTCGAAGAATCAGCCGGCTCCAGCTCGGGTGTTTTTCTGAGGTCCGCCTAACCTGAGTGGTATAGCGTTGTGACATCACGAAAGAAGCAGCTCGTTATCGTTCTGATGGTGTTGTCCTGCGTGGTGTTCTCTGATCAGGTCTCGAAGGCCATTATACGCGCTAAACTCCCCGCCAACGACTTCAGATTTTTGCGAGAAGAGGACAAGTTCTTTTGCTTTACGCACCAGCATAACAGGGGCCTTGTCGGAGGGATGTTTACGGGGAAGGGCGTGATAACGTTGGCCGCACCGATCCTGGCCTCGCTGGTTCTGCTTTACCTGTTCAAGCATCTCGATCGCGAGTCCAGGCTGCAATCGGTGGCCTACGGCTTGGTGGCGGGCGGGGCCGTGGGCAATCTGGTCGATCGTTTCCGGCTGGGCTACGTGACCGATTTCCTCCAGTTCCACTTCTATTTCATTCCGTTCGATTTTCCCTGGAAACGCTACCCGGCGTTTAACATCGCGGACTCCGCCATTTGCGTAGGCGTCTTCTTCCTCGTCGTCACATGGCACACGGTAAAGAGGCGCAATGTTCCCGACTCTGCTTAAGATTGGTCCGATCGCCGTTCATTGCTACGGTCTGATGATCGCTATAGGTTTCCTGCTCGCGTTGCATCTAATGCGGCGCGATGCCGAGAAACGTGGCCTGGACCCTCGGGCCATCAGCGATTTGGCGTTCTGGTCACTGCTTTTGGGCGCTATCAGCACGCGCATTCTTCACATCATCCTCTTTCCAAGCGCCTACTCCTGGCGCGACCCCATTGGCTGGATAGCCCTCTGGCGCGGCGGCTTGGTATTCCAGGGCGCCGTGCCGACGGTCATCATTTTCTGTTGGTATGGTTTGCGAAAGCGCAAGATGGGATTCTGGCACACCGCGGACACCGTTATGCCCTACGTTCCGCTGGCGCATGCGATAGGCCGCATCGGGTGTTTTCTAAACGGGTGCTGCTACGGAAAGCGTACCGAGATGCCCTGGGGCATCCCATTTCGCCGGGTCCCGTGGGACCTTTCCCAACTCCCGACGGGCAGTCCCGCCTACCTCGACCATTGCCAGCGCTACAGCGAGCTTTCCTACCACTCAGACCGCTGGTCCTATCCCGTTCATCCCACGCAATTGTACAGCGTTGCCGCGCTCCTCGGCATTTGCCTCATCCTGTTGTTGTTGCGTAAGAAGTGGCGTCTCTTCGAAGGCTTCACACTCCCTGCATACCTTGCCCTGTACGGTCTATGCCGGTTCTTGATCGAGTTTTTCCGCGGCGATCACAACCCCACTTGGTTCCAATCATCCCTCTCGGATCAGCAAGTCTTCAGCCTCGCATTCGTCGCCGCCGGCATTCTCATGTTCATTATTCTTTGGCACTGGAACCGCTATAGGCGGTCTCAACCCCGCTGAGTGTCCCCAGTTCGGAGCATGAGCCGGATTTCCGGTAGTTGGCATCCTTGAAAAATCTGTGTTATCGTAAGTCAGAGTTGTAGCAGGACAAGCCATGTGGCGATTTGTACACGTGTCGGACCCGCACCTGGGCAGCCAGACAGACGGCCAGTGGAACAACGGTTTCTTGTGCAGCATGATGCCGGATGTGATGAGTTGTTTGCGCAAGGACCTGAGGCAACTGGAGCCCGATTTCATTCTTGCCACAGGGGATATCGCCAGCCGGCAAACGCGTGACGCCATGTTTGCCGCGCGTGACCTCATGGACTCGCTCGGGTTTCCATATTATCCCATGGGTGGCAATCACGACTTCGTGCTTGAGGCATCACGCGATTGGTTTTTGGACGCGTTTCGGGCCCACCTTCCCGTTCAAGATACTGTCTATTCGTTCAGCCACAAGAACCTTCACTTTTGCGTGCTGGACCCGTGGTGGAAGTGGTCCGACGGGACATTGTGCCCCTTTAGTGAAGACGCTATTGCAGTGGACATCGACAAGGCGCCGGTGGGCATGCGGTGGGCGGTCCCACCTCATCAGTTCGCCTGGCTCGAGGACGACCTCGCGAACCATCGGGACATCCCGACCATGATCGCTACCCATTATCCGGCCATTCCCATTCCCGAGCGGATGCACCGGCCTGGAATCAAGGACGCCGGTCATCTGGATAACGGCAATCTCTTGATCGAGCTGGCCGAGGGGTTTTCCCAAGTCAGGGCCATCTTTTCGGGACACGTGCACATGCACTTTATCGAACGGACAGGTAAACTGACGCACATCGTTACGGGCGCCTTGCCCGAGTTTCCCACCGAATACCGCGACATTCGCGTTTACAAGGACCACCTCGAGGTCGTTACTTGCGGACTAAGCGATGCTTCGTTTGCACAACGGTCATTGATTCCTGGCAAGGAATGGACCGCAGGAGAAGAGCGCGATCGAACCGCCACCATCCGCCTTACATAGGCGCGCCCCGCTACTCCCTTCAGAAGCCTTCCGGGCTTCTCGCGATGAACGCGCGCGTTGCTTGTCGGACTTCCTTGTGAGGCATTATTGCACGCTCCAGTGCCCTGGACGTGAGCGACGCGATAGCGTATAATGGAGATAGTTACCCGGCAACGCACGACCTGCGGGGGCGTTTAGGCCCTTAAGTTCGGGTTCGGTGCAGGACGCGGTCGTGTGGTGGAAGTAAGTCTTCTGCCACGTCGGCCAATCCAATAACCGCCCGACACAAAGGTAGTGCATATGTTAGCAGAGCAGTTTCGGAGGGGAAATCCCGTCTTTTGAACTGCAACCAGCGATTTAAGTGAACTCAGGGAGGCTAAAATGTCGAGCTTCACAAACCGCATGATTCGGGCAGCTAAACTAGATGTCAGCCTGTACGAGGAAGTTGAGGCAGACAAGGGAGCACTCGGCCAGGCGATGGGGGTCGTCGTTCTCTCCAGTATCGCAGCCGGGATAGGAACCATCGGACAAGGAGGAACCATAGGGATTTTGGGAGGGCTCATTGCCGCCTTCATCGGGTGGTTTATTTGGGCTTATTTGACTTACTTGATTGGCACTAAAGTTCTGCCCGAGCCCCAAACAGAAGCTGATCTCGGTCAGCTACTACGAACTATAGGCTTTTCCAGTTCTCCAGGATTACTGCGGGTGCTTGGATTCATTCCACTGTTGGGCGGGGTTCTAATTCTGGCAGCCGGCATCTGGATGTTGGTTGCCATGGTGGTTGCGGTGAGGCAAGCGCTCGATTATCAGAGCACACCACGAGCCGTAGTGGTCTGTATCATAGGCTGGTTTGTACAAGTAATAATTATTGTGTTCTTCTTCGCCTTACTCGGGGGGCTGGGGACTGTGAGCGGGACATAGGGATAAAGGCATTGACGACATTCGTCAGGCCACCGGACCATTATGCACCGCTACAGAGAGGACCACGATAAGTTCGCCCCGGTCGAGCGGTAGGCCGCGCAGCTTGAACTGCTTGCCCGGCACGGCGACTACTGTGGTCATCACGGCGTTGACGGGTTTCTTTTGGCGGCCTTCGGGCGCCATGGCCACGCGCACCTTTAGCTTGATACGTCCCCGGGACTCCTTCGACAGCGGTATGATATAGAGGGAGTACTTTGCATTGATAGGCACGCGTGCTTCTTTATTGTAGGGCACGTTGACCGTGGCGGCTTTGACCAAGCGGTAGGTATCGAACTTGATATCCTTGAGGGCGGCACGAATTTCTTCGAGGCCGCGGCCGAACTGCTTGGTCTTCTGGCCCGAATTGTACGCCTGCACAGCCACGATCCGGACGGCTACAGGCTTGCCCTGTTCACCCTGGGGCACGGCAACCAGTGCCAGGAAGGTCATTGTCAGCGCCGCAAGATTCACCGCAGCTCTTTCTCGGGCATGGACACCCAGACCGTCGCTGTGCCGTCTTCGGACAAATAGGTGGTCACAGTAGCCCCTTCCAGTTCCGTGGAATACGACTCGACCTCGGTGGCGAGCGCCTCCTGGGGACCACCGGTCAGCAGGTATAAGGTTGAAAGGGCCACAATCAGGGCCCCGGCACTCAAGGAGACCAACGTCCAAAACCCGGCGCGCCAGCGCACCGGCCGTTCGACGCGTTCGCGGATACCATCTATGAAGGCGGGAAGCTGCGGTTCACCAATGGCTTCCCGTACAGCCACTGCCTCGGCGCCGCCGCGAATGACTTGCAACCGGGCCAAATGCTCGGCGCATACGGCACACACGGCCAGATGTTGCTCGACCATTTCGGCTTCGGCCGATTCCCCGTCGAACCAGCGTTCGACTCTTGGTGTCCAGCGGCATTCAGACATTGTTTCGTCTCTCCCCCATGCCCACACCCATACGGGCGAGGGTGTTTTGCAGCTTCTTCCGCGCGTGGTGAAGCCGGCTCATCACCGTGCCCAGGCTGCATTGCATCACTCGGGCCATTTCGCCGTACGACAAACCTTCATACTCACGCAAGACGAAGGCCGTGCGGTGTTTAGGCGGCAGCGCCGCCACGGCCGCATCAATCGCCTCGCCGATCTCACGGGCCTCCAAGGTCCGGCCCGGTCCAGGAACCCCGCCTGGCGCGTTCCGGGTTCGCACGGCCTCGTCGAAGGCCACTGTGGCAATCCGGCGTTTCTTGAAAAAATCCTTGCACTGATTGGCCGTGATGCGCAGGAGCCAGGTCTTGAAACCGGCCTCGCCGCGGAAGCGTCTCAAGGCTTTGTACGCCTTGATAAACACCTCCTGCGAGATGTCCCATGCCTCTTCACGGTTGCGTACGAAATGATAGGCGAGTGCAAACACATCGTTGCGGTACCGGCAGACCAACTCCTCAAATGCGCCATAATCACCCGTCCGCGCACGGCTCGCCAG
>CAYRLQ010000118.1:0-11867 GCA_964425145.1 uncultured Nitrospiraceae bacterium
TGATGTACTCTTCGGCCTCGACGCCGCCGTGGGCGAGTCCGGCCGCCTCGAGCGCTTGATACGCGTCGACAATGGCGCCGGTAAAGGCCTTGGTCAAGAACGGGGGAATCTCGGGATCGTACTTGCCCCCTGTGACGTAGGCTGCCAATCCCGGGCCGAAGGCCCCCACGCTGCAATGGGTATGGCTCGCGCTGAAGTAAACGTCGTTAGCGGTCAACGGTGTGCGGCGCGCCACTTCCTCCCGGACCATTTCCGCCACATTCTCCGGGACGATCAATATGTCCGCTCCCACCAAAACCGCCGTATCCACGCCGTCGCTCAGTGCCAGCGCTTTGACGTATACGTCGTCGTGCACGCCCGTGGAGGGCGCGCCGCGCCGGTTCCCATAGCCCGCCATGGGCACACCGGGCTTGGGCGGGGTGATACATCGCTTGCCCCAGCCCGCCTGGAGCCGGCCGGGATTGACCGCGATGGCCGATTCCCGAGCGTTCGCATCGATGTCGGCCAGCGCCTGCCTGAAATAGCGCTTACCTTCAAAACTCCCGGAATACGTGGGCCAGGGCCCCACCAGGATCACAAACCCCGTTGTCAGAATAAGAACCAGGACGCCAAAAATAACGGCGACTTTTACCAATGTGCGCATCGGCCCTCTCCTCAAAACCGGCTTGCCTGCATCGAATTTGCGAACCGGATTACTAAGTACTCCATTTGCTCATAACTCTATTGCGGCCTTTAGGACATTGTCTTGTGCGCGGGAAACCAATTCAAACGCATCTTGCGTTTGCTCCAATGAAAACGAATGGGTCAGGAGGAGGTCCACGTCGATCTTTCCGGACGCGACCAACGCGATGGCCCTGGGGAAATCGTGCCGGAACCGCCGGCACCATTGTACTGTAAGTTCTTTGCGCCGGGCCACGTTCACCGGAATCGGATCGTTATCAGCACCGGAGATGCCGGTAAACACGCAGCGCCCCGCGGGCCGGGCCACCTTGCAGGCCAGGGCCGGTGTCTCTGAGGATCGCGCCGTATCGAATGCAACGTCGACCCCGCGGCCGTTGGTTTCTCGCAAAATCGTCTCGACGGTGTCCTGGGTATGGGCGTTGAACGAGTAATCGACGCCGCATTTCTTGCCTGCCTCAGCGCGGTAATCGAGCAGGTCGGTGCCGAACAGGTAGCCGATGCCTGACAACTTGGCCACCTGGGCCGTCAGCAGCCCAATGGGCCCGAGGCCCAGGATCGCCGCGGTTTCTCCAGGCTTGATGTGGGCCAGCTCGACGGTGTGAACCGCCACGGCCACGGGCTCGATCGTGGCTGCCACGGCAGGCCGCATCGACTCTGGCACCGGGAAACAGAACTCCGCGTGCACCGCCACGTACTCGCGCAACACGCCATCGTGGGGTGGCAGGCCGGGAAAGAACAAATCCCGGCAGACGTTGTAATGCCCCATGCGGCACCACTCGCACTTCAGGCACGGGATGCTCGGCTCAACGGCCACACGCCGGCCCACAAGACTCCGGTCGGCCTCGGCGCCGACTTCCTCGACGACCCCGGCGCATTCATGCCCCAGAATAAGCGGCTCGGTGATTGCCGTGTCGCCGATCCGCCCCTCCTCGTAATAATGCAGGTCCGACCCGCACACGCCTACTGACTCGACCCGGACCAGTGCCTCGTGTGGTTTCGGCACGGCCGTCTCCACCTCGACCATGCGCATATCGCGCGGGCCAAACCATTTGACCGCTTTCATGCGTGGGGGCCGAAGGGCGGCCTTCGTCATAGCTTCTGTTCCCCAACGCTTACAGATTGACGCTGGAGCCCTTCCAATTCTCAATCCGCCATTATGCCGCTATCACCTTAATAATCCGGCCGGCGCGCTCAGCGATGTTGACGAGATGGTCGCCGATGCGCTCGAGTTGGGCGAGATAGTCCAGGAAAATCACCCCGAGTTGGACTTGGCACTGGCCCTTCTCGAGCCGCTCGACATGGGCGTCCGTAGCTTTGCTGAGCAGGTCCGTGATTTCCTCTTCTCGTTTCAGAATCGCATCGACTTCGCTTAACTCAGGGCTTTCAAAAGTCCGGTAAATTGCCTCGAACTGCCTGTTCAGGATCTCTTGGAACCGGCGCATATCCTGCTCAGCATCTTGTGACACCTCCTGATTCCTCTCGCGCCTCAGGCGCGCCAGTTCGACTAGGTTCATCGAATGATCGCCAATGCGCTCGGTATCGTTCACCGCGTGGATCAGCGCGGGAATCAACGAGGCTTCAGGCGGGTTCAACGCCATCCGTGACAGTTCCACCAGGTAGGCTGTGATCTCGCTCTGCAGCCGGTCGATCACGTCCTCACGCCGCTCGAGCTTGGTTTCCATATCCCTCGGGCCCCCGAAGAACAATTCGCAGCTTTCATTAACCGACTTCTGCGCACGGCGGACCATGTATGTCACCTCGCGAACCGCCTGCTGAAGCGCCAGGGAAGGAGTATTGAGCAAGTGTGGTTCGAGGTACTCGAGTATGGTTTCACGGTCCGCGTCGGTGATTGGGATAATTCGCTCACAGATGCGCGCCATTGTGTTTACGAATGGTAAAAATAGCAGGCAATTGAATATGTTGAAGGCCGAGTGGGCGTTGGCCACGTGCCGCAGCAGGTTTTCGGGATGGTCCGTGAATACTTCGCCCGGGGTGATGGCGTCGACAAATCCCAGGAACAGCGGCTGGCCGTGCCACAATGGTATGAAGAGCAGAACGTACATGTACGTTGCACCGAATACGTTGAACAACGTGTGGGCAATCGCGGCGCGTTTCGCGTTGCGGTTGGCGCCCATCGAGGCCAGGAGGGCCGTAATAGTTGTCCCAATGTTGTCGCCGAGGATAAGGGGTACGGCCGTGTAAAATGTCAACAGTCCCTGACTCGCCAACGCCAGCACCAGCCCGACCGTGGCCGAACTGGACTGTACAAGCACCGTTGCAGCGGTACCGATTATGATACACATTAGTGCGGGGAGGGGCGGGACGATGCCACCCGGCCCGGGCGTGCAGTCGACTGTGTGAAATAGCGCCACAAACTCCGGGCTGTGCCGCAAAGGTTTGAGGATGTCAGACATGGTTTTCATGCCGAGGAATAACAAACCGAACCCGAGTATCGCCGTCCCCAGCGCCTTAATGCTCGGCTTGCGCGCCAGGCCCGCCAGGATCAGCCCAACCGCGATCGCCGGATAGGCCAAATCCTCCAGCCTGAACGCGATGATCTGCGCCGTCACCGTCGTGCCAATGTTCGCCCCGAACACCACGCCGATCGCTTGGCTCAGTGACACCAGCCCCGCGTTTACAAACCCCACGGTCATCACCGTGGTGGCGCTGGAAGACTGGACCATCGCGGTCAGCAGAGCTCCCACGCTCACCGCGAGAAACCGGTTGTGGGTCATCATCTGCAAAATGGCCTTCAGGCGGCGGTCGGCCATGCGCTGCAGCCCTTCCGACATCAGCTTCATGCCAAAAACGAAAATGGCCAAGCCGCCCAAGAGCACCACGGCTATCTGCCCTTTATCGGTGGCCACGGCCTCAAACTCGATCGCCCGGGCTTGGAACTGTTGCTCGAGGGCTACGTCGGGACGATGGTCGTCGATCTCGATATCGACGAAGTACTGCTGGGCCTTCTGCCCCAGCTTCCACGAGGTAACAGCCTTGCCGTCTTGGTCTGTCAGGACGATAGCCTTCCCGACGGAGGCGCCCTCGGCGTTTCCCACCACGTGGAAATGCACCTGCACACCCGCCGCAGGTGTTCCGTCCGGGTCCTGTAGATGCACCCCGAATTCCTCGATGACGCCCCCTGTGGGGCCCTCGAGGTCTTGACCAAACCGGTCGACGCCGGCGATGGCCCGCAGCCAAACTGGAGGAATCTCTTCGTGGCCCTCGAGCGACGCGCGCACGGCCACATCGCCTGAACGCCGGCCCAAGCGCAACACGGCCGAGGCCATCCCTCCCCCATCCGTCCTCGCGGTGAGTTCAGGAGTGTTGCTTTCCTTAAAAACCGCCCCCGTCTGCGGGTTCTCCACCTGGAAAAGCACCGTTACACCGGGAACCGGCCGCCGCGATCCCCTTCCCCCTAGAAGGCCCCCCTCCTGCGGACCTCCCACCACCACCTGGAACGGCTTGGGTAGCTCTGCACCATGCATGCCGCACTGGTTATTGCCCGACGCGTAGGGATCGAGGCCCAACGTGTCGGGCGCTACGGCCGTACGCGGACCGCACCCGTCAAGCGCAATCAGGATAACCAGGAGCGAGAAGATAAGAAGATACGGGCAGACCGATTTCTTCACATACGGCATCTTAAGTGCTCCGACTTCCTAAACGAGCTGACGCAGCTTTTGACAGAGAAAAACAAATAAGCAGTCACGCGTCGGCTGAGGTAAATGGGCGGTCATTTAAGCTGGATAATTACATTTTGACAGAACCATTTATAGACAGGATGATAGAGGATATAAGCTTCTTTAGCACCCTGCCAACAAATGATCCTATCTCCCCTCTACCGCTCGTTTGCGACGATAAGCAAAAAAGGAACTGTCCTAGGGAGTCTCCCGAGCAGAGAATGTCCCTGTTCTTGCGCAAAGAGTACCATTTCCCTACAAGGTCATTCAATCACCGACCCGAGCAAGACGGTGGCAAGTCCACCATCAAACGGCAGGCCAAGGGCACGCCCCAAGGCCAAAGCTGCCACGCGCATCTCCAGCGCTTGGGGCCGATGCAGCTACACGTAGAGAAGAAGCGCCGCGCCCCAACGGCAAGGCGATCGAGAGGCTACAGGAAAGCCGGATGCGGGAAAACTGCACGTCCGGTTTGACGGGGGAGGCAGGAACCAAGCCCAGCTTGAGCCTGCCTCTCTACCCTACTCCAAAAGGGTTTCTCCTCTTTATACGTCGTCGTAGCTCACAGCTCAACACGCAGTCTCAGCTCGAATCGGGCGCCGCCTTCGTCACGATTGGCATACGACACCGAGCCTCTATGCGCCGAGACAATCCGCTGTACAATCGACAACCCCAAGCCGGTCCCGCCTTCTTTCATCGTGAAGAACGGCTTGAACAGGTCCTCGTCGGGTTCGAGGTGAATTCCGGGACCGTCGTCGATGACCTCAAACACGATTTCGTCGCTGTCGCGGTAGGTGCGCAGCGCCACGTCGCCGCCTTCGGACACGGCATCAACCGCATTGTGCACGATGTTGGCAAGCGCTTGGGCCGCCTTCTCGAGGTCCGCAGTGATCGGCGGCAGATCCGGCTCGACCCCATAGGCCAACGTGACGCGCTTTTCCTCTGCCTGGCGCGCGCATAGGCGATACGCCCGCTTAGCAATGTCCTGGGGCCGCCGAGGCCCGAGCTTCAGTTCAAATGGCCTTGCGAAGCCGAGGAACTGGGCGACGGCCTTTTCAAGATGCGCCGCTTCCTTCAAGATCAGCTCGGCCGTAGCGAGGCGCTCGTCATCCGAATCGAAGGAGCGTATGAGCAGTTCGGTCATCCCAGTGATTACGTTTAGGGGATTGCGCAACTCATGCACGACGCCAGCGGTCAGCTCGCCGATTTGGGCCAGTTGTCTGTTGAGTTCCGCGACGCGTTCGAGGTTGCGCATCTCCGTCATGTCGATAAACAGGAAGATGGCCCCGTTGAACGGTTCCGGCCCATGCAGCAGCGAGGCGGATAGGCCGATGACCTTTTTCACGCCGCCTTGCTGGGGCAGGACGATCTCGTGGCGCGATACCGGCTCATGGATGGTCATGACCCGGCGCACTATGTCGGTGAATGGCCCCACGCCGCTCAGCGCGTCAAGCCGGTTCCCCGGGCGAAGGTACTCTTCGCCAATACCCAGGTGCTCGCACGCCGCCGGGTTCGAGGTGACAATGACTCCATCCTTATCCAGGGCGATGACGCCCGATGTCAGGCTCGCGATGATTTGTTCGTGATAGTCCGGTATAGGATTCGCCGTCATTTCACAGGTCCTCAGATACGCCTCCGAATCTCGCGGGCGAGCCGCGCGAACTCATCGAGCGTCATGGTCTGTGGCCGTCGTCCAGGATCGATGTCGGCGGCCTCCATGGCCCCGAGGACGGCCTCGCGAGGCACGCCGAAATCGCTCGACCGCGTCAGTGAGTTCCGCAGCGTCTTGCGCCGCTGTGAGAAGGCCGTGCGAATTACACGCATCAAGAACGGCCCATCGAGACCGGGATATAGGGGTGTTTGGCGGCACCGAAACCGGACGATGCAACTGTCGACCTCAGGCTGAGGCGAAAAGCATGTCCGCGGTACCCTGTGTACCATATCCACTTGCGCGTAGTACTGCGCCGCAAGGGCCAGCACGCCGTAGTTCGACGCGCCCACCGGCGCGTCTAGCCGCATTCCCACCTCCTCCTGCACCATCACGACGATGCGCGCGAAATGTACCGAGGATTCGAAAAAATGGAACAGGATCGGTGTCGTGATGTAATAGGGCAAGTTCGATACCATCTTGTAGGAGGTCCCTCCGGGCAGGAATTCCGCCAGCAGCTTGCTCAGGCTGTGGTTGAGAATGTCCCCCCGAAACAGCCGCACATTCTCAAGACCCCCAAACTGGTCCTCGAGGCACGGCATGAACGACTTGTCAATCTCGACGCCCAGCACGCGACCCGCCTGCGCGCACAGCCGCCGGGTCAGCGCACCCAGCCCCGCCCCCACCTCCACCACATCGTCTTCGGGCGCCAACGCCGCTGCTTCAGCCATGATGCGGTTGACATTGTCGTCCATGAGCAGGTTCTGCCCCAGCCCTTTCTTGAGCCGGATGCCGTATTTCTCCACCATGTCGCGCAAATGCATGCAACCTCTCCACGCGGGCCCTAACGGCTGCTCCGCCAAGGCGGGTCCGGCTCCAATTATCAACATGTCCGCCGGGTATCGCAACTACCTCGGCGTATTGGGCCATATGACCGGCCATGTCTTGCCCCGGGACTTGGTACCAAGTACTGACATAACCACCCTGCGAGCGGTCACGTATTGACGGGGGCCGGCCAGGTTGTTATCATCAGGCAAGGAGTTTAAGCGCATGCCACAGTTGGTCATTGAACAGCCTAATGAGCCGCCTAAGACGGTGCTGTTCAGGGGCGATGAAATGGGTTTCGGCCGTGCTGCGGACAATGATGTGGTCCTGGTGGCTGAAGAGGTGTCGCGGCATCATGCCAAGTTGTGCCGGCGTGGCCGGGAGGTTGCATTGATCGACTTGGAAAGCCTGAACGGGACCTTCGTTAATCACCAGCGCATCGTCGAGCGGGTTCTGTCGGACCAGGATGAAATCCGGTTTGGCGGTAAGTGCCGAATCATCTACCACGACGACTCGCAATTCGAGCGCGAGGGCACCAAGGAAGAGCGAAATGGGTCGAGCGTCCACGGCGACCTCGAGCGCATCCGCGCCAAAATGGACCAGGCGGCCAATCACCTCACCATGCTCGGCATGCGGCCCGCAGCAGGAAAGCCCCCTTCGACCCCGGAAGCGAGCGCCGAAGAGCTCGTCGACATGAGCCGGGCCTACCGCCGGCTCGAGGCTCTCTACCGGGTCAGCAAGCTCATCGCTTCGGAATTTGGCCTGTCCAAACGACTGGCGGCAGTGTTGGACACGGTTATGGAAGTACTCGAAGCCGAGCGTGGATTTGTCATGCTTCGCGATGAAAACACCGACTCGCTCCGCGTAAGCGTGGCGCGCGGCATGGGGCATGAACTGCACTCCGGGGCGCCCAGCATGGGCATCGCCCGGCGCGCGGCCATCGATGGCGAGCCAGTGCTAATGATGGATGCCGAATCCGATCGGCAGTTCGGCTTGCGCGAGAGCATCGTCGTTCAGAATATCGTCAGCGCCATGTGCGTCCCGCTGCAGATAGAGGGCCGTATTCTTGGCTCAATTTACGTCGACACCAGTGCAGCGAGATTTGCCTTCAAGGAAGCGGACCTTGAACTGTTCGCGTCGCTGGCCTCGCAATCGGCCATGGCCATCGACAACGTGCGGCTGTACGAGCGCATGCTCGCCGCCGAACGCAAACGGGCGAATCTCGGACGCTTTCTCTCACCAGCTATCGTTGAGGAGATTATGAAGGAAGAGTCCACCCTCGAACTGGGCGGTCAAAAACGCGTGGCCACTACGATGTTTTGCGATATTCGAGGCTTTACCCCCATGGCCGAGCGGTTGGAGCCCGGGCAAGTCGTCGCCATGCTCAACGAGCACTTCACTGCAATGACCGAGATCATCTTCGACCTCCAGGGCACGCTGGACAAGTATGTCGGTGACGAAATCATGGCCGTATTCGGCTCCCCGCTGTCGGCCGTCGGCGATGCGGAACGCGCCGTGCATGCTGCTTTGGCCATCCAGGCGCGAAATGCACAGCTCAATGAACGCCGGGTCCAAGAGGGCCACCCGGAGCTACAACTCGGTATCGGCATGGACACGGGCGAGGTCGTCGCCGGTTACATCGGTTCGCCCATGCGCATGGAATTCACGGTGATTGGCGATCACGTTAACACGGGGCGCCGGCTGTGTGACCTGGCTCAAGGCGGCCAGGTGGTTATCAGCGACGCTACCTACCAATGCGTCAAGGACCTCGTAAAAGTCCGCGCCATCGGTGCTGTTACCCTCAAAGGCAAACAAAACCCCGTAGAAGCATACGTGGTGCTGCCTGAAACGCCCTGAACCGGACTGGAAGACGCGGCAAACGGCGAACCGCTCTTACTTCTTTCTTTAGGAAAAGAAGAAGTAAGCAAGAAGAAACCAGGTTGGAAAACATCGAAACGCCGCGCTTCAGGCCCCACCGCTAAACAGCATCGTTTTGGCGATAAGCCCCACGAGGACCAGTGCTACAATCACCAGGCCCACGTGCATCCACCACCGTTGGATCAGGCCCGGCGTGGGGACCGGCGACTGAGAAGGAGTCGTGGGGACAGCCGGTGCGCTTTCGACCGCATCGGGTACGTCCACAGCGCCTTCCACGGGTGTGTGGTCTCGGATGCCCGCCATGTCCCGGGCCCTCTGCGCCCATTGTATTTCCTTGATAGGGTAGTATTTATCGCCTAAGCGCTCGAACCCGGCGGCAAGCGCTTGCCTTTCCAGGCGTCTTTGCCGGGAGCGCGGCCGTTCCTTCTGACGGCTGGCCTTATCCGGATTAACGTTTCGAACATCGGGCTCGGACGCCCAAGGCATGTCCAATGTCACCCTGGCGAGCGACTTTTTCCAGTCCTCTTCGCTCACGAAGCCGTATATAGGTTCCTTTTGGCCCTCGACCCGGATTTCATACACGGGCTGTGGAGGCGGAGGCGCCGTGTCTTGCGGCTGAGCCAACGCGGAACCCACGATCGTGAGCACTAAAGCAGTCATGCTCCTTAGTATAGGCTTACGCCCGCTGCCTTGACAAGCGCGCGGTGTATGGACGATGCTTCTGGCATGCGGTGCTGTGCACGCTAGGGGCAGCTTTGGCGGAAACCTTCGCCGTAAGAGTTTCCCACTGGCACGCCCGTGAAGGACTTCATTGTGAGCCAGTCGCCGCGGGGGGATAATGGACGTATGAGTAGCCTGCCACCTTGGGTCGCGGTGGGCACCCTGGCCTTTGCCGTGTTGGGTCTGGGAGCCGTATTTGGGATGGCGTGGCGGACCGCCCGGTGGAAACAGCACGGCCCCCAAACAGCCGTCGGCGCTATCCACATGGCCTGCACGGTTTGCCAAAAAGAGTTGGTTTTTCACCGCGACATACTGGTGCTGCTTACCCCGCCCGAGCGCGCGTTGGCCGTACGCGTCAAACCCGAGCTTGTCGGCAGAAAACTGGCCGAGTACGTTTGCCCTCATTGTGAGGCAGCGCACTGCTTTATCGTGGACGGGAGACGGCCCGAGTGGGTCGCGGCCAACCTCTACGAGCCCCAGACGACCAGCGCGCATTGCATGGAGTGCCATAAGCCCCTGCGCACACCGCCATGGCCCCCCGGCGAGTACGACGGCCGGCTCGAACAGGCCCCCGCGTTGGCGCCAGATTATGGGTTGGTCTGTTCGCGCTGCCAGGCGGTCTGTTGCGTTGCCTGTTGTGCCAACCTGGCGCGCATCCGGAGCAAGGAGACAAAATGGATGTGCCCCCGGTGTTTTCGATACCCCGTCGACACGCTATTCTATCCATAAGACCGTGAGGAACTTTGACGCCGAGCCGGGGGCATAGCGAAAATGCAGGTAGCCGCCCGCGGGCAAAGTCGGAGAAAAACCCGGAAAGACCCACTTCTGTGACGCAGGCCCCACTGGATTCGGGCCAGTGGACACCTTCCACGCTAATATGTGATAATAAAGCGCGTCAAGGTTGCTTCCTGCGCGCCTGTAGCTCAGTCGGATAGAGCAACGGCCTTCTAAGCCGTAGGCCGTGCGTTCGAATCGCACCAGGCGCGCCACTTAAGCTCTTGCCTGCCAGTAACTTACGAAGACAAGCCGAATAGGGTTGTCGTTATCGAAGCGCGGCAAGCGGCCAGAGAAGTTGCGCCCTATTCCGTTATTATGGTCAACGGGGGAACGTCGACCTTTCACCTTGCTGAGTTCCTGGCGGACATTCCACTACAGATAATCACCAATTCGGTAAGTCTCGCAGTGCATAGGTCCCTACAGGACCAGGAATTGTGCTAGAATAGGCGCCAATGCGCGTGGCACGCCAGAGTTTAGGTCAGCTTAACGCGCAATAACACGGCCGTGGGCGGCCGTGCTGCATCTAGTGGAAGAAGAACCTGCGAGGACACAGGCTATGTTTTTGGGATTCATCACGGTAGTCCTGGTTGACGCCATTCTGTTCCTGCTGATTCGCCTTGTGCATACCCAGTGGATGCAAAAGAATCAGAGCGTACCCCTCACCTATGCCGCTGGCCTCTTCGCCCTGTGTTGTCTGGCCCATTTCGGCGCCACCAAGACCATAGGCCGCGCCGTGGTCAATACTGGCCAGGCGTGGCAGGCCGTTGTCGCATCGGCGGTTTGTGGGTTCGCTCCCATCTGGGCGTACGTGCACATGCTGTTCAGCCGGTTCGGCGAAGAAACGGAAAAGCGCCGTGCCGTGGTGTACCCACGGGCCCACAGACTCCGTGCGCAGGGCGATATCGAAGGGGCGTTGCGCGAGTACCTCAAGTACTATGAGGCAGTCCCAAGCAAGCCTCGCCCCTTATTCAGCGCGGCCAACATGCTCGAGCTGGAGAAGGAGTACCAAAAGGCCGCCACGTTGTTCCGCCGGATTATGGAGTTGTTCGAGGACGATGATGACGCATGGACCAAGGCGGCCTACCGCCTCACGTTCCTGCGGGAACACCACCTGGACGACAAGGAAGGTGCGGCGTCTATGCGCACCCAGATCGAGCAACGCATCCCCCCTGAGATACGCGCCCGCCACGAATCCCGGGACCTCGAAAGCAGTGGGATCTGAATCCGCACATCACTATCCCCGGAAATGCACCATTCACATGGTGGGCCACGCGCACATAGACCCGACGTGGCTGTGGCGTTGGACGGAAGGCTACGAGGAAGTGCGGGCGACGTTTCGCAGCGCACTCGAACGCATGAAGGAAGCCCCCGCGTTCAAATTCACGGCCAGCAGCGCCTGTTTCTACGACTGGGTGAAGGCCTGCGATCCCGCGATGTTCGACGAAATACGCACGTCGAGTCCGGGCATGACGGTACGCTGCCGCTCAGCGCGTCGTTCCTTAGCGCCGACGCCGAGAACGTCGTGCTTTCCGTGCTCAAGAAGAGTGAAGACGGCGACGCGATCATCGTGCGGGGATACGAAACAGCCGGGAAACGGACCAAAACGAGCATCCCCGATCCGCACCTAACTTTTTCTAGTTGGCATCGCAAGGTTTCACTTATCG
>CAYRLQ010000119.1:0-11859 GCA_964425145.1 uncultured Nitrospiraceae bacterium
AAACGTTCCCAAAACATCGTCGTAAGTTTCGAACATGTTACGGAATAAGACTCTAAAAGAAAGAAGACCCCTCTAATATCGCGTGCCCATCCATCGATATTACTGCAGAGCACTCAAAACATCTTTAACGTCCATGGCTCCGCGCGCCACCGTCAGCATATCGGCCTGCACCGCCCTGTAGACCCGTTCCATGCCAGCGGTATCAAACCGCTCGCCGGTGTTCATTATGACGAGGCGGCGCGGGGCTATGAGCGCCGCCGCAGCGGTCACGTCACCGATGCTGCGAATGCAGGGCATATAATACGTATCCACCCAGGCCTGGTCGTCGTTCACGCTGAACTGGTTTACGTCGATAATGGTCCGGCGCACGCGGCAGTCGATGGCGCTTGCAAACATGCACCACATCCCCCCCTCGCCCAAGCCGACCAAGTCCACGGTATCGGTCAGGTCGCGGCGGAACTGCAAGTAGGCCAGGGCCGTCAGGACGTCCTGAACCCGGCAGGCTGTCTCCGTGGGCTGGAACGTGTCCGCAAACTTGCCCTCGCGGGGTCGCTTGTTGCATTCCCAGGGCGAGCGGTGCTCGCCAATGAGGAACGTGTCGATAATCATCACCGCTTTGCCCCGGGCGATGAGCCCCGCAACTAAGGGCCCGGGTCCCTCCACGGCGGCCAGGGCCGCCTTGCCCGCGCCATGCACGATCAGGACCGCATCCTGCGGCCCTCTATCGCACGAGCGGTACAGGATGGCCGGGACCGCGTCGCCAATAGCCCGCCGGCGCAGGACCCACCGTTCCACCACGTACCCGTCGCACTCGTCAAGACCCAGCCGCTCCGGCGCGATGTCATTCGGCTCGGGGACCTCCGCACCCGTCACGAGGGCCAGCGCCCCACCGTATTGCTCACGGAATGCGGCTAGGCCCCCCGGACCCTTCGGCAGAATGGCCTGCCACTTGGCACTGTTCGCCGCAATGGTCCGTGCGATGACCTCGTCCGCGGTTGGATAACCTTTCGGGGGTCCATCGGGGAATACGCGCAGCGCAGATGCGGGTTCCACATCGAAGGGTGGCTCGGTGAAATCAGCCCACTCATCCCCCTGGTCCAGCAGCCACTTGCCGAAAAAACGGTACATTGCCTCGCGGCTGGCCTGGTTATAATTGTGTCCCGCGTCAATATGGACGTTTTCAACCCGATCCTCTGCGTTGTAAAGCCGGTAGATGCTGCGCACGGCGGGGAACTCGACGCGCGGCGTCTCGCGGGTCCAGTCACCCGTGGCCGAGACCATCAGGAGGGGCCGTGGGGCCATGAGGGCGCCGATTTCCTGGTTCGAGCAGTCGAGCCTGAGAATGGGCGCGTTTTCGCACAGGCACCCGCCCTGCATGCTGCACGAAATCATGTTCACCGGCGCGGCCACCTTCACACGCGGGTCCACGGCCATCAAGGTGAAGGTCTGTGTGCCCCCGCCCGACGCGCCCGTGCATGCGATGCGGTCCGGGTCGACGTCCGGCAGGCCCTGCAAGAAGTCGATGGCGCGCATGCTCGTCCAGAGCTGGAACGCGAAGGGATGCATGGCCCAGAGCTTCTCGCGTTCGCCGCCCCAGCGGTGCTCAAACTGCCGGCTGTCGTTATAGCCGATCATATCGTAGCTGAACACAACGCAACCCATCCGCGCCAGCGTAATGCACCGACCGGGCACCGAACCGCTCTCCTCATTCGCGAGCCGGCCCTCCTCCCAGTGCCCGTGTGGAGACGCTACGCCCGGGAACGGCCCCTCGCCCACGGGCCGATACAGGTTCCCCGTCGCCAGGAAGCCGGGCCGGGCCTCGAAATGGACCTTCTCGATGGTGTAATCGTCGTGCATGACGCGGTCGAAGACCCTGGCGTTGAGCGGGGTGCGTTCCGGCAGGGGCCACAGGCCGGATGACAAGAGGATGCGTCGGCGCAGTCTTGCCGCGAACGCCTCCCAATCCTCGAGCGAGTCGAACTTGGGCATCGTGAAGACGGTGTCCGTGTCCCGGACCGTCTCCGCCCGGCGGTCGCGCACCGCCTCGGGCTGATCCGACACGCGCCTATGGCCCATCGCCTTGCTCGGCGAGAACTGCGGGTCGGTGCTCAGCGCAATCGCCGCCACCGGCTCGCCCAGGGCAACCTTGACCTTGCCCGGATTAAGCACCTGCTTCCCGACTCTGATCCAGACGTACCCCGCTTCCCGTTTGCCCTTCTTCTTCACCCCGAGCTTGGTCCCAGCCACCGTGACGTCCGCCGCCCGATCCCCCGGCGCCCACGCCCAAACCCAATACGTCCCCCCTTCCGCAATCTCTACCCCGCCCGGGTCAGTTTCACAGGCATTCAACCACAGCACCGTTGTCTCTCCCGCGCCAAAAACCATTGCAGCCAATGCAATCGCGATCATCAGCCCTCTCCTCTTGGTTCCACCTTGAAAAGCATACCCATTTCGCCGAGGCAAAAGAAAGGTTCTGACGAATTCCGGTCCTGCTGTACATAGCGTCATAATCGGCACCGCATCGCGTCATTGCGAGGAGCGAAGCGACGCGGCAATCACTTGAACCAATGGCCTTTGTGGCAATCCCGCCTTTGGCGGGCCAAAGAAACGATCGATAAGGGACGGAAATCTGTTTGTTGTAGCGGGGCGTTGGTATAATCCCGGATTTCCCATATCGTCCAACCCTATGAACACAGGGTGTTGTCGGGGTGACGGCACAAAACAGCAGGAAATCCAATGGGTGAAACGTAGAAGGGCGCGTTACGAGTCGATTTTGACCGCAGTTTGAAGCTGGAGTTTCATGGCTCCAGGGTTACGAGCGATGCGGGACTGCTGGCGTACCGGGAATTGGATGACGCATTGGGATTGACCGTGATGGCACAGGACATCCTCGACGATTGGCGTACCGGGGAGAACACCCAACACACACTGACGGCCTCGTTGCGCCAGTCCGTGTTCAGCCGCTTGGCCGGTTTATGCAGTCCGTATAAACCGGCGTCGCTACCGGCGAAAAGGCAGAAAAGTCTTGTTGTGAAAGAACTTACAATATATAATAAGAAGACACGGCAACTTCTTATAGAGAAAGAGGCAGTCTGTGTTTACCGTTTTATACAGACTGCATAATCATTGTTCGCCACAGAATGGATCAGTAGAGGATGAAGAAGGCCGTCGATGCCAAGGAGAACGAGCGCTGCTTCCGCGAACTCCACGCTACTCTGAACGCGCTCATCGACCAAGATCCGCAGTCAGCAATCAAAGCCGCACGTGCGCTGACTCCTGGTGACGTGCTAAACGCACGCAACATCGATGCGCTGAGAGCGGGAATCCTGATAGACGCAGGACACGCGGGGAATGACGTTCGCGCAGTGGACGAGGGCGTTGCCACGCTCCAGCGTCTCCGGAAGAGCGATCCGGACCGGGCCGACCTCCAATACTCTCTGGCGAACGGACTTGCAGCCCAGGCTGATCTCGTCTCCTGCTCGTATCCAGCGTGGTATTGCGAGACGGCTGATCTGCGACGCGAGGCCAGACACCTATACCGGTTCGCACTGGAAGGACAGGATGGCACAAGCATCGCCTCGCAGTCACTCACCAATCTTGGCAACGCGCTCATTCGAGCGTACCGATTTGTCGAGGCGTACGACTGCTATCTGAGGGCGCTTAACAACGACCCCTGCAATGGTGTCGCGCTGACTGGTGCCGCGAAGATTCTTCTGCGGTTCGCCAACGAAGGCATAGGAGATCGTGATGTCCTGCTCGGAGTTGCTGCCCGGCACTTGAGAACTGCGCGAGAGAACCCTGACAGAATTCGTGAACTGGCGGGAGAGCGAGCGTACAAACAGCTGTCTGAGTTGCTGGAGACCGAGATTGCAGGCGGGGCTCCGCCGGACTTGTCTTCTGCCAGCGACTACCAGCGCTTCGTGGCGAATCATCGCTTGGCCCTGGCACCGACCATTGAGGGCCTCGACCTGGCCATGTCGCGTTGGGATTCGCTGCGCATCGAGAGCATTACCGAGCCCATCAACACCGAGCATGGTGTTCCGCCGATCTTCGCGATGTTCAATGTGCTCAAGTCGGACTATCTGACGGCCCGGTTTCTGGCGTACTTAGCGTTAGAAGGTGAACTCACCGAGAGTGGTAAGTACTCCGACACACTAGACTACGCGGGCTACGGCATCCGGTCTTCGCTTCTTACCCTGTCCCAGCGGTCCTGCATGGACCTGCTCGACAAGACTGCTGTTGCGGCAAGCGAATATCTCGGTCTCCCAGGTGCCCCAAAAGCAACCTACTTCCTGTCGAGATGGTTCCTGAAGCCAAAGAACGGAGAGCCGCTAGCTTGGCAACCTGATGTATGTAAAGAGATTGTCTTTGGGAACACAGCTCTGATTGCCTTGTCCGAAGTCTCTTGCGACATCGCTGCAGGTGGATTTCTGCAGGAGAAGAGGTCAATCCGCAACACATCCACACACCGCTTCACCGTGCTGCATGACTTCGAGACGAGACCGAGTCGGAAGTGTAGCCGCATCGACCACTATGACGCCGGAGCTTTTGTGGACCAGCTGATCGAGACACTCCAACTCACGCGTGCGGTTCTGTTTTACTTCGTTGAGATGATCAAGCTTCGTGAGAAGCGGCTGACAAGCGATGGTTCGCTGAAGATGCCACTGCGGGTTCCTGATCATGCCTGGATTCGGGGTGAGGAAGACGAACCGTAGTCGGAGGCTCATATCGTGCAATCCGTGTCTAACAAGCGGCTCAACACGGACGCGGCTACGCCGCGCCGGTTAGCCGCAAATCGTTAGCTCAATAGAAAAATTATGGATCAAAAAGACTTGCAAGACTTTAGGGATGAAATTCATTGGTTGTTTCATCCAGAGCCTGATGAACATGGAATCCCACTTAGGGAACTTCCAAACAAGCGAATCAGAGAATACTATGGACTGGATGTTTCATACATGCAGAGTTTTGACTGGGAAGGTTCAAGCATTCATAAATATACACGGCTTTGCCCACCTGAAGAGGAACGAATCCACGTACTTACTAGAAACCAAGATGTCCCGGAGCGCCTGTTCGGTACAACTCTCCGGCTTTTTGCAGACAGCATAATTGAGTACCACGGAAAATCCGAAAAGGAGGGTGAACTTAGGTTTTATCCTCCGATAGTTCTAACATTTTGGGCTGGATTCGAAACATTTGTTAGGTATTCCTCAGAGCTCTTGATCGTTACAGCAAAGAAACTTCCGGTGGAAGTCAGAGATTTTTTATCAGAGGAGGAAAAATACATAGATCGAAAGGCCGAAATATCAACTAGAACAAAATATCATGGCGTATTGGATCGTTACGCAGTCTTTCTTAAGTACGCCTATCATTTCGATGTAAACAAAGGGGATCGATATTGGCAGGAACTTGTGAAG
Organism: uncultured Nitrospiraceae bacterium; assembly: GCA_964425145.1. Taxonomy (GTDB): domain Bacteria; phylum Hydrogenedentota; class Hydrogenedentia; order Hydrogenedentales; family SLHB01; genus CAYRLQ01. The sequence continues at coordinate 5,415 of CAYRLQ010000119.1, forward strand.
GCCAAGAAGCTCAGGGATTATTACACACATCTTGACGTATCTGAGCCAAGAAAGTTGACCTCAAAAGAGGTGCTTTCATGCATGGAAGCAATATTGTTATCCATTATCATCCCTTCTTCCAAGCTTCAAAGAACGCTAATGCTTGGAGTTTACTGGCTGTACGATATTTGGACCACTCTGAACGAATACAATGTTGAATACACAGAGAGACCATTTTTTCTAAATTGGCATTTAAAAGGGGGATACCAATTTCATTGCAATTTTGAGAACATCGATCGTGAGCTCTTTCCATCAATGCGAGAGCGTTACGAGAAATAATCAGGTAACAAAGGCATTGAGAGGGACGCTTCGCGCTAACGCGCTCGCGCCCCTCATGCCCAGCGTTAGAGCGCTTTGAGGACCGACGCGGGGAGTTTCAGGGGGGAGTTTCAGGGACAGACTACTCATCTTTTCCTTGTCTTCCGATATTTGGGGAAAAACGGGGGACGCTTACCTGTTTATTGATGTGCACAGTGCTGACGATTGGCGTAGCGTATTGGGGCCGGTGGTGGCCCGTTACCGCGATGCGGATATCCGCGGATACTTCCGGGGGGACGCCGCGTTTGCGAATCCCGCCATCTACACGTTTCTCGAAGAGGAAGCCTACCTGTACCGAGATTTCCCATATGGCGGAGATCGCTCCTTCTGTGCCGCACCTTGGCCACGCTGGACGAGTCAAGGGACGCTTGATCGCGGAGAAGCGGGGACAGTCCCGTCTCGCTCCCTGTCGGTCGCTCGCTTGGTACAGTCCCCGTTTCTCCGCTAAGCCTTACGTGTGGATTTGGGGCATGCGGTGCTTATTTGACTTTCCAACGGCGGTCCGGTATACTTAGTTCAACGTTAAGTACAACTGATTTGGTAGTAGGTGGTCTTTAGTCAGTTTTTCCTCCTACGCAATGCTCGCCTTCTAATCTGGGCACCCTCCGTTGTGTTGTTTCCCATTTTGCCGGCGCTGAGCATGGAGAATCAGCAAAAACCGGTGTGATCCGGCAAAATGAAAGGGAACTACCTGTGTCTTTTGAACAACTCAATATCGATCCGCGCTGTCTGCGCGTACTGAAAACGCAAGGCATCTGCGAGCCGACGCCCGTCCAGGGGCAGACGATCCCGGTGGCGCTCGAGGGCCGCGATGTCGTGACCATCGCTCAGACGGGGACGGGCAAGACGCTCGCCTTCGGCCTGCCGGCGTTGACGCGCCTCGCCGACGGCAAACCCGGGCGCAACCGCATGCTCGTGCTCACACCCACGCGTGAGCTGGCCGGGCAGGTGCACGACGTGCTGCGCCTGTTCGGTAAGGCGTTGCGCCTGCACACGACCTGCATCTACGGCGGCGTCGGCATGGAACCCCAGGTCAAGGCCCTGCGCCGGGGCTGCGATATCATCGTCGCCACGCCGGGCCGCTTGCTCGACCACATGGAGCGCGGGAACATCCGGTTCCGCGATCTGTCCATCCTCGTGCTCGACGAGGCCGACCGCATGCTCGACATGGGCTTCCTGCCCGACATCAAACGCATCCTGCGCGCATTGCCGGAAGAGCGTCAGACCATGATGTTCTCCGCCACGTTCCCGCAAGAGATCGCGCGGCTAGCGGCGGATATGCAGCGCGACGCACGACGCATCGAAGTCGGCCGCGTCGCCACGCCCGTCGAGGCCGTGCGCCAAAACGTGTACACCGTCGATCACGCCCGCAAGGTGGGCCTTCTCTCGCAGATTCTGCGCAAACGCGAGGTCGCGTCCGCGCTCGTGTTTCTGCGCACGAAGCGCCACACCGACCGCGTCGCGCGGGCCTTGCACAGGAAGGGCTTCAAGGCCGAGGCCATCCACAGCGGCCGCTCGCAGCGGCAACGGCAACAGGCCATCGACGGTTTCCGAGAGGGGCGCTACAAGATCCTCGTGGCCACCGACGTCGCCGCGCGCGGGCTCGACGTCGAGGGCATCACCCACGTCGTGAACTTTGACATCCCCAACACCTCCGACGACTACATCCACCGCATTGGCCGCACGGCGCGCGCCAACGCGGACGGCGACGCGATCACCTTCGTCAGCCCGGACGAGCACCTTGCGCTCAGCGCCATCGAGAAGGCCTTGGGCAGGAACCTCCCGCGCGAAGATTGGGAAGGCGCCGTGCCCGTGATTTCGACCTTCCACCCCGCCGGCGAACGCTCCGCCAAGAGGCGGCGCTCCGGCGGCCACCGCAGCCGCAGCCTATTGCGGCGCCGCTAGGGATAACCTCCGTTATAATAATCAACGACAACCGGAGACCAGGGGACAGGATGCTCAACTGGAGGAGAATGTCCCTAGCCCGCATCGCTCACCGGTTTTCTACTGCGGAAACGGATTCGACCGCTCTGACGACACTTTTCTTGCCTTTCAACCTCGACGTGACCCGCCACGCTGTCGCCCGAAAGTCTGCGAATAAGTATCGTCATATCGACCGTCTCCGTTCCCTCGCTACGAAGTTGGTGAGACATCCAGGCTCGTGCCATGACTTCGTGGACAACCAGGTCCGGCTGTCCGCCTGAGGCGGATTCGCCTTGGCGTACAACCTGGGCAACTTCCTTCGCAGGCTGGCGCTACCCCGGAGTGTGAAGCACTGGTCGTTGACAACGTTGAGGGAGAAGCTGGTCAAGATTGGTGCGAAGGTCGTGACCCACGCACGGTACGTCACGTTTCAGATGGCCGAGGCGGCCATTCCACAACGGCTGTTCAAGACCATCCTTCGCCGGATTTCACGACTCGGGCCACTGGCACCAGCGCCGACATGACCAAGACGATGTCCGCAGGAATGGAAACGGCCCAAAACCCGATGGGTAGGTCTGCCCGAATTCGCACGAACAGCACTTCCCGCCCCCCGGAATCCGTACTTCCTGGCCATAGACGGCCCTTCGGACAGGCCATCGTGGCAGAATCGCTCTTGATCCCATCGGAAAAACGGACTACCATCGCTGAGAATCAGCCCGTGGTGGTCGCGGGCAGGTCCATATGGGAAATCTCGGATAATAGCGTGGCTGCCCATAATTGCAGGGCGCGTGTCCACGGATGACCATGTCGACATGACTACACCGAGGAATCGGGACGTGGAAGAGTTCACGAAAATTGCAAACCTGGAAAATGACATAGAGGCGGGGTTGCTCGATGTCATCCTCACCGAGCGGGGAATCCCACATTTCATGCGCTCTTATTACGACGCGGCGTATGACGGTCTTTTCCAACTTCAGAAGGGCTGGGGGTGCGTACAGGCATCCGAGCGGCACAAGGCGGAGATACTGGAAATCATTGCCGATCTCAGACAGGAGGACTAGGCAATGGGCACTGTATTGGTTCCGCTTGCGGCGGGCTGTGAAGAGCTTGAAGCCGTCACTATCATCGATGTGCTCCGCCGGGCCGATATCGACGTGGTAACCGCCGGGCTCGACGATCAGCCCGTCAAAGCCAGCCGGGGCATGACGCTTGTGCCCGACTCGAACATTGGCGACGCGCTCGAGCAGGACTACGAAATGATCGTCTTGCCCGGGGGTCTGACGGGCGCGGATAACCTGGCCAATGATGCACGTATTATGGAACGGCTTAAGCAGATGGCCGGGGCCGGCAAGCACGTCTGCGCCATCTGCGCCGCGCCCGCCGTCCTTGCCAAGGCCGGCATCCTCGGTGGGAAACGCGCCACCAGCTATCCCGGCGTCCTGGAGAATCTAGACATGCCCGACGTGACTTACACCGGCGAGGCGGTCGAGGTCGACGGCAACATCGTCACGTCGCGTGGACCTGGTACAGCGATGGATTTCGCGCTGCAACTCGTCGAGATACTGGCGGACGTCGAGACGCGGCAAACGGTCGAGGAGGGACTCGTGCGGTCCTAGTGCGGCGAATCACAATTCAGGTAAGCACATAACATTGGGAGGGAGGAGAGGATGTTTTTCACAGGCATTTCGGATGAAGCGGGCCAAGCGATAGACACGCAGATCAAGGCCCATAAGGAGCTGGGCTGGAAGCATCTCGAACTGCGCCTCGTGGATGGCGAGAACGCCACAGCCATTCCCGATGAGAAATTCGACGAGGTGTATGAGAAGGTCACTGCAGCGGGCATGGCCGTTTCGTGTTTCGGGTCCTCCATCGCCAACTGGGCCCGGCCCATCACGTGCGATCCGCAAATCGACATTGACGACCTCAAGCAGGCTATCCCGCGCATGCAACGGTTCGGCACACGGTTCATCCGCGTCATGAGTTATCCCAACGATGAGGAGAACCCCCTGTCCGAGGCTGAATGGCGCGCGGAAGCCATCAAACGCATGAAGGTCCTCGCCCAGCTCGCCGAGGATGGCGGCATCATCCTTGCCCACGAGAACTGCAGCGGCTGGGGCGGCCTCTCTGCCGAGAACAGCAACTTCCTCCTGGGCGAGGTCGACAGCCCGGCGCTCAAGGCGCTCTTCGACACCGGCAACCCCGTCACGTACCGGCAGGATGCCTGGGAATACTACCAGAGCGTCTACAAAGACATCGTATACGTCCACATCAAGGACGCGAGGATCGTCGAGGGCGAAGAGGTTTACACCTACTGCGGCGAGGGTGACGGTTACGTCAAAGAGATCGTCGGCGACCTGCTGGCCAAGGGCTACGACGGCGGCTTCTCCATCGAGCCACATCTGGCAGCCATCATCCACACCGGCGAGACCACCGACGACGCATCCAAACTGTACGACAGTTACACCGAATACGGCCGCCGGCTGATGAAGATCGTCGAAGAGGCGAAGCCGCAATCGTGAGTAAGGGTGCTACAGAGCCTTCTAATGGGCAACCCCGTTCCTCGGAGAGAGCCCAGACACGCCTGTCTTACATTCCCGCAAACCGCTTAGCAATCTCAGTGCTGAGGTTAGCCAAGACTTGCGTCAAGGCATTCGCTGCTACGGGTCCGGCTTTCTTCAAGAGGCGCTTTGCTCTCAGAATTGCTGCTTGCTATACTGGGCGGGACCTACGACCGAGAGTGTAAGCCGGGGCCGCGGACAAGGAAACAAGGTTGATGAGAAGATGTCAAAGTTATGGATGCACACGAGTTCGAAGTGAGCCTCCTCGATTTGGTGGCCACCCTGTCGAAGACGATGGACATGATGAGTGCGGCGGTGGCGGATCATCAGATGACCGTCGCTTATCTGGCGTTTCGCCTTTGCCAGGAACTTGACCTGCCTACGGAAGAACGGCGCGACATCGCGGTGGCCGGCGCGCTGCACGACATCGGTGCGTTCTCGCTTAACGACCGCCTCGACCTACTGGAATTCGAGGACGATAAGCCCGGCGAGCACTCTATGGCCGGTTACCTTCTTCTCAAAGACTTCGGCCCTTTCGAAAAGGTGGCGCCCCTCATCAAATACCACCATGTGCCTTGGGAGCATGGCACGGGCGGCGAGAAAGACGGCGAGCCGGTCGCCCGCGGAAACCACGTGCTGCATCTTATGGACCGTGTGGCCGTGCTGATTCCAAAAGACAAGTGCGCGCTCACCGCCGTGCCGCGGATTTGTGAAACTATCACGGAACGGAGCGGAGAAGTGTTTGTGCCTGAATTCGTGGAGGCGGCACTGCACTTGGCGAAGAAGGACTACGTTTGGCTCGAGGTGAGCTCTGGCACGGCGGAACACGTCTTGCGAAAGGAGCTCGCGGAGCACACGCAGAAACTTGACATGGACGGGCTTCTGGCGTTCTCGCGCCTCATCTGCAAGGTCATCGATTTCAAGAGCGTGTTCACGGCCACGCACAGTAGGGGTGTGGCCGCCACCGCCCTTCAGTTGGCGCAGGTCCTGGGATTCTCGGAGGTAGACTGCCGCAAGATGGAGGTGGCTGCGTACTTACACGACCTTGGCAAGTTGGCGGTCCCCCTCGAAATTCTGGAGAAACCCGCCAAGCTGACCGACGAAGAATGGCCTATCATGCGGTCTCACGTATTCTACAGCTACCAAGCCCTCGAGGCGATTGAGACGTTCAGCACAATCACGCTGTGGAGTACGTTGCACCACGAGCGCCTCAATGGGACGGGCTATCCCTTCGGTTACCGGGGGGAGGGAATCCCGGTGGGTGCGCGCGTCATGGCCGTGGCAGACGTGTTCACCGGCATCACGGAAGACCGTCCTTACCGCGAGGGAATGGCCGGGGAGCAGGCCCAGAGTGTTCTGGAGGACATGGCCGCGCGAGGCGAGTTGGACGGAGAGATAGTCCAGACGCTACTTGACCATTTCGAAGAATTTGACGAAGTTCGCGCGCAGGCCCAAGAGATAGCGGCTGGAGAATACCGGGAGTTTCGGGCGGCGCTGAGTTGAGGAAAGCGCCAACCGCTTGGAACATTTCGGGAACAGACTACGGAATAAGCTCTGGGAGGGCGAGACTCCTGTCGAGCCGTCGGGGCGAGTGCGGCTCGACAGGA
>CAYRLQ010000120.1:0-11799 GCA_964425145.1 uncultured Nitrospiraceae bacterium
CCGTGAAACACCTTATCCTCGTGGGAGATGGCATGGCGGACCATCCCCTGGCCGACCACAACAACCGCACGCCCCTCGAGCTCGCCCACACGCCCGCCATGGACCAAGTGACGCGCCTTGGCTTGGCCGGCCTGTTCTGTCCCATCCCGGAAGGTCTGGCGCCGGGCAGCGATATCGGCAATCTCTCCTTATTCGGTTACAACCCTCGAGATACCTTCACCGGCCGTGCACCCCTCGAGGCGGCCAGCCGGGGCATCGTCCTTGGCCCTGACCAGGTGGCCTTCCGTTGCAACCTCGTGACACTTCAGGACGGGGCCATGCGGGATTTCACGGCCGGGCACATATCCACCAAAGAGGCAGCCGCCCTTATCGAGGCCCTCAATGCGAACCTCGCCGACGCGTTCGCCGCTTCTTTCTACGCCGGTGTAAGCTACCGCCATCTTACCATATTCACCTCGCGGGATGCGGCAAACCACAGTTTTGAGCACCTTACTTGCACGCCGCCGCACGACATCACGGGCCAACCTTACGCCCCCCACCTGCCGCAAGGGCCCGGTGCTGAGGTCATCCGCAACCTCATGTGCCGCTCCGAATCGATCCTTGCAGGCCACCCCATCAACACTGCCCGTATTGCCGCAGGCCGGCTCCCCGCTACGTCGATTTGGCTCTGGGGCCAAGGCCGCCCGCCTTCGATCGAGCCCTACCAGGCCCGGTTTGGCGCGCGGGGCACGGTTATCTCGGCCGTGGACCTCGTCAACGGCATCGCCTCCTACGCCGGTCTCGACGTGGTCCACGTTCCAGGCGCAACCGGCTACCTCGATACGAATTATGCCGGCAAAGTCCAGGCGGCCCTCGCGGCCCTCGAGCGCACGGATTTTGTTTACCTTCACGTCGAGGCACCCGATGAAGCGAGCCACGAAGGCCGCGCCGACCTCAAGGTCCAAGCCATTGAAGCCTTTGACGCTCGCGTCGTCGCACCCTGTCTCGCCCATATTCGGGCACGCTCTGACGCTAGATTACTGGTCACGCCCGACCACGTGACGGCCATCTCCACACGGACGCATGCCTCTGGCCCCGTCCCGTTTGCCCTGTGCGGCGCCGGCGTTGCGCCCGACACGTCGGTGGCCTACAGCGAGCGCCACGCCGAAGAGACCGGCCTTTACATCGCCGAGGGCTACGCCCTTGTCCCCCACTTGCTTCGGACGCCTGCGCTAAGCGCTTCCAGCTTGAAACAACAGTTCCAGAAATGGCAGACTCCCCCTATCGGCGCAGAGAATCCGGCGCCTGAAAAGCCATAACGCGCGAACGGCCACCCCCTCGACTTCCTTATCGAGGTCCAGTGTTTATCAAATCAATAGGAGACAGCCCCGTGTCAGAAGCTATGAGCATTTACGACGTCACCTTGCGCGATGGAGCGCAAGGCCCGGGCATAAAATTCTCGTCCGAAGACCAACTTCGGATTATCCGCGCGTTGGACCGTCTTGGCGTTTCATATATCGAGGGCGGCCAGCCCGGTTCGAGCCCGAAGGCGATGGAGCTATTTAAGCGGGCCAAAGACCTGAACCTAGAGCACGCTGAGATGGCGGCCTTCGGCAGCACGCGCCATCCTAAGTCCCATGCCGAGGACGACAGGAATCTCAAGCTCCTTTTGGACGCCGAGACGGAGGTGGTCACGATCTTCGCCAAGTGCTCGCCCGCGCACGTCACCGAGGTGCTCCGCATAAGCCTCGACGAGAACCTCGCGGTCATCGAAGAATCCGTGGCCTACCTTAAGGCACAAGGCCGCCAGGTTTTCCTCGATGCGGAACACTTATACGATGGGTATATCGCAGACCCGTCCTACGCCCTAGCCGCGCTCGAGTGTGCCTTGAACGCGGGCGCGGATACCCTGGTGCTCTGCGACACCAACGGCGGGCGCTTGCCGTCCGAGATCGGGGACATCACCCGGGCCGTGCGCAACCATCTGCCCCAGGCCGCTCTAGGCATTCACACCCACAACGATATCGGCTGCGCCGTGGCTAACACGCTCAGCGCCGTCGCCGAAGGCGTTGTCCAGGTCCAGGGCACCATCAACGGCTACGGCGAACGCACAGGAAACGCCAACCTGTCCACTATCATCCCCCTCTTGCAACTCAAGCTGGGCATTCCACTGGTCTCGCCCGCTCAACTGGCCACCATTACCCAAGTCTCGCACTTCGTTGCGGAGCTGGCCAACGCAGTGCCGCGTGATTCAGACCCGTTTGTCGGGCGCGATGCCTTCACCCATAAAGGAGGAATGCACGCCGACGCCGTCCAGAAGCTCAAGGCGAGCTACGAACACATCGACCCTGCGCTCGTGGGCAACCGAACCCGTATTCCGGTCAGCGAGGTCTCCGGGCGGTCCAGTCTCCTGCAAAAAGCGGCCCAACTGGGCATCTCGCTAGACCGCGACAAGCCCGAAACACGCGCCATGCTCGAGCGCGTCAAGGAACTTGAAAACGAAGGTTTCGAATTCGAGGCGGCCGATGCGTCCCTCGAACTGCTACTGCGACGTGCCACCGGGACGTTCCGGAGTTTCTTCACGCTACGCGGCTTTCACGTTACCATCACACGCCACGGCGCGAACGAACCCACCTCCTCCCTCGTAGCCGTCAGCCTCGAACTTCCCGACGGCAGCCGCCTGAACACTTCCGCTGAAGGCGACGGTCCCGTGGACGCACTGAACAACGCATTGCGCAAGGCCCTCGAGACCCCATATCCCGAACTGCGCGACGTCCACCTCGAGGACTACAAAGTCCGTATCCTAAACGCTCAAGCCGGTACCCGCGCCACGACCCGCGTCCTCATTGAATCGAGCGATGCCGAGGACCGCTGGGACACCGTGGGCGTTTCCGAAAACATCATCACCGCATCCTACGAGGCGCTGCTCGACAGCATCGAGTACAAACTCCTGCGGAGCCGTGGCCTTCAGGATTGAAACAGAGAAGGTGAGTATGTCATCCGACATGCTCACCTTCTTGAAACTCAAACGCTCTTTCGATGAATGCTACAATCACGTGCCTGAAGGAAGCAGATACGCCGATTCGATCCCCGCCTTGCCTTCAGCGTAACGGCCCTGGACATCGCTCGCACCGCCTGACCATTCAATGACGCAGGCGCCATTCGCCTTACTCGTCGTCGTCGGGCTGGGACCCTCACTCTCCGCGCCGTAGATTGGCTTGTTCGGCACTACCACGGCGGCGTCGCTTTCGGCGCCCTTCGGGTCTTTGTCGGCCTGCACCTCTGCAAGGGTGCACGCGCCAGACGGGTCGTAGGCCACCGGCCGGAACGATACCGTCGCGTTCGCACTAATAACGAAGGTGTTGTAGGAATTCGACCAGATAAACAGCCGGGTGGTGTCCTCCCACGCCTCGTTAATCGCACCGGTTCCATCCGAGTTCTCGGCATAGTTCAGCTTCGACCCGTCAGCACTGTAGTACGTGATCTTACACGTGATGGACTCAGCGAGGTTGTTGTGCAACGCAACAAAGCCCTTGGCCTTCCCAGTCGGGTCACTCGCCGGGTCAGCATTATCAGAGAACCACGGTACGTTCAGTGACGAGGCCAACGCCAAGCTCCCTACCACCAGCAACGTGATGAAAGCTAACTTCTTCATACTCTTTCACCTCCTTCTCTTGCTAAAGATTGCATCGTCGGCTTTGAGAAGTACGCCTCACAGCCACCCGCCTCACCCTGGCGTGATGCAAACCCGCTCCCCCAACAGCCACCGATTCCAATGCCTTTTCCGAGGGCTGTTCAGAAGCTTCAACTAGTTTGTACCACAAACCGGTCTGAATGTCAAGCACTTTTTTCAAAAAAGGCCACCACTTTCGCGTGCCGCTCCCTTACCCGGCCGGTCGACCGCTGATTTCTCCTCGGAATCGAAGTAGCCCAGCGCCTTGAACCCGTCGAGCGTCTCCTCGTCGAGCCCAATCCTGACCGGCCCAACCGCGTTCATGGGATGTTCCTGGTTCTCGGTGTCATGTTGCGCCAGAATCCGGCGCAACCGCGCCACATCTTCCAGGTGATCCGACGCCTTATCGCTCTGCTCGAAGGGATCGGCCGCCAGATCGTAATACTCGAGCCGGACCCGGTCCGGTGCGCGCTTTACAACCAGCTTGTCCGTCCCCAGGGCCACCGATTGGGCCCAAAGGTTGAAGACGGCCAGCGAGCCACGGGTCTCGGCAAAAACGGGACCATCGGGTAACGTGGCCTTTTCCAGCAGGGGCAACAGGTTCCTACCCTGCCAATGGTGATTCGGCGGCAAGCCCAGATACGCCGCGACCGTCGGGAGAATATCGACCGTTTCGGCGCTACCGGCGACGTCCCGCGCCGTCCAGCCGGGCAATTTCATAACAAGCGGCACATGAATGGATTCCTGGTAAACGCTCTTGCCGTGGCCGATTGAGCCATGCTCCCAGAATTCTTCCCCGTGGTCCGCCGTGAACACGATCACGCTTCCCGGGAACCTTCGCTCGATGAAGTCAATGAGGCGGGCCACCTCATCATCAGCGAACCGGACTTCCCCATCGTACAGATACCGCACGTATTCCTTGCCGGAGTCCGAAAAGCTGCCCTTTTCCCGTTCAGGATGGACCTTCATATCGTACAATATCTTGTCGAGATAGTATTCATTGTAGGGTTTGAGGAGGGCCAGGTCAGATTCGGTGGCCCGGGGCAACGGGCCGAACAGCCCCCGGTATCTCTCCGGCGGGTCATAGGGGGAATGCGGGTCGAGGTAGTGTAGGTACAGGAAGAAAGGCTCCTGGACCCCCGCCAACTCCTCGATGGCTGCGTCTGTGACGCGGTCCGCCGCCGCAGCCTTGTCGAACCGGTATTGATCAAACCCCTGGTCAAAACCGTGCTCGCCTTTAAGCTGATGGTTGGTCTGAACGGCCAGCGTATGATACCCCGCGTCTTTCAAATACTCCGCCATGGTCTCGAAGGCATCCGGCACGCCGTCGACCACCAGGTCTTGACCCTCGACGACCTTCTTTTGAATGCCAAACTGCACCCCGTGCGTATCCGGGTAAAGGGACGTAAAGATAGACACCATCGACGGCTTCGTCCAGGACGCCTGGGAAACCGCATTGGTAAAGCACAGCGCCTCCTTTGCGAATCGTGCGGTTTTCGGCATCAAGGGCATCCCATTTCGTCGGCCCCGGACCCGGTCGGCCCGGAGCGCGTCGACCACTATCACGACAACGTTGTTCAATTCCGCAACCGGCTCGCCTCCAGCCGGAACATTCACGGAACACCCAGGCCAAAGCGAGGAAAGCGCCAGTAAGACCACGCAGGATAAGCGTTGCGCGTTCATAGTTTTACTCATTCCCCGAGGGTACGAGGGTCGTTCAGGGCGTATCCCTCTCCACCGGTCGCCGATCAGGCATTCGTTTTCGCATTTTTCTCACACTGCCGCAGGAGACAGCGATCTCGATAAGCGTCGGAAATAGCATAAAACGCGCTGTTCGCTGTTCCTGAAAGCGGACGCTGGCGCGTGAAACGCATCCAGCAGCGCACTCTTGGGACCATAGCGTAGTATAGCATTCGACGAATAGAATTGTCAGCCTCATTCGTGGTAAGATCGACGAGTCGCTCCGAGTACATTGGGATTCCATTCTCACTCTCATGTCCGCAACAATGGACAATGCAGAACACCCTGAAGGGGAAAAGCGCTCAAGCGGATCCAGATGCGAGGCGAAAACCTCTGTACCTGCCAACCTTGTCGCCTTAGCTTTCGGATTGTTCTTGGCCGTAGTCATCCCCGTGAGTATCGAACTTGCGTCCCTCACGATACTCAAGAGTTCGGGACGCGAGACACTCCCATTTCTGTTCAATATGTCATACCGCGCATCCGATCCGCCGGCAATGCAGCAGGGCTGGGGAGAAACACTAGTCGTCTCCTATGTCGATCCGCATCTGGGATTTGCCCATAACCCAGATGCAAATCCCCTTTTCGGGGAACTCTCTGGGCTTGTCAGGTATTCGCCAACCCAGTGCTCTTCGCCGGACAAGATTCTGATTGCTGCTTTAGGCGGCTCTACCACCGACCCCCTGACAGCACTGTTCTTGGAAGACCCTCAAGCCGTTCCAGAAGATCCATACAATTGGCCTAGAGCGCTGCAGGCCATACTTGAGGCGGACGGAATATGCGCAGAAGTCCTCAACGGCGGAGTGGCAGGATACACCTCAAGCCAGGAATTGCTAAAACTGATTCGAGATCTACTTCCGCTTAAGCCAGATGTCGTTCTCTGTTTGGATGGGGTAAACGAGTTTGGATTCCGTCAGTCTGTGCCCGAACACCCTATGGTCCATCGCTACCAGAAGCGTCTTTTCCGTAAACTTCAGACCGGCAACGCATCGGCCATATTGCCAAACACGATGAAGTTGTTTCCCTCGCGGAGAAATACGACTGGCGGGACCGTCATGGGCGCGAGTTGGGGAACAACGGTCAAGACCACGCCTGCGCGTCAGTGGATTACGAACGTTCGAACCGCCCGAGCAGTGGCAGAGGAGTTCAGGATAGAATATCTTGTCTTCCTGCAACCGATTCTCGGATTTGGCAAGTATGGGTGTTCGCCCAAGGAGCAGGAACAGCTTGCCGCCAGAGACGACAAATACCTGCGCGACGTTCGCGCGTTCTATAGTGAGGCAAAAACCCTTTGCGCAGACTACTCGTTTTGCGTCGATTTTACCGACGTCTTCGAAAAAGAAAAAGACGTATACCTCAACCCGCGCCACCAGAACGAGCGGGGTGTACAAATTCTCGCTGAGGCGGTATACGCTCAGCTTGTGGCCAGAAAGCTGCTGCCAGTCGAGAAGAGCGGCAAGACAGAACACCAACCATAGTAGCGACCGGCGGATGACGCTCATGGCCAAACAACGACCGCCGCCGGTTCAATAATAGGCCCAGAAAAAAGCTCGGCTACCGAACCCCAAACGAGGCCTTCAAACAAGCGACCGTTGCCCTTCGCATTTGAATCCGCGCAACAACACGGCGACAGCCTACGTTTCACCAATGCACGACCCCCGTCGGCGGTTGTTGCGCGACTTGGGGGTATACACCATTCTGCGCAGACCGTTCAGAATGGTCCGTATCTGAGCCCGTGTACAGACCCGACTCAACAGGTTTAAGACAACTTTCGGCCGGAAATAGAACCTGGCATACGCTTTGCGGTACAGCTTCCGCATTTCCACGTCGGGAACCTCACAATAGCTTCGCACAAAGTGGTGATGCCCCAACCCATTATAATCGAGGTCGGCTGGGACCTTTCCCTCACTCACCAAATTATTGTAGATTTCCGTCCCCGGCGTGACGCGCAACGGGCAAAACGTCACCAGATCGAAGGGCAGAGAGCACGCGAGGTCAATAGTTTTCTCGATGTCCTCGCGGGTCTCGCCCGGAAACCCCATCATGAAATACCCTTGTAGGGCTATCTTGCTCACCCGCTTGATCATCTGCACTTTTTCGACGACCTGCTCGACCTTAAGTCCCTTTTTGATTGACTTGAGCACGCGGTCCGAGCCGCTCTCAATGCCCACCGACAACCCGAAACACCCCGCCCGGTCCATGAGCCTGACAGTCTCTTCGTCGAGACTCGTCAGGCGAACCCCATAGGGACAATTCCAAACGATCCCGAGACTCTCGCGCATCAAGCGCTCGCACAACGCAATGACAAAGTCGCGGTCAAATGCAAGATTCTCGTCCACCACATCGATGCTGCGCACACCATAATCGCCCTGGAGCAGCTTCATCTCTTCAATAACGTTATCCACGCTGCGCTTGCGCACCTTCCGGCCTGTAATGAGATAAGAACCGCAGAAGGTGCACTGGAACGGGCAACCGCGCGTCAGCACCATGGGCGCCGACGGAAGTTCCGTCGTCATGAACGAGTAACCAAACTTATATCGCCGTGGATCGACCAGGTCCCACGCTGGAAATGGCAACGAGTCCAGGTCGTGGACAAAGGTCCTCGGATTGGCGTGGACAGCCCCGTCGCCGCCTTTCCAAATCAGCCCCGGGATGTCACCCAAGGCCTCCTTCTCACCAGACTCGATCACTGTGAGAAACGCCGCGAATCCCGGCTCCCCTTCCCCCGCGAACGCGTAATCCATGCCCGGGAACTGCTTGACCAGCCGTTCGGCGACTTCATAGCTGGGATGAGGGCCCCCAAGGACCGTGATGGTCTCGGGCGAAACGCGCCGAGCCACCTCAAGCATCTGCGCCACTAGGTCAATATCGCACGAGTAGACCTTGATGCCAAGGAGGTCGGGCTGGTGCTTTTCCACATATGCCGCAAAATCGTCTATATCGTACTTCTCGAGCAAGCAGTCCTGGAGATCGACCTTGTGCCCCGCCTGGCGCGCACAGGCGGCAAGGTAGGCCAACCCCAAGTCGGGTATGGCATTGAATCGCTCACTTGAGGGTGGAACAATCAAAGAAACTCGCATAAGTGGATTGTGCCTTCCCGCCCCTTGCTCCTGCCCGCTGATTCTGCATGATTCCGCCCAGCCAGTCAAGGCACCGCCCGCGCGGGCCTTGCAATGCGCGTACCAGGCTTCTATAATCGCCTACTTAATCAAAAAGGCGATAAGCCAGGGACTCTCCGTAAGACATGATTGCGCTATGAAAGCCCTCCTGCTAGCGCCAACCCTCACCGACCGCCTGCCAGAGAACCCGGGGCGCCCGAGAATGAATGTCCCACTCAGACTGGGCTACCTGGGGGCAGTCGCTCGCGAACACAGTCACGAAGTGGTTGTGCTCGACTGCCTCGCGGAGGGCTGGGAGATTCAACAGAAGAACGGCGAACTCACCCGGCTGGGCTTGCGGGACGACGACATCGAAATCCGTATTCGCGAGATCGATCCCGATGTGGTAGGCATTTCATGCATGTACACGGGGTACGACCAGGACAGCAAACGCATCGCGGCCATTGCCAAGAAGGCGAAGCCCAATGTGCCGGTTGTGGTGGGTGGCGCCGATGCCTCCGCCCGCCCGACAGTGTTCCTTGACGACCCCAATATCGACCTGGTCGTCCGAAGCGAAGGCGAAAACATTTTCATCGACTTGCTCGCGCACCTCGAACGCCAGGGGAGCCTCCCGGAGAACATGCCCGGCACCGCAATCAAAGGCAAGATTAACCCCCTGGCCGACCTGATTGCCGACGTAGACACGATTCCGTTGCCCGCGCGCGACCTCTTAGCCATGGACATCTATTTGGAGGACCAGCGTTCCGTCGAGCCATACGCCAAGCGCCGGCCCGTCGGGTACGTTTTCTCGAGCCGCGGTTGTCCCTACAACTGCCTTTTTTGCAGCACCCGGAAGGTCTGGCGGAAGTGGCGGCCCCGGGCCCCAAAGAATGTCGTTGACGAGATCGAACTGCTCATCAATGACTACCACGTGCGCGAGATAAACTTCCTCGATGACAGTTTCCTGGTCGACCGCGGCCGTGTGCTGGACCTGTGCGAAGAAATCAAGCGGCGCAATATCGACATCAGTTGGAACGTGGCCAGCGGGATCACTATTTGGACCGTGACCGAAGAGGTCTTGCGCGCCATGATGGAAACCGGGTACTACCGTGTCGGCCTCCCCATCGAATCCGGCGATCCCGATATACTGAAGTACATACGCAAACCCGTCAAACTCGACCGCGCGCTCGAGACCATCGAAACCTGCCAAAAACTCGGCCTCTGGACATACGGCAATTTCATCATCGGCTTCCCAGAGCAAACCGCCGAAAGCATCGAGAAGACCATTCAATTCGCCGAAAACTGCGGCCTTGACATGATAACCGCGTGCATCCTCCAGCCATACGCCGGGGCCGACATTTACGAGATCATGGATGATATGGGATTACTCGATAACCCGAACGCCGCTGCCAGCACGGTCTTCCACACTACTTACGACACGAAGTACTTCACCGCCGCAGAGCTTAACGCCAAACGCGACGAGATGTACAAACGCTTCACCCAAAAGCGTCTGCAACGGCTGTTGACGCCCAAAGGTCTGGCGGACCTGCTGCGGAAAATGAACACGCCTGAGCGGTTCCTTTACGGTATGCGGATTTTCGGCAGATTTGCCGTGAATAGTCTGAAATCAAGGAAATTCAGCGAATTCCCCGCGTAAGAGAGGCCCGAACAACGTGGCCCAGAAGGTGTCCTATTCGGAGCATATCCGGAAGATGAATCGCGCACAAGTTGAGCAAAGCGGGCCTAATTTGCTAGACTGTAAGTGTATAATACTTTTCTGTTTGCAGGAAGGGTTGCATACGCATGGCGAAGGTAAAGACGCACGGTGAAGAACACTGGGTACGGTGTCTGTGTTTCTCAACCGACCTGCTCATCTTCACGTTTAGCCTACATGCGGCGACGCTGAGCGTGACGGCATTCCTCGAGCCGGGCGACCTGCCGGGCCTTCTGCGAGATCGCCTTCTCTGCATCGCCCTGTTCGGCGGGGTCTGTATAGCAGTCGGTGCCTACAAGTCCTACCGGCTTACGGACCGCTTCGACGCCATCTATTTCATGCTGCTCGCCCTGGGGGTCGCGCTCGTGGCCCAGTTGCTCCTGGCGCTACTGGTCATGCGCGATTCGCACGTGATTGCCAGGCGTGAGCTGATACTCGGCCCCGCCATTGCGGCCCCACTGCTGATAACGTGGCGTTTTTTTGCCGCAGGATTCCTGGCAACCCACTTTCAGTCCTTACACCGATTTTACTTCGTAATCGGAAATCCCCGCGAGGCCAAGCGCATTGCCACGGTGATTAACGAAGACGCGTCATCACATGCCAGGGCGCGCAACACCACCCTAGCGGCGGTCAAAAGAAAGTACGCCCATCGCGACGACCGCAAGCAGGGCGATCCACCGCCCACGCCCGAGGAGGCCATCATCACGCACACGGGAAAGCAGCACGGCAAGCTGACGGAAGCCATCGAGGTGTGTGACGCCTGCTTTCAGCGCACCTTCCTTTACCCAAGCCAGCATGATGCAATCATCTTTCAACACCACAACTTGCACGCCGTCGCCGGCATTCCGCTCATCCAAGTTGCCGGGCAGCAACGCGCTTCGTCCTACCCGTATGTGAAGCGAGCAATCGACTTCATGTGCGCTACCGCGGGGCTGCTCTGCGCGTTACCGGTTCTTATCGTCACGGCGCTGGCGATTAAGCTGACTTCGCCGGGTCCAGTGCTGTTCTTGCAGGAACGCGTGGGGCGAGGCGGCCGCCCGTTTAAGATCTCGAAATTCCGGTCGATGGTGACCAATGCAAAAGGGGACGACGCCCCTGTTCGCGCCCCGTGCGACGACCCCCGTGTCACACGGGTGGGCCGCATTATTCGCAAATACAAAATCGACGAAATCCCCCAGTTACTCAACGTGTTACGCGGCGATATGAGCCTGGTAGGGCCCCGGCCCCTCTGGGAGGACTTCTTTGACAAAGACCCCGGCGCCACGTTGTGGCGAAAACGCCTGGCGGTCCGCCCTGGGGTGACCAGTCTCGCCCACGTGCTCAGTTCCAGCCATTTCACCCCGGCCGATGTGCTCCGGTACGACCTCATGTACATCAAGAATCTGTCGTTTCTTACCGATCTCCGTATCCTGTTTGGCACGGTCCGCATCGTGCTCAGCGGTAAGGGAGGCCAATAGCGTGAGCGGCACCGAGAAGCAAAACGCGCGCAGGGTCCTCACACTGTGGGGCTTGGTTGTGCTCGTGGGGTTTGTCCTGGTGTTTTGTTCGAATGTACCCATGATGCGCTACGTCGAACACGCGCGCGCGCAGAACTACAT
>CAYRLQ010000121.1:0-11787 GCA_964425145.1 uncultured Nitrospiraceae bacterium
CGCCTTCCGCGTGGGCTTTGGCGGCGGCGCCGGGTTCGTGCCGGCGCATGAGCGGATGTGGGACACGATCCGAGGCTACGAGCCGCTGGCGTTCCTGCTTCTGGGCGACAACGTCTACATCGATCATCCAGCCTATCCCGCGATCCAGGAGTATTGTTACTACCGCCGTCAATCCCGGCCGGAGTTTCGCCTGTTTACAAGTTCCATGGCCATATACGCCATCTACGACGATCACGACTTCGGCGACAATGACTGCTGGGGCGGGCCCGGCATCGACCATCCGGCCTGGAAGCGCCCGGTGTGGCGCCTGTTCAAGAGCAACTGGGTCGACCCGTACTACGGCGGAGGCGAGGCACAGCCCGGCTGCTGGTTCGATTGCTCGATAGCGGACGTGGACTTCTTCTTCCTCGATTGCCGCTATTACCGGACCGATCCCAAGCAGCCGAATCCCAGTATGCTGGGCCCCGCACAGAAAATATGGCTGTTCGACAAACTGAAGAGCTCGAAAGCGACTTTTAACGTGCTGGTCTCAAGCGTGCCGTGGGCCTTTGGCACCAAGCCCAGCAGCCTCGACACCTGGGAAGGCTTCCCGGACGAGCGCGAGGAAATCTTCACATTCATCGAACAAAACGGCATTGGCGGAGTCGTCCTGCTGTCGGCCGACCGCCACCGGTCAGACGTGTGGAGGATCGAACGGGAAAAGGGCTACACCCTCTACGAGTTCGAGAGTTCTCGGCTCACCAACCAGCACGTGCACAAGAAAATGCCCGGAGCGGTCTTCTCTTACAACGAATCGCAGTCCTTCGGCCTCCTCTCCTTCGACACGACCAAGCCCGATCCGGCGGTCACCTATAGCATCGTCAACATCGACGGCGACGTGATTTATGAAATCACGCTCAAGCGCAGCCAGTTGATGGACGCGTAAGCGACGCGCGCCGCCGTGCATAAAACTCCGGGTCAAGGCAAAATCTGCCCAGTTTCTAGCACGTCCGGACTTGCTTCGTGCGTGGTATCTTGTTTCATCTCAATGGTTTAGGCCCCTGTTCGGTCATGGCATGAGGGTTGCTCCCTCGTGGGTGGTTGGGTGTGTCCAATAATGAGAGGTTCGCCGTGAGGGTAGCGCCTGTATCTGCACAGAGCGATCGGCAGCTCCGTGTCGCCAGTCGCGTGCGTACACGGTCGGGCCGTTCTCTGTTTTCGCATGTCCTGGACGGGGCATCCCGCAGCCACTCGACACCTGCACGAGGGCTCCATACGGTTCAGCGCGGGGAGACGCTTTGGGGCATTTGTGCCGCAGACTTGAAACGCAGCGGAGACCAGACGACGCCACAGGCCATCTACAAGGCCGTGAAACTGGTGGCGGAGGCCAACGCCATGGTCAATCCGGACTTAATCCTTGTTGGGCAAATCATCGACCTCTCCCCACTTGGCCATGATGCTCCGGGCGGCTCGACAGGAGTCTCGCCCTCCCCGAAGGTAGCACAGGCTGACAGCCTGTGCCACACACGCAGGAACACCGACCTGGCGGAATTGGTCCGCACCATTCTGGCGCCCAAGTCCGGCGCAATGCATCGCGCGGAGTCTGAAAACCCGTGGAGCCGGATACTCGAGGAACCCGCGTGGGTCTCATCGGAATTCGGCTTCCGCAAAGACCCCTTCACTGGCCGCCGGCAGCATCACAACGGCATCGACCTGGCCGTGGCTACAGGCAGCCGCATTTATCCGTTGAAAGCGGGGCGCGTTGTGTTCAGCGGACGCCAGGGCGGTTATGGAAACGTGGTCATCGTACGTCACGACGACGGCATGGAGACGGTGTACGGGCACAACAAGACGAATTTCGCCCGGGTCGGCCAGCGCGTTACCCAAGCAACCCCCCTGGGTCTGAGCGGTTCTACCGGCCGATCGACCGGGCCGCACCTGCACCTCGAGGTGCGCGTGGACGGACGCGCGGTCAACCCGAGGCCATTCCTCGAATACACATCACTCCAGGTAGCCAAGGCTCTTTAGGGCCTCGCGGTCATCATCGGACAGGCCGGCCTGCTCGGCGCTGGCGCGCTGGCAATGGTTGTCCCACGCCTCGATCAGTTTGCGCAGTTCCGCAACCCGTTCAGGCATCTCATCGGCAAGGTCGGTCTCTTCCATCGGGTCGTCGGGAATGTGGAACAACTCAGGCCGACCATTTTCGTCCAGGATAAGCTTCCAACCATCGAGGAGCACACCCCGGCGCTGGGGCGGCTGGTAGGCCATGAGCGCTTTGGCGCCGGGCAACTTCGGCACGGCGCCGCCGTAAGTCTCGACTACGCGGGGCCGGGACGAGGGCAGGGCTACGCTCCGTAAGTCCAGTCCCAGCATGCCCGCTGCCGGGGCGAGGCCCGCCAGGGCCAGGAGCGAGGGTCCGATGTCGATGGCGCGGACAGGGCTGGACGTGCGGCCCGGTTCGATGCCCGGCCCGGCGATCATCAGCGGGATACGTTGGCTCGCCTGGTAAATACGGCGGCCATGGCCGAGGTAATTATGTTCATAGAGGCTCTCGCCGTGGTCCGCTACGAAGAGAATGTACGTGTTTTCACGTGGGACCGCCTCGAGTAAACGGCCGAGATGAAAATCGGTGAACGCAACTTCCGAGTCATACTTTGCAACGACCTTCCGGCGGTTGCTATGCCAGAACCGCGGAGTGCCAGAGGGGGTGAAGTGGCTGTGGAACCGGTAGGGTGCATGGGGATCAGAATAGTGCACCCAGGCGAAGAAGGGCCGGCCCGCCTCGAGCGCGGCGAAACGCTCGAGGGCGATCTCAGTGACCTCGTCCGCGTAGCGTTCCGGTTTGACGAACCCCCAACGTTTTTGGTAGAAGCCGTCTTCGTACACATCGAAGCCACGGTTCAGCCCGGAGAGTTTGGCCTTCAGCGTCCAGTTGCTCTGCACGCAGAAGGTTTGGTAGCCAGCGGCCTGAAAGACTTCAGCGACTGAGGGCACGTGGTCGGGCATGCGCAGGCCGTTGCGGGTGGTGCCGGTCATGCGCGGGTACAGGGAGGTCAGCATGGACCCGAAGGACGGCGCGGTGATCGGGACCTCACAGACGCAGTCGTCGAACACGAGGGCCCGGTCGGCGAACCGGTCGAGATGAGGCGAGATCGCCTGCGGGTAGCCATAACAGCCCAAGTGGTCGGCGCGCAGCGTGTCCACCGAGAGAAACACCACATTGGGCGCGCTGAGCAGCGCTGCCGTGAGGAAGGCGCACATAACTGAGCCCCGCGCTATTGTTGCGGTTCCTCCAGATACTGGATGACCATGCCGAACGACCCCGTCAGTGGGATGGCGTTGCGCTCTTCGTCGAGCACGATGACGGGTTGGCCGTCGGAGCGGAAGGCGGTAAAGTCGAGCGTGAACTCGCCCGGCGGCGCTTGGAATGGCACATCGACCGGGAGCGTCCATATGCCGTCACCAGCTTTTTCATCGGGCGGAACGCCATCGTCGCGGAGTTTGAATTTTATACGCGGGTCTTCCCGGACTGCCCCTTCGACCCGATCGACGATGCCGTATCGATCCGCGATTTCCACCGTGATGACCGCGGCATCGCCCGGCCTCAGCTCCGCAGGGTCAATCATGGCATTGCGTATTTGCGGCTGGCGGCCCATCGTATTGCAGCCGGCCAGCGTACTTAGCAGCACAAGTGTGGCACATAGTATCAAAAAACGTTCCATTTGCGTGATTCTCCCGTGTAATTCGGTGCGTACCAGCGTACCCCACGGCGCGTTCTTGTGTCAACCGGCTATTAGTTGTTCGCTGATAGCCAACAGCTAATAGCTAATTGACAACTAACAGCTATCAACGGATGCAATGGAGCAAAGAAGCCAATGGAAAGCACGTTGAAAGTCACGGTTCGCTACGACGGAACGGGCTTCGCGGGCTGGCAAGTGCAACCGGACCGGCGCACCGTGCAAGGCGAATTGCAGCGTGTTCTGTCTCAGATTGCCTCGCGCACCGTTCACGTGTTTGGGGCATCGCGCACGGATGCAGGCGTACATGCGCTGGGTCAGGTGTTTTCGTGCCAGTGGCGGGGCCCGCTCGCCCCCGAACGACTGCAGCGGTCGCTGTCGCAGATGCTCGGGCCTGAAATCCGCATCGAGTGCATCGAAGAGGTCGCGCCGGAGTTTCACGCGCGGAAGTGCGCGCGGCGCAAGCGCTATGCCTACACCCTTTCACTGGCTCAGCACGCCGACCCGTTCTCGGCACGGTATGCCTGGCACGTCCCCTGGGCAATAGACCTCGAATGTCTGGCCCAGCTTGCGAGGCGCCTCGAGGGCAAACACGACTTCGCCGGCTTTCAGGCCAGCGGCGCCACCGTCAAGACCACCGTCCGCACGGTCGAGTCCGTGGGCGTTCGGCCAGGGGGCATCATTGGCCCGTGCGACGCGGAAGGCCTTATGCACATCGAATTCTGCGCGGATGGATTCCTGTACAAAATGGTCCGGAACTTGGTCGGCACGCTGGTGGATATTGCCCGGGGCGTCATGCCCGAGGCCCGGCTCGAGGACCTGTTAGCCTCCCCAGGACCGTATTGCGGCCATACGGCCCCCGCGCACGGGCTGGTCCTGCTTGAGGTAATCTATTGACCGCCCAGGCAGTTGTCAGCCGTTAACTGAATGCTGATAACTGAAAGCGAAGGATTGAAAAAGAGAAGCGCCACAACGGGATGTTATGGCGCACTCAAGGAGGTAAGAGTCGGGATTGAACGCCAGACACGTGGCGTTAGAATCAACACCCTGGCGTTCCATTTCCCGTCGTGACATCCGTGTCGGAACTCGCCGCAACATCCGTGTCTTGGCGTGCAATGGGGTGTAGATCAACGCACACCCGATTGCCCGAACCAGTTGCTTAAACTGTAAGCGACATCCGTGTCTTTCAGGGGCCTTGACTTCCTTGTCTCGGCCATGCACTACATCTATCGGCGCAACGCGCGGAAACTTGAGCCCGACCAGCAGTTTTCAGCCGTCAACTGAATGCTGATCACTGACAACTGAAAAAGAAAAGCGCCACGACGCGCGGTCATGGCGCACTCAACGGAAGCAAGAAACCTGAGACAGAGCGCCGGGCACGTGGTGCTGGGATGTGCACCCCGGCTTTCACTTCGCGTTACTCTCTCGTCTCTTACTATGCCATAGCTATCGGCAACACGCGCGATAACTTTAGTGAGAGATTACCACGTTCTTGGCGATGCCCTGTCCAGCGCTGCGCCAGCGGGATTGGCCATGAGGAGCACGACACGATGGCCGACCTGGGCGTGGCGAATGATGCTGTATTCGGGCGGTTGCGTGTAGAGAGGGAGGAGGGTGCGCCAGGTGTCTTCGCGCACGAACATGAAGGCGGGTGTCGGGCTCTCGAAGCGGTTGGCGAAATCCTCGAGCGCGTTGCGCAATGCGTTTTCGAATGCCTTGGCCAGGAGAGGGTCCTCCCCCGCTTCGGCGACGCCCTTCTCGAAAGCGCTGCGGAAGGCTTGGATGTCGGCGTCCGTCAAGGCGTTGGAGAAGTCGAAGGGGTCCTCGATGATCGTCTTTTGGATGGCCTTGTGGAGATGTTTCTGCGCCTTGTCGAAGATTTCCGGATCAATTCCCGACGAAGCGGGCAGCGGGAGCGTGTCTGTGAGCACGGGTTCATGGAAGTGTTTGGCGTAGAATACGTACTCCTCACGTGAAAAGCCGACGGAATACAGCCGGTACTCGTGGCCCGCCTCGCTTAATAGCCGTAGCGGTTCGCAGAAACCGCGCGCGGACAAGTAGGAGTTGGCCAATGGGAATACGAACAGCGCGCACAAGAGCGCCAGCACGGCAAAATGGCATGCCAACGTGACGTGCAACGAGCGCATTCCAGTCTTGAGCACCCTGTGGATTGTGTCGCCGGCGAACCCTAGCGCGCACAGGCTGAAGATGAGCAAGCTCGAGGACCACGCGTCGCGGTACTGCGTAAAGCGGAGGGCCAACGGCGCCAGGCCCATCACGATGAGCAAGAGCCCCCAGGCCATGGCGGTGCGCTTGCGCCAGGACGCGCGGTCGCTCTCCATGAGGTCGAGGACGCTGCGCGCGATGAGAATCGCGAGCGCGGGAAACAGCGGCAGGATATAAATGGCGCGCTTGCCAATGCAGACCGAGAAGAACACCAGCGCCGGGACAGTCCAACTCAGCAACAGACGCATCCCAGGGCCTTCCCGGCGACGCCATGCCCAAGGCAATGTCCACGGCAGGAACAACGACCACGGCAGCAGATCGACTACGAGGGTCTTGAGGTAGTACCACGGCGGTTGGGCCTTGCTGACACCCAGGAAAAACCGGCCGACGGTCTGGTGAAACAGGTTTGAGGCAATGCCGGCCTGGGCCGGTTGCGCCGTCGCGCCAGCTACGGCCATGCGCGCGGGAATCAGCCACAACGCGATCAATCCGGCGACGGCCAGGGTACCCAGGACCCAATGGGTCTGGCGCCGTTCCTCTTTCCGCCTCCAATAGAACGTGAAGATCAGCAGCAGCGGGAAGATTATGCCAGGCGGTCCTTTCGCGTAGACCGCCGCGGCGATCGCGCCGTAAAATGCCGCTAGCCACCGCGCACGCCGGTTTTCCTGCCAGATGCGGAAGCTCAGCAGCGCGGCCGTGAGACACGCCGTGAGCAGCATATCGATCTGGACCGTCCGCGCTTGCCACCAGAATCGCGCGCCGGTAATCAGCACCAGGGCCGACCAGAACGCAACTCGGGCACCGTACAGGCGCCTCGCCAGGCTGTAAGTGCAGAGGACCGTCACCAGCGCGGCCAGTACCGAAGGGACACGGGCGGAGAACTCCGTGACGTCGCCGAAGGGCAGCGACGCGGCCGCGATGGCCCAGAACAGTAGCGGCGGTTTTTCTTTATACGGCTGGCTGTTGACATGTGGGGCGAGGTAGTCGCCCGACTGCATCATTTCGCGCGCCACCTGGGCATACCGAGGCTCGTCGGCCGGCCACAAATCGTAGCCGCCGATGTTGGTGAAAAACAGCAGCGCCGCGAAGCCCAGCAGCGCAGGTATATGCCACCGGGGCTTGCTCATTTTGTTAAGGATCACGTTGTCTAACTTCTCTCTTGCCTCTTCAGATGTACCAGGAGTTCAATTCCGCTGATGACGACCAGAATAACGACGATTGTCCAGAGGAATACTTGACCACGAATAGGGATTTTGAGCTTGCCGCTCATCAACCAGGCCGCCAGCACAACTCCAGCGCAAAGATTGATGGAAACGGCACCTCCTAAACCGAGGCCAACCATTCCTCCCGGCGGTCGGTAATACTCCAAGAGCAATGCGACGCCGATACCCACCAGCACAGCCCCAAGAATGCTTGCATAAAAAGGCCGCTGAGCCAACGGGACACCGATGAACTGGACAAGCTTGATTGGAAAGAGTATTAGGAGGACGCCCAGGCCCAGATTAATAATCGCATCGACGATAAGCACTTTCGAGCGCTTCACTCTTATCCTCCCGGTAGTCGGAATTACCGCTGAACCTATCTGCTCGATTCCACAGGCTCACGTCTATGAAACGGATGGAAAGCCTATCCGGAGCCTGCTCCCCTGATAAGATAAAGTATCCGGCTGTCGGGTTCCAGCGCGTTGCGGTCCGGCATATTATAAACCACGGAGGACACGGAGAAAAGTATGAAAAATGAATCCCCGTGTCTCCGTGTCCTCCGTGGTTGGATTCCTGATAGCTAATAGTGAGGAGGGCTGATTCCCTCCCGTGAGCCTTGTACTCAATGCGTACCTAGCTCTCATATAATAGGGCTTTCCTTAATCGATGGGCTGTTCTTCAGCCGGATGGGTGTAGATAAACCAGAGGTTGCGGGTGTAGATGAAGATGGTCGCGGCCGCACCGATGGCGAAGACCCATTCCGCCCTCTGGAGAAAACAGGCCATCTGGAGCACGGCGGCGAGGATGCTGAGGTACCAGAAAACCGGTGGAACGATGCTCTTGTGTTTGATCTCGGTGATGATCCACTGGACTAGGAACCGGCAGGCGAAGAGCCCCTGGCCCGCGGTGCCAATTGCGAGCCAGAGCCAGTTGCGTGCAGCGGTTTCTACGGCTATAGTCTTACTAATCTGGTACTCGCGGAACCAGGTGAGCACGACCAGGCCGATGGCGACCAGCGCGATGAGCCCCACGGCGCCGTGGATGGCGATGCTCTTGCGCCTCGAGAGGCGGCCCTGTTCGCGCCAGATGTGAACCAGGTTGCGCGAGTAGATGACGATGTTGAGGTTTTGCCCCAGGGCGCCGAGCGGGGATTGGAGGTAGACGGCGTAGGTGAGCAGCATGATCGATCCCACGCTGCTCATGTACCAGAAGGCAATGGGGATGATGCTGCGTTTCTTGAGCTCCGAGGCGATCCATTGGACGTAGAAGCGCCCGTAGAAGATGGCCGCGGCGAGGATGCCGAAGGCGTGCCAAAGGTTCTCGGCCGACGCCAGCCCGAATGCCTGCGTCACGCTACTCTTCCCCTTCGACCTTGAAGGTGACGTAGCGCCGCTTGAGCCAGGCCACGCCGACCAGGTCGTAAAGACCGCGCCAGAGCCGGTTGTTGATGCCGTACTTGGTCGTCCCGTGGCGCCGGGGGTGGTGGGTCACAGGACATTCGGCCAGGGTCAGGCCGGCGTTCCGCACCATCGCCGCGAAGAACCGGTGCACGCCATTGAACGGCACGATGTGTTCGACGCAGCACCGCCGGAACCCTTTGGAGCCGCAGCCCGCGTCGCGAATGCCGTCTTTAAGCACGGCTTCGCGCACCGCATTGGCAATCTTGCTCGATACTTTGCGCACCCAACTGTCATGTCGATTCGCCCGGTAACCACAAACACAGTCGTACTCTTTCAACAGCTCGAGTATCTTCGGGAAATCGCGTGGGTCGTTTTGCAGGTCACCGTCCAGCGTGAGGATATACTCGCCGCGGGCGCGCCGCATCCCCGCCACGAGCGCCGCTGATTGCCCCCGCCGTTCTACCAGGTGAACGGGCCGGACGTGCGGGCTCGCTTCGCGCAATCGCTCGAGTTGGCCCCGGGTGCCGTCTGTGCTCCCATCGTTGACGAACAGGCACTCGAAGTCGTACTCGGTCAATTCGGCGAACACCGCGCCGATCTGCTCGTACAACAAGGGAACGTTTTCTTCCTCGTTGTAAAAGGGCACGACAACCGAAACCAGCGTCTTCACCGGGACCTCCTCTACAGATTTGCTCCCGCACCATTATACACAGAGCCTGCTGTGAAGGAACAAGGCCGGCACTGTTTGACCCTGAACGTAGAATTGTCCGGCAGTCTGTCAATCGTTCTTTGATGGGTGTCGCCATTTGGCAAAGCCGCGAGAAAAGGGACGAAACCGCCTCGGAGACTGGTTTAGTCTTTTTTGTCTTAGCACTCGCTTGGATTGGCGGCTAATACTGTGCCATTTTGGCAAAATTCCACGTCGATTTCCACAAAGCCGCCCCAATCTCTCGGGCGCCGGCTCTGAGCGCGTTCGCCGCTCATCGCCGTAAATACTTGATTCTAACGTAATTGGAGGACTTGACAGCGATTAGAGAAATTGGTATAATGGTGTATATTTTGGATGTGTTGGTGTTCAAAAAAGGCGTACAATTGTTGTCAAAATGGCTCAAGGACGATATGTGCTTGAGCCGGGCGTTGGCTAAGGCAGGAATAAACGGAAGGATCTGGGTATGCAAACGAAGAAGAAAACGAGAACACGAATGAAAATCAGGCCACTTGGAGACCGGATTTTGGTGAAGCGCGAGGAGCCCTCCGAGACTGTGAAAGGCGGGATCATCATTCCAGATACTGCCAAGGAAAAGCCTCAAGAAGGGAAGGTGGTGGCGGTGGGTTCTGGGAAACTGGACGAAAAGGGCAAGCACGTACCTGTGGAGGTGAAGAAGGGCGACCGGATCCTGATGGGCAAGTACGCGGGTACGGAAGTCAAGCTCGATGGTGAAGAACACATCATTATGCGAGAAGAGGATGTCTTGGCAGTGATCGAGTAGCTCGCGGGCAGCGAGAAGACTATGGAGGATGATGTAGAATGAGTGCAAAACAACTTGAATTTGGTGAAGATGCACGCCGCAGTGTGCTTTCCGGTGTTAGCAAACTGAGCCAGGCGGTGAAGGCGACCTTGGGCCCGAAGGGGCGCAACGTGGTGCTTGACAAGAAGTGGGGCGCCCCAACCGTCACGAAGGACGGTGTGACGGTGGCCAAGGAGATCGAGCTCGAGGACAAGTACGAGAATATGGGCGCGCAGATGGTCAAGGAAGTCGCCTCGAAGACCTCGGACGACGCCGGTGACGGCACGACGACGGCGACTATTCTGGCGGAGGCGATTTACCGGGAAGGCCTGCGCAACGTGACGGCGGGCGCCAACCCGATGGCGCTGAAGCGCGGCATCGAGGCGGCAGTGGGCGCGGTAGTCAGCGGTTTGACCAAGATGAGCAAGCAGGTTCGGGATGATGCCGAGGTGATCAAGAATGTGGCGGCGATCTCGGCCAACAGCGACATGGAGATCGGTGAGAAGATCGCCGAGGCCATGGAAAAGGTGGGCAACGACGGCACGATCACAGTCGAGGAGGCCAAGGGCATCGAGACGACGATCGAGGTCGTTGAGGGCATGCAGTTCGACAAGGGCTATCTGTCGCCGTATTTCGTGACGGACGCCGAGGCGATGGAGGTCGTTCTTGAAGACGCATATATCCTCATTCATGAGAAGAAAGTCTCGAATTTGAAGGACCTGTTGCCACTGCTCGAGCAGATCGCCAAGGCGGCTAAGCCGTTGATGATCATCGCCGAGGACGTCGAGGGCGAAGCGTTAGCGACGTTGGTGGTGAACAAGATTCGCGGCACATTCCAGGCTGCGGCTGTGAAGGCGCCGGGATTCGGCGACCGCCGCAAGGCCATGTTGCAAGATATCGCAGTGCTGACGGGCGGCCAGGCTATTACGGAGGACCTGGGCCGGACGCTCGAGAGCATCACACTGGCCGATTTGGGCCGTGCCAAGCGCATTGTCATCAACAAGGACAATACGACCATCGTCGAGGGCGCAGGCAAGAGCGCGGACATCATGGGCCGGATTAATCTGATCCGCCGTGAGATCGAGGAGACGACCTCCGATTACGACCGCGAGAAGCTGCAGGAGCGCCTGGCCAAGCTGGCCGGCGGTGTGGCGGTGATCAACGTCGGTGCGGCTACCGAGGTCGAGATGAAGGAGAAAAAGGCCCGCGTCGAGGACGCGTTGCATGCGACGCGCGCGGCCGTCGAGGAGGGCATCGTGCCGGGTGGCGGCGTGGCGTTATTGCGCTGCCAGGGCGCCATTGCGAAGCTGGAACTCGGAGAGGACGAGGCCGTGGGTGCGAAGATCGTTGTGCGTGCGATCGAGGAGCCCCTGCGCCAGTTGGCCGCCAATGCCGGGGACGAAGGCGCAACGGTGGTACAGAACGTCAAGGGCAAGAAGGGCGCGGTCGGGTTTAACGCTGAAACCGGCGAGTATGAAGACCTGCTCAAGGCCGGTGTGATCGACCCGACCAAGGTGGTCCGCACAGCGCTGCAGAACGCGGCCAGCGTCGCGGGGTTGCTGCTGACGACCGAAGTGCTCATCGCCGAAATCCCCGAACCCGAGAAACCGGCGGCTCCTGGCCCCGGTGGCGGCATGGGTGACATGTATTAGTACTTGCCGCCAGAGAAAACCGCTCGCCTGTTGTGGCACGGCCGAGGGCGGCTGTGCCGTATCGAGCACTGGGTCTTGTCAGG
>CAYRLQ010000122.1:0-11737 GCA_964425145.1 uncultured Nitrospiraceae bacterium
GCGACAATCCCGACCTCGCCCTGGTCAAGGACTTCGTAGCAGCCGTCGATGCCTGTGATGGGGGGGGCGCGGCGTTCGTCGACGGCTGCTACGAAGTCCTTGACCAGGGCGAGGTCGGGATTGTCGCCCCAATTGACCCATTCGGCGCGCATGACGTCGTCGTTGTACACGTTAATTTTCTGGTCGAATGCGTCGACGCTGATCACGCCCTTCTGGCCGATGATTTCGAGTGTCACATCGCCCCAGGTGGGGAAGCTGTCCGACCGGCTCCAACTGGCGATGTGTGAGACGACCATGCCGCCTTCCATCTCGAGGTGGAGGCTGCCGATGTCGTCCGTGTTGATGTTCTTGTGCAGGAGGGTGCCGTTTTCGCAGTAGACCTTCGTGAACTCCCTGCCGGTTATCCAGCGCAGGAGGTCGGCCACGTGAACCGTGTGGTCCATGGTGGCGCCTCCGCCGGCCAGCTCCTCCTTGGCGAACCAGCCGCCGGGGAACTGGCCGTTATTCGTGCATGCCGCCGCATGCAGGTGGCCGAACCGGCCTGACGCGATCTGGTTTTTCACGGCCTTCAGCGGCGGCGAGTAGCGGCACGGGAACGCTGTGCCCAGCCCTACCTTGGCCTTCTTGCACGCATTGACGATCGCTTTGGCGTCTGTGACGTTGGGTGCGAGCGGTTTCTCGCACAGAATCCATTTGCCCGCTTTTGCCGACTGTTCGACCATGGCGCGGTGTTTGACGTTTTCCGAGGTGATGATTACTCCCTCGATGTCCGTGGCGAGGAACGCGTCGAGGTCCTTGATGAATTTGGTGCCGAATTGCCCGGCCGCGGCCCGGCCGCGTTTTTGGACGTCGTCCCATACCGCTGCAAGCTCGGCTTCCTCGAGTGCGTTGACGCAGGCGGCGTAACTGTAGGCGTGCATATGGGCGAAGCTCATGATTCCGATCTTGGCCATGGTGTTTTTCTCCCTTGGTTACAGCTTCACGGGTCTGCCGGTTTCCGCGGACTTGAGCGCCGCGCTCACCATGCGCACGGATTGAAGCGCGTCGTCCGGCGTGACGCGAGGTTTGTGTTCGCCTTCGATCCAGCCCAGGAAGTCCTGCCATTCGAGCTGGTATGGGCTGGTGGTTACCGGGCTGTCCGGTACGATCATGGTTGGTCCGTCGCCGGTCTTTTTGCGCATTATGACTGATAAGGGCGCTTCGTTGCTGTCGAACTGGAGCATGCCCTTGTCGCCGCAAATCTCCGTTCGGACCCGGAACCCTGCGGGATGCGCCCAAGTGCCGATGATGTTGGCGATGATGCCGTTCTTCATGCGGACCGTCACCATCGAGTAGTCAAGCGGCTGCGGCTTGGAGCGCTGGATGGCCTGGCAAAAGATGCGCTCCGCGTCGCCGAAGACGTAGCGGAGCCAATCGATGTCGTGGATCATGGAGTCGAATGTGACCCCGCCGCTTTGGGCATAGTCGTGGAACCACTTGCCCGCGCCTTGGGGGAATATGCCGCCGCGGTACATCTTCACGAAGCCGACCTTGCCGAGTTTGCCCCCCTCGACCTGGGCCTTCATGGTTTCGAACTCGTGGAAAAAGCGGAGTACGTGGCCGACGAACAGCTTGGTCTTCGCTTTCTTGACCGCGGCGATGGCCTCTCGGCACTGCTGTACGGTGCGGCCGAATGGTTTCTCGCAGAAGATGTGCTTGCCCGCCTGCGCCGCTGCGGCTACGTATTCCGTGTGGGTTGGCGTTGGCGTCATGATCCCGACGATGTCCACATCGTCCCGCATGGCCAGCGCCTCGCAGTTTGTGGTGGCGTCGGCGTCGTAGCGCTTCGCCAGCGCCACGGCGATGGACTTGCGCTTATCGCCGCATGCGACGAGTTTCAGGCCGCAGTTCGTGGCCATTTGGGCATGCATGGCGCCCATGCCATTGCATCCGATGATGGCGAGATTCATTGAAGAGTCCTCCTCAGAACGCGGGGGTTGTCCCTCTTTGCCTTGCGCCCGAGAACCCGCTTTGCGGGTGCGGCGTTCCCAGACCGTCCGATAATTTACAGGGCGACGATGGTCTGCAGACTCGTCAGCGCGTGTTTCAACATGGTCTCGAGTGAGTGTTCATACGGGCCGTACTCGGCCAGCAGTGCCTTGTCGTAACCCACCTCGCGAAAGGCCGCCATGACCTCGGGCCAGTTTACATCGCCCTCGAGGAGCATGACAAATCCGGTCTCATTACCCGCTGCGGCCCGGAAGTCTTTGGCGTGCACCATGCGGATTCGGTTGCCCAGGATGCGTATCCACTGCTCTGGGAACCCGTAGAGGATGATGTTGCCGATGTCGAAATAGGCGCCGACGCACTCGCTTTGGCATTGGTCGATGAAGTCGCGCATCTCGACCGGGCTGAGGAGGAACTTGTTCCAGACGTTTTCGATGGCGAGGCATACCCGAAGTTTCTCTGCGGTCGGGATGAGGTCCTGCATCGAGGCCAGGGCGTGCTCGAGGGCGATGTCATATCGTATCTCGGGGCTCACGCCGCCGGGCACTGTCAGCAGCGTGTCAACGCCCAACCACTGGGCCATCTGCAACAACCGTTGGAAGGTCTCGATGGCCTTTTGGCGGGTCGGCGCGTCCGGTGAGCTGAGCGGGAATTTCCAGCCCAACGACGAGGCAACGCTGGGCAGTTCGATTCCCGCCTTGTCCGCGAGACGGCGGATGGTGTTCAAGTCGTTTTCGGTGGCGTCGAGCCGCACCGGCCCCTCGTCGCCGATGCAGACCTCGAAGCTCTCGAAGCCGATGGTCTTGGCCAGTGTGATGGCTTCAGTGGCCGGCATGCCCTCTGGAAATGCCCATTGATTGATACCTGTTTTCATAATAGGCTGTGCCCCCTCTCTATTTCCTCGTTTCTTTCACAAATGTGTGTTGATATGGTAGTTCCGGGTTAGTCAGTCTCGAGCGGGACGAGGCCGAGCGCGTTGCCGCAGTAGATTTTGTCGAGTACCTCCTGCGGGAGGCCGAGGCTGTTGAGAAATTCCTGGTGTTGGTTGTCGAAGTAGTCGCGACCGTAGCATACCCGGTCCTGGAATTCGATCAGGAACTCCTTGGCGAAGCCGGGGTCGCGCTTCATGGCGTTACATCCTGACCCGGCAGAGAGGTCGGCGTACAGATTGGGGTATTGGCGCATCAATGTGACGACGGCGCCGCCGGGGGCCACCGGGTCTTTTGGATAAGCTTCTTTGTCATACCTATCGTCGCCGGAGATGTGGGCCCAGAAGCCCGGGCCATGGCCCATGAAGATTGTCTCCGGGCATGCCCGGATCGCGCGCTCGAAGGCCTCGATGCCGCCGCCGTACCAGTAGTCCGGCCGCGGGTACTTCGCGCCCGTCGGGAATGCGTAGTCGATGTGGACGGTGACGGGCAGGCATTTCTCGCCGCAGAACCGGTACATGCGCAACGCGTCCCAGTTGTCGAACATCATGCGCAGTTTCAATTCGCCGTACACGCGCACGCCATAGACTGAGATGGCCGCCTCGAGCAGATCGGTCGCTTCGGGGCGGCGCGGGTCCGGCGCATAGCCCAGTATGAACTTGTCCGGCGCCCGCTCGACGTACGAGATGCACCGCGCAAATGGAATCGGTCCTTGCGCCGAAATTCGTGGGCAGCTGTTGTAGTACGATGGCGCGCATTCGTTCTCCGGCGCCTCCCATGTGAGTAGCCACGTTTTGTCAATCTTGTGCTGCTTCATGTTGGCGAGGAATCTGTCTAGGTTGTGCCCATGCCAGTCCGGGTGGTTGTGTGCATCGATGATCATATGCGGGTCTGCTCCCTGCGCGCCTCGGCCCAAGGCCCGTACCGTATGGGCCGTGCGGCTCACCTTGTCCTATCTTTTAGTGCCTCATCGATTTCTTTTATGATTTCTTCAGCCTTGTCCTTTGGATTAGGAGCGCATCTGATGGGCCTGCCCACGACCAGGTAGTCCGCACCGTGAAGGATGGCATCATAAGGTGTGGACGGGCGTTTATGCTCATCCGACGATGAGTCGCTCGGCCGGATTCCAGGACAAACCAGGATCGGCCTTTCCGCTTTGAAGGTTTCTCTTAAGAGGCCGACGTTTTGTCCCGAAGTGATTAGCCCGTCGCACCCGAGGTCCAGCGCTTGTCGCGCGCGCCATATAACATAGTCATCTAACTTTTTGAACCTGCTGTCATCGTCTCCCAGTAAGTACAGGTCCCGCAAATCTTGCTCATTCAAGCTGGTTAGGAGTGTTACCGAAAGAATCTTCAGCTTGCTATCGCCCCGGCCTTCTGTTGCCGCTTTGGCTGTGGCGCGGTTGCCGTGGATAGTCAAGAAGTCAACGCCCAGGCGCGTGACCTGCCTCACGGATCGACGAATGGTTTCCTCTACGTCGTTCATTTTCATGTCGAGAAAGACCTTAAGATTCTCGGCAATCAGGGCCCTCACCGATTCTAGACCCGTGGCCGAGAAAAGCTCAAGGCCGACCTTGAAAAAGGAAACAGTTCCCTTTAGTTGCTCGACGAGGCCTAGCACCTCGCCCATGTCGTTGCAGTCCAGTGCTAGAATAAGGCGGTCTTTTGCAGGGAGGCGGTCGATATAGTTCTGCCCATCAGAATGGGCAGCCGTCGTCTCTTGGCCGCTCCCCGGGCGTGCTTCGTCACTTGAAGTGGTCATGGTTATCTAGCTTCCTCTGATTTCCTGATTAAACTGTGGACATTATCCCAAATTCTTTCGCCAATTAAAACTATAATAACCGCAATCAACCACAGAGGGCGCGGAGACACGGAGAGCCATTTTTCACAGTTTCTCTCCGTATCTCTGTGGACTCCGTGGTTCATGTCGTATCCCTGGGTGCCGCGCTGCGATGTCGCGGCGGAATGTGGCTTGTGCTACACTAGAGGTAGTGGCCATGTGGGCCGTGGCCGAAGGATGACGTGCGTGGATGAAGACGATTCGGAAACCCAAGTTGACGGAAGTGGTTGTCATTAAGCAGCTTCTCGATGTGGCCGCGAACGAGGGCCATGTCCTCCCGCGTCCCCTTATGGAGTTGTACGAGACCGTGCGGGATTTCATGGTGTATGTGGACGAGCAGGGCGTGGGCGGTTGTTGTGCGCTGCATATCGACATGGAGGACTTGGGGGAAATCCGTTCGCTGGTTGTGCGCCCGGACCTCCGTGGCCGGGGCCTCGGCGTGAAGCTCTTGGACGCCTGCATTGATGAGGCGCGCAGTCTCCAGCTTGCGCGCGTGTTTGCCCTGACGCGGGTGCTGGATTTTTTTGCCGGGAACGGGTTTCACGGGGTGTCCAAGCATGATCTCCCGCACAAGGTATTTCAGGATTGTGTGCGGTGTCCCTTGTTTCCCGATTGCGATGAAGTCGCCGTGATGCGCCACCTCGATGGCTAGTGCGAGTTGCGCAGACGGGAGCGTTGAATAATAGCGCCGTGGTGGTCGCCGACGGTTGAGGAGGATGGTGGACTGTGGGATGGCAGGGCACTTTGGGTTTTCTCGGGTTTGGGAATATGGGCGGCGCGATTCTTGGCGGCCTGCTCGAGGCGGGCACGCTGAGCCCGGATAAGGCGGCCGTGTTTGATGTCGATGCGGACAAATGCAGGGCGGCGGGAAGGCTCGGGGTCAAGCTGGCGCAGTCGCCCGCAGACCTTGCCCGCATGAGCGACACTCTCCTGCTGGCCGTTAAACCGCAGGATATGGACGAGGCGCTGGTCCAACTCAAACCGGGCTTCTCTCCGTCCACGCTCGTGATATCGATTGCGGCCGGCGTTTCGATTGACAACCTGCGCGAGCGCCTTGGCAGTGACATCCGTGCGGTACGGGTCATGCCCAACACCCCCGCGTTGGTCGGCGCTGGTGCGGCGGGCATCGCGCTGAGCGAAATGTGTACCGAGGCAGATGCGGAAAGGGCCCGGATGATTTTCGAGGCGATTGGCATTGCGGTCATGGTTCCGGAGGAAGCGATGGACGCCGTCACCGCTTTGAGCGGCAGCGGCCCGGCGTATTTCTTTTACATGGTCGAGTGCCTGGTGCGTGCGGGGATGGCCGAAGGGTTAGGGGAGGCCGAGGCGGCCCGACTTGCCGGGCAAACGTTGCTGGGCGCGGGCAGGCTTTTGTCAGAATCGGGTGAACGGGCCTCGGTCTTGCGCGAGCGGGTCACCTCGAAAGGCGGCACGACGGCTGCTGCCCTGGCGAGGTTCGAGGAGGAAGGGCTCGAGCGCGCGGTTGCGGCGGGTGTGGCGGCCGCCGCTGCCCGGTCGCGCGAACTTGGTAAGTGATTCTGAAGGGTTAAACGGGATATCTTACGAGGGAGTCGGCGGACCACAGGTGGAGCGCAGTTCATGACTGAAGATTCGGTACACGCGAATGGCCCGGGCGGCGGCGTCCGCGGCTTGACCGCCGCCGATATCTACCAC
Organism: uncultured Nitrospiraceae bacterium; assembly: GCA_964425145.1. Classification (GTDB taxonomy): domain Bacteria; phylum Hydrogenedentota; class Hydrogenedentia; order Hydrogenedentales; family SLHB01; genus CAYRLQ01. Next base: position 6,429 of record CAYRLQ010000122.1, read on the forward strand.
AGGGAGTTCAAACGGGTACTGTTCGGCGGGTTTGCGATGCGCGAAGTCGACGAGTTCCTCGAGCGGGTTTGCGATACGTTCGAGGCGCTGACCGCGCGGCTGCAGGCTCTCGAGGAGCGGGACCGAGAACAGGGCGAGCAGCTCGAGGCGTTCCGCCAAATGGAAGATACGCTGCGCAACACGCTCGTGACTTCTCAGAAGTTCGGCGAGAACATCGTCGAGGCGGCCAAGCGTGAGGCAGATGCACTCGTCGAGGAGGCGCGGATGCTTAAGGCGCGAGCCCAGTTCGAAGCGGCCAAACTCCCCGTCGAGATTGCCGAAGATATTAGGAAACTGCAGGAACAACGCGCCCGCCTGCGTACGGAATTGCTGTCGATCCTTGAAACCCACAAGAGTCTGTTGAGCACCCTGGCCTCGGCCGAGGAGCGCAAAGCTGGGGACACGCTCGAATCCGGCCCGGCGTCGCCGGAACCGGAGAGAGAGGACACCGCTCCGGAATCCCGCCAGGAACCCCCCGCTGCTGATGACACCGCCGAACCGGAGGCCTTTTTTTCGAGTGAGGAGACATGGGAGTGATTGGGCTGGTTCTGTTTGTGGCGATGGGAGCTGCGGGCGGGGACGAGGCGGCGTTTGACGGTTTTTTTGCGGAGTTTGCCGAGAAGCGCGACGGCATTCGTACGCTCGAGGCTCGCTTCACTCAGGAGAGTGTCGTGCCCGAAGAGACCCTGTACAGCGCGGGCAGGCTTATTTACGTCAAGCCCAAGCGTATCGTCTTCCGGTATGAAGCGCCTGAGCCCACGTATCTCATCGACGGGCTGCGCGCTTACGAGTATGAGCCGGACCTCAAGCAAGTGCAAGTTTACCTCCTCGAGGACAATCCCCAGACGGAGGCGCTTTTTTTGGGGTTCGACGAGGATACCAAGCGGCTTAGGGATGCTTATGAGGTCGAGTTGTTCGAGCCGGCGGAGGAACCCGAGGGGGCCCGTGGCGTCGTCCTGCGGCCTAAGAACGCCCGGGACGAAGAGGCCTACTTTGAAAAAGTTACGCTCTTCTTGCGCGCCGAGGATTATCTCCCCTACCGCATCCATATCGTGAATGACGCGGAATCGCACGTAACCATCCGGGTTGCCGACTTCGTGGTCAATGGCGCATCGGCCCCGGCGCAGGGGCAAATCATGCTGCCCGAGGGAACGACGATCATCGAGGACGATGAGATCGTCGAGACGGTGGGCAGGGGCGGCAAGCTGGTTCCCGAGGCGATCGCCATGCCGGAACCGCCGGTTTCGGCCCCCGGCGAAGAGAAGGTTGCGGTGCCGTGACCCGTATCGTGCTCGCCTCCGCTTCGCCGCGCCGCAAGGCCCTGCTGGCCGCCTTGGGCCTTGAGTTCGATGTGATTGCCAGCGACGTGGAGGAGGGCTGTGAGGGCACGCCTGCGGACTCCGTGGTTGCCAACGCCCGGGCTAAGCGCGACGATGTCGTCTGCAAGCTTGACGTGCCCGCCGTGGTGATCGCCGCTGACACGCTCGTCGTGCTCCATGAGCACGTTCTGGGCAAACCTGCCGATGCGGCCGAGGCCCGGTGGATGCTCCACCGCCTCTCCGGGAGGACCCATCAGGTGGTCACGGGTATTGCCGTCATCGATACGGCTACGGGGAAGTCCGCCGAAGGATTCGAGAGCACAGGCGTCACCTTCCGCGACCTGTCCGACGGCGAAATCGCCCGGTTCGTCGACGCGGTTAAGCCGCTCGATCGTGCCGGCGCCTACACGGTGGACGGGCCGGGCAGCCTTCTGGTCGAGCGCTACGATGGCTGCTACCAGAACGTCCTGGGTCTGCCCATGGTCCGGCTGGACCAGATCCTGCGTCAGGCCGGCTACAGCCTATTCGAGCTCATGGACCAAGGCCGCGCGGTGTTTCTGTGATCTGCGCGCGGTTCTTGTCTTGGGCGAGTGCTTTGACAAAGACCCGTGCCGTGACTAGAATGCGCGGTGGAGAAAACGGTGAGCAGGATAGAACTAACGGCGCTGGGAGGCGCTCGAGAGATTGGCGCCAATAGCTATCTGTTGCGCCTGGACGGCCGAGATATTCTTCTGGATTGTGGTGTGCATCCGAAGAAAGAGGGCGCCGCGGCATTGCCGGATTTCTCCCTCTTGAACCGGGCGCCGGACGCAGTCGTCATTTCACACGGGCACGTGGACCATTGCGGCGCGTTACCGTACCTGCTCAAACAATTTCCCTCGACCGTGCCTTATGCCACGACTGCCACGGCCAGCATTATGGATCGGATGTTGCACAACAGTGTGGCAGTTATGGAGATGCTGGCCGAAGAACGGGGTATCGGCGACTACCCCCTGTACTCGCATGACGATGTCGATTATGCCATCCGCCAGACCAGAGCGCTCCGCCTCGGGAAAGGCTTCGTCTTGCAGCAGGACGGTCCCACTGCAGGCAGCTTCCATCACGCCGGTCATGTACTGGGTGGTGCGAGCGTGCTGCTGCGCACGCCGGGGCATACGATTTTCTATACCGGGGACATTTGCGCGGCGGACCAGGAACTGGTGTCGGGGCGGACCCCGCTCGATGCCTCGGTGGCCGTGGATACCCTGATTATCGAGTGTACCTACGGCGCTGATGCTGAAGCGGATCATACGTCCTATGAGGCTGAAGTTGGGCGCTTTGCCGACGCTGTGGCGGCGGTGCTCGGACATGGCGGAGTGGTGTTGGTTCCCTCCTTCGCGTTGGGGCGGGTCCAGGAAATGCTCAACATCGTCGCCCGTCTCCAGGAGATGGGTCTGGTACCTGAGGTGCCGGTGTTGAGCTCCGGTCTTGGCCGGGCCATTTATGAGGTGTACCGGATGTTCCCCAATTATCTTCGGCCCGACGCGGCCCTCAGGCCGTTGAGCCGGTTTGGGCGGATTGGCGATACATGGGACCTGGGCAATGTGCGCAAGCTGCTCGGGCGGCCCGCGATCATGGTGGCTACGTCGGGCATGATGATCGAGAACACGCCTTCCGCCCTCATCGCGCAGGAGATGGTCCGCCACAGGCGCCACGGCATTTTCTTCGCGGGGTATCTGGACCCGGATTCGCTGGGTTACAAGCTGCTGCATTGCAAACCCGGCGCGGCATTACAGTTCCGATTGGCCGCCCCGCCCGTCAAGGTGGTTCTCGAGAACATCCAACGGTTCTACTTCAGCGCCCATGCGCCCCGTGAGGCATTACGCAGCGTGATTGACCGTTTGCGGCCCAAGACCGTGGTATTCGTGCACGGCGACCCGGAGGCAATCGAGTGGATGTACGAGCACGCCGGCGACGGTTGCCGGAAATTTGCCCCGGCCGTCGGCGAGACCATTGTCCTTGAGAGTTAGCCTATGGCGCGCCGCCGCAATCCGCTCGTGCAATGGCTCACGGGCATGGTGTCCATCGGGTTCGGGGCGCTCACCGCCCGTTTCCCCCTGATGGCCTCGAGATGTCTCGGGCGCGTGCTGGGCCGCCTGGCGTATTACCTGGTTCCTCGTGTGCGCAGGGTCGGGCTGTCCAACCTGGACCTGGCATACGGGGAGGCGCTTACCCGCAGGGAGAAGGTCCGGATTCTCAAGCAAGCCGTGCAAAATGTGGGTATTGTTGCCGCGGAATTCACGCGCATTCCACGTCTCACCGCCGTGTATGTCGACAAATACGTCACATTTGAGGGCCTCGAGCATATCGACAGGACCCGTGGCGGTGTGGTGATCGGTGGGCATTTTGGCAACTGGGAGTGGATGGCGTCGGCCGTGGCCAGTCGCGGGTTCAAGGTGGCCGAGGTGGTTCGGCCGCTGGACCATGCTATGCTCGACAGGTTTGTGGACCGGACTCGCCGCGCCGGGAACGTCCTGACCGTTCCGAAAGCCCAGGCGGGGCCTGAGATTGTCCGCTTGCTCAAGGAGGGCTATCTGGTAGGGTTGCTGGTCGACCAAAATCCGCGTGAGAATGCCGCGCCCGTGCAGTTTTTCGGCCGGGAAACGTGGGGGACCATCGGCCCCGCCATGGCCGCGATGCGTGCCCGTGTGCCCGTGTACCAGGTTTCCATGATCCGCAAGCCGGATGGGTGTTACGCGGTCCGGTTTGAGCCGGAGATTCCCATGGCGCGGTCCGGGAACTTGCGCAGCGACATCATCGAGAATACTCAGCGCTGCCAGGGGGCGGTCGAGCGCCTCGTGCGCGATTGCCCCGGGCAATGGCTCTGGTTCCACCGCCGATGGAAGGCCCGGCCGCGCCTGGAGCGGGAGTGGGCGGCGCGCGGTGGGCCGCCCAGGGACAAGACGATGTAGAGTGACCCGCGCCGGCATTGAAGCGGTGTCCGTCCGGAGGGTATCATTGCTTTACCGGGTTCAGCGCTGCGGCCACGAATCGGCTCGCGACCGAGTGTGAGGAGGAATCGGTGAAGAGCAAACTGGTGCCCCTTGCGATAGTCCTGGTGATCATCATTGGGATAGTGGTGGTCTATGAGTTCCAACCGCCGCGACTGACAAAGAGCCGGCTTAAGGATGCCTTGGCGACGCAGGAAGAGCTCGACCGGACCGAGGCGCGGCGCGAAGCGGTCGGGAAAGCTGCCCAAGCAGGTGGTGAAGGCCAAGCCTCGGCGGGGATCGGGCTCGCGGCTGCTGAGCCTGTCGAACCTGACGTGTCCGGAGGGCCGGTGTCAGACGTGTTCAAGGTCAAATTCGAGTGCTCGAATGGCGATTTTGTCGTGGAATGCCACAGGGATTGGGCACCCATCGGCGTCGAGCGGTTTAAGGCCCTCGTCGAGGAAGGCTTCTTCTCCGATGTGCGGTTTTTTCGGGTAGTGACCGAGCCCCGGCCCTTCGTGGCACAATTTGGCATCTCGGGCGACCCTGCCGTCACTCGTAAATGGCGCGACGCAAGGATAAAGGACGACCCGGTTAAACAATCCAACACCAAAGGTATGCTGACCTTCGCCTGTGCCGGGCCCAATTCCCGCACCACGCAGTTGTTCATCAACTTGGGCGAAAATACCGTCCTGGATGATCCGCTTGCCATGAAGGGTGCGAAGTTCGCCCCTATAGGCAAAGTTATTGAAGGCATGGATGTGGTCATGTCGCTAAACGACCAGTACCAGGGGCAATTGACGCCAATGCAAGGGCAGATTATGGCCCGTGGCAATGCGTTCTTGGATGAACGCTTCCCCGGCCTCGACTACATCAAGTCTGCTGCGATCGTCGAATGACGTGAACGTGAAGTGCCCGTTCATGCTTAGAGGTTCTAACAGAACCCCGGTGGCACGGGCTTCCAGCCCGTGATTCCATGGGC
>CAYRLQ010000123.1:0-11561 GCA_964425145.1 uncultured Nitrospiraceae bacterium
GCATCGCTGGACAAGCTCCTGGGCATCTATTTCCTGGCCCGCCTTTCGCTCGAGATGTTTCGTATGACCCCCGGCATGAACACCCTTTTGATGGCTCTGGGCAGTTTCACCATTGTGGCGGCGGTCATGATGGCGCTCGTCCAGCATGACTTGAAGCGGCTGCTGGGATATCACGCCGTGAGCCAGGTGGGCTACATGGTATTGGGGATAGGGACAGGTACCCCTGTGGGTATTGCTGGGGGTTTGTTCCACATGTTGAACAATGCTATCTACAAATCGTGTCTGTTTCTTTCAGGCGGCGCGGTGGAGAAACAAGCCGGCACCAGCGACTTGGACAAACTGGGCGGGTTCGCCAAGTCGATGCCGATTTCCTTCGTTACATTCCTGATAAGCTCTCTTGCTATTTCCGGTGTACCTCCATTCAATGGCTTTGCGTCGAAATGGCTGGTCTATCAGGGCATCATCGAGACGGGCAGAAATGGCGGGGCCATTTGGGTGATTTGGCTGGTTGCGGCGATGTTCGGCAGCGCGCTGACGCTCGCCAGTTTCATGAAACTGGTCCACGCCGTTTTCCTCGGGCAGCCGTCGAGTGAAGCACGCGGGAACGCTTCACAGGCACGTGAAGTAGGGCCGGCGATGTGGGTCCCGACGGTGCTGCTGGCGCTTCTGTGCGTGGTGTTCGGCGTATTCGCTTACAGCATACCGCTCAAGTACTTCATCTTCCCGAGCTTGGCTACAGGAGTTGAGTTTCTTGGCCAATGGCAGCCGGTGGTGGCTGCGGCGTTAATACTCATTGGCCTTGGCGTCGGCGTGATTATCTATTTGTTGGGCACTGGGGCGAAAACGAGGATGGTCGAGCCCTTTGTCGGGGGGGAGGTTCTGGAGCATCATCCAAATATGAGGATGTCCGGCGTGGACTTTTACAAAACAGTTCAAGACATCCCCTGGTTGAAACCGGTTTACGGATTGGCAGAGAAGAAGGCCTTCGATATGTATGAAGTGGGCGCGAAGATCACCTTCGGCTTCAGCAGAGTGTTGGGTTATTTTCACAACGGCGTGCTTCCTAGATATTTGGCGTGGTGTCTTTTGGGTATGCTGGTCTTGTTTTATATCTTGATGGGATAGCGGCGATGTTAGCCATATACATACTGCTGATTATCATGATCATCGGGGCGATCATTGCAATTGAAGTCGAAGACCTTCTTTCGTCTGTGGTAACTGTCGGCGCGGTAGGCCTTGGGCTTTCGCTGGTGTGCCTGGTACTGAAGGCGCCTGACGTAGCCATCACTCAGTTTGTGGTCGAGATTATCGCGCTCATTATCCTGATGAGGGCCACCGTGAGTAAGGATGTGCACGGCTCGACGATAGGTCGCCGGTTATTGGGCAGCATGGTGGTCGTAGGTTTTATTGCGGTCTTCTTGCTTGTGGCCATGAAATCGATCGAGGAGCTGCCCGCGTTCGGCGAGCCGACTATGAGGATCTCCGGCGAGTATCTTGCCAGCGGCATGAGCAAGACGGGCGCCGCAAACATGGTCTCCGCCATATTGCTGGATTTCCGGGCCTACGACACGTTGGGCGAGGCCACGGTACTGTTTACCGCCGTTATCGGCGTTTTGGCCGTTGTAAGACGTATAGGCAGGAAAGAGAAACACGGGATACCGGGACGAGAAGATGAGTAAAGAGCGCGAAAAAGGGATGTCTTTGATCGTAAAGACGATTACGCGTCTTACGGTGGGCCTGATACTTCTGTACGGGGTCTACATCGTCTTGCACGGCCACGTGTCACCGGGCGGTGGGTTTGCCGGGGGCGTGATTATAGCGCTCTCTTTCGTCCACTTGATGCTGGCATTCGGCAAAGAGGTGGCGTTTAGGAAGCTGGCTGAGCCAGTTGTATCGTTTTTTGAGAGCCTGGGCGCGACATTGTTCTTGAGCATAGCCCTGCTAGGGTTTTGGGGAGGCAGCTTCCTCTTGAACTTCCTACCGAAGGGGGAATCCTTCAAACTGTTCAGCGCCGGCATCATCCCTCTTTGTAATGTCGCCATCTGTTTGAAAGTAGGCGCGGGACTCTTCGCGGCCTTCGTGGCGCTGGTCCTATTAAAGCTCGACGTGGAGAAAGAGTAATGGCTCTGTATTTGCTATGCCTAGTTCTGTTTTCTGTGGGGGTGTATGGCATCTTGGCAAGGCGCAACATGATTAAGATCATTATAGGGGTCATTGTGGTGGAATACGCCGTGAACCTCTTCTTCATACTCGTAGCCTACAAGAAAGACGGCCGCTCGCCTATCTTTTCACCAGATGCGGACATCCCAGTGCAATCTATGGTCGATCCGTTACCGCAGGCGCTGGTGCTGACGGCGATTGTCATCGGCCTGGCGACCACTGCGTTGATGGTGGCTATCGCCATGAGAATCTACGAGAAATACGGGACGTTTGACATCGCTGAGATTCGGGAGCTGAGAGGATGACGCCAGGTTCCGCCATTATGCCGCTCTGCGTCGCCGTGCCGCTGGGTGGCGCGTTTCTGACCGCACTGCTGGGGCGGCAGATACCGCGGCTGCCCGATCTGCTCGGCGCCTTGGCAACTCTGGGCGCACTTCTTCTGTCCGTGTGGAGCGTACACGTGGTCAACGTGTATGGAACAGTCGTGTATGCCCTGGGCGGGTGGCAACCGCCTATCGGGATCGCCATGGTGTTGGACGGCCTAACGGCTTTCATGCTCGTAACGGTGAACCTGATAGCCTTCCTGGTGGCGGTCTTCTCGATAGATTACATGGAGCGGTTCACCGACAAGTGGCTATTCTACACGCTGTTCCTCCTGATGGTGGCCGGGATAAACGGCGTTGTCGTAACCGGCGACCTGTTCAATCTGTTCGTGTTTCTGGAAGTGGCCTCGGTGGCCAGCTACGCCCTGGTCGCGTTCGGCACCGAAAAGCAAGAGCTCGAGGCCGCCTTCAAATACGCTGTTATGGGCACGGTTGCGTCGCTGTTCGTTCTCCTCGGGATCGTGCTGTTGTACAGCCACACATCTACACTGAACATGGCCGACATGGCCCGAGAGTTGGCGCACAAGGGCGGGGGCAATGTAACCCTTCTGGTGAGTGTCCTGTTCCTGATGGGGTTTGGGCTGAAAGCAGCCGTCGTGCCGTTTCACGCATGGCTGCCCGACGCGCACCCCTCTGCGCCCGCGCCCATATCGGCGATGCTCTCGGGTGTGCTCATCAAAGCGCTGGGCGTCTACGCCCTGTGCCGAGTCTTTTACAACGTCATTGGCATCACACCGGAGATATCGTCCATTCTGATGTTCTTGGGAGTGTTGTCCATGATTGTCGGTGTATTCCTGGCCATTGGACAGTGGGACTTGAAGCGGCTACTGGCGTATAGCTCGATCAGCCAGATCGGGTACGTGATTCTGGGCATCGGCCTAGGCACGCCGCTGGGCATCGCAGGCGGGCTATTCCACCTGTTCAATCACTCCGTATTCAAGTCGTTGCTGTTCCTGGATTCGGGGGCCGTGGAGTATTCAACAGGTACGCGCGACCTCAAAAAGATGGGGGGATTAGCGAAGAAAATGCCGGTGACAGGCGCAACGACTCTGGTCGGCGCCATCTCCATCGCCGGTATTCCGCCGTTCAGCGGCTTCTGGAGCAAGCTCATTATCATCGTAGCGGCCGTTGAGGCGGGGCGGCACTGGTACGCGTTTTGGGCAGTCTTGGCAAGCGTCGTAACCCTGGCATATGTCATGAAGGTGATGCGATACGCGTTTATGGGAACCCTTAATGATACCTGGCGCCATGTAAAAGAAGTGCCGTTCTTTATGAAAGTGTCCATGGTTTCGCTGGCTTTGTTATGTGTGGCGGGAGGGCTATTGCTCCTTCCCGGTCTGCAGGAAACGTTCCTGACTCTGGCTTCCGGGGTCCTTTCCGAAGGGACACAGTACGCCGCCATCGTCTTGAGCGAGGTGCAATAGATGAAGAGCCGTGTGATTCTATTTGTTCTGGCTTTTCTTGTCTGGGCGCTCCTGAGTTGGGTGCCTGACTGGCAGCACCTCATTCTCGGCCTATTCGTGGCAGCGTTTGTGGCGTTTATGACCGGGGACTTATTTGTCGAGCGCCCGCACATTCTGCGCCACCCGCTCCGGTACTGGTATTTCTGCTTCCTCTATTTGCCGGTGTTCCTGTGGGAGTGCATTAAGGCGAATCTTGACGTGGCTTATCGCGTGTTGAGTCCGCGATTGCCAATCAATCCCGGCATCGTCAAAGTCAAGACGACCCTGAAATCCGACACGGCGCTTACGTTTCTGGCCAATTCCATCACATTGACGCCCGGGACGCTGAGTGTCGACATTGATAAGGAACAGGGTGTTCTTTACATACACTGGATTGATGTACGAACTGTGGATGTCGAGGAAGCCACGAAGCTGATCGTGGGCCGTTTTGAACCGATTTTGAAAAAGGTATTCGACTAAGGCAGGTCATCATGAAGACACTTAACTGGCTTATAGGCGCTGTTGTTTTCGTCGTGGTGCTTGGTCTGATTATCGTTCGTCCCCTTCCAATCTTTTTCTATCGTGACCTGCCTTACGTCAACCTGGTCGCCAGGGCCCTGTACATCCTCATCCTGGCAGGTACTTTGTGTGTCTACCGCGTCGCACGGGGTCCAACCGCCGCCGACAGGATTGTGGCGATAGACATCCTTGGTATTCTGATCGTAGGCTTCTGCGCCATTGTGTCTATTCCAACGGGGCGGTCCTGGTACATCGACATCGGCATCGCATGGGCGCTGCAGAGCTTTATAGCTGCACTGGCGCTTTCCAAGTACCTGGAGGGAAAAGCTTTTGACGAATAGTATCCTGGATATCCTCGGCCTGATATTCATAGCGGTCGGCCTGGCCTTCGACGTACTGGGTTGCCTGGGCCTGGTGCGGTTGCCCGATGTATATAACCGTCTGCAAGCGGCTACCAAATGTGTCACCTTGGGCACGTGCAGCATCCTGTTCGGGACATTTCTAGTGGTCGGGTTTACGCCGGGCGGTGTCAAATCGCTCCTGTGCATCATATTTGTGATACTGACTGCCCCTGTATCGGCCCACGCCATCGCGCGCGGTGGCCATAGGGCCGGCATAAAGCTCTGGGATGGCAGCGTTGTTGATAAGTATGCCGAGGATAACGAAGGAGAGGCCTAGAGAACGAAGGTATGAAGTATCCTAAGATCAGGGAATTGGGTGAAGCGGTCAAGGCGCTTATCAAAGGGCCATATACGTCCCCCTTTCCAAAGGAACCCCATGTGCCACACCCGAATTTCCGGGGACAGCCCAAGTTCGACGCGGAGAAATGCGTGGGATGCCTGGCCTGCGAAGAGGTCTGCCCGGTGGGCGCGATCGATCACAAAGACGTGATCGATGATGGGTCGAATCCTAAAAGGGTCATGATTCACTACACGGATACCTGCATATTCTGCGGCGAGTGTGAGGCTGCGTGCATTGCCGACCACGAAGGCATCAAGCAGTCCAACGATTGGGAGCTTTCCTTCTTCGATAGAAAAGAAGAATCGTACGAGACGATCGAGAAAGACCTGCAGCTCTGTGAGATTTGTGGCGCTGTCGTCGCCTGCAAAGACCACCTGAACTGGATAGCCGAGCGCATTGGAGAACTCACGTATTCGAGTCCCACGCTGTATTTGTCGCGCCTGAAAAGCCTCGGAGTCGTCGATGAGAACCTGGTCGCCGCGGCCCAAGACCGCGGCCGGTCCGACCGGGTAAAGATTCTGTGCGCCCGTTGTAGGCGTCAAACCACCCTTACCACGAAGGACTAACACCGGGACCCATGGCCGGAACAGGCGCCAACTCGCACCCCCAAGATACTTCACCTCCTCTCAAAAGCATTCTTAAAGGCAAGGTCGTTCTGGTGGGTGTCGGCAATACGTTGCGCGGGGACGACGGATTCGGACCGGCCTTGGTAGCCCGATTAAGCGGCAAGAGCGAAGCGGTCTGCATTGACGCGGGGACCGTGCCCGAAAACTACCTCGGCGAGATCGTAAGGCAAAACCCCGATACCGTCCTCCTCGTCGATGCCACCCACCTGGGGCTGAACCCAGGTGACTATGCGATTCTGAGAAAGGATGAGATCGCTGAATCGGGCTTCACCACGCATGACATGTCTCCCAATTTCTTCATCGAGCACCTGGAGAAAGAGACGGGAGCGGCTATCTACGTGCTGGCCCTTCAGCCGGCGCACGTTTCTTTTGGCGCCGAGATGTCGGCCGGTGTTCAAGAAACGCTTGAAGAGCTGGTGGAATTGCTCTCAGCGTAGTGAACGACCGCGATCCTGGCTGTGCCGGATGCCTGAACCGTCATTCCAGGACTTCAGCGCGCTTCGCGAGCAAGAACTTGCAGAAGTCTTCCACGCCGTCACCCGTCTTTCCGGAGGTCTGGAACATGCGAACCCGGTCGTTCAAGCTTCGACATTCCAGCACCGCCCGCTCCGTATCGAAGGGCAAATACGGCAACAGGTCGATCTTGTTCAGGACGAGCACGGAAATCCTGCTGAATAACGAAGGATATTTCAGGATCTTGTCGTCTCCTTCCGGTACCGAAAGAAAGCCGACCTTCAAATGCTCCCCCAAGTCATAACTGCTGGGACAAATCAGGTTGCCAACGTTCTCGATTACCAGAATACGGCACTGCTCGCTGCCCAGATCGAGATGGTCGAGTGCCTGCGAAACGGCCTGCGCGTCCAGGTGGCAGGCGCCATGCGTCTCGATTTGGTAGGCCAGGCACCCGGCGCGTTCGATACGCTGTGCATCGCGGCGGGTTTGCACATCCCCTTCGATTACTACCATCGACTTGCCAAGGTGTTTTGCCATGGCTTCCAACAACGTCGTTTTACCACTGCCCGGCGAGCCAATGATGTTGATAGCAAAGACTCCCCGCGCCTCGAGCAAGCGCCGGTTGCGAAGTGCGATTTCATCGTTTTTCGCCATAACGGGGGAAAGGACCTTAACCGATTTCTTTTGACTTTTTACCTCAGGCATCTTCGTCCTCCGATAATTCTACCCAGTCCACGGTGAATTCCCGCCCGGAAAGTATTCTTCGGTTTAGAGAATGGCAACGCGGGCACCCGTCAAGGAAATCCCTGCTTTCATAATCGAGATCGCAGTCGCAACAGTGAACCCGTGCGGTAGTTTCGTCGATCACAAGCTCCGGCGATCCCAGCGTCCTCAATTGGGTCACTTCACCGAAGCAGAAGCGCAGCGCGTCGGCTGAGATGCCGGACAACGGCCCGAGGGTGAGGTGAACCGACGTCACCTCCGTGTCCGGACCGACTGCCTTCTCCACAAGGTCGAGAATATCTTCAGAAATAGAGAGTTCGTGCACGGCGCTCGCCTTTTCGGATGCTTTACCTTTTAGACTGTATTGTGGCGGTTGGGCACGTGCCAGTCAAGCCATGCTCGCTCTCATGCGATTGCCTTCACTTTCTATATCTGAGCGGCTGCTGACAAGGAGATGGACACGGTGTTAAACTTAGGTTATTCGCAGTGCCAGTAGTTTACGGAAATGGGGACGACAAGGCATGGACACGGCCTTACCTTTACGGGAAGATGTGAACGACGCACAACGCCTCCGTTTGCGCGTAACGGTTCGGGGTGCCGTGCAAGGGGTAGGCTTTCGCCCCTTCGTGTACCGCCTCGCGACGGGTTTGAGGCTGACGGGGTGGGTCTCGAACACGTCGCAGGGCGTCACTATTGAAGCCGAGGGTGACAAGGCGCGATTGGAGGAATTCCTGCTGCGCCTCGAGCAAGAGAAACCACCGCGTTCGTCCATCCAAAGTCTCGAGTTCTCATTTCTGGATCGCGTGGGCTACGCGGCGTTCGAGATCCGTGAAAGCACTTCCGGGCAAAAGACGGCGCTCGTCATGCCCGACATTGCCACCTGTCCGGATTGCCTGAGCGAAATCTTCGACCCACAAGACCGCCGCTATCGGTATCCCTTCACCAACTGCACCAATTGCGGGCCGCGGTTCAGCATCCTCGAGGCACTGCCCTATGACCGGCCCAATACGACGATGAGAGGCTTCACGATGTGCGAAGCGTGCCGGGCGGAATACGAGGACCCGCTCGATAGGCGCTTCCACGCGCAGCCGAATGCTTGCCCAACATGCGGTCCACATCTCGAATTATGGGACCGCAACGACGGCGTGCTCGCCTCGCATCACGATGCCTTGCTGCAAACTGCCCAGGCCCTTCGTCGAGGCGCCATCGTTGCCGTCAAGGGGCTAGGCGGATTTCATCTCATGGTTGATGCCCGCGATGAGAATGCCGTGCGCCGCCTCCGCCGGTTGAAGGCCCGCGAGGAGAAACCGTTCGCGCTGATGTATCCATCGCTGTCATTGGTGAAGGCCCATTGCAACGTCGATAAGCTCGAGGGACGCCTTCTCCTTTCTGCCGAATCTCCTATCGTTTTGCTGCGGCGCAGCACGGCGGAATCCCAATCCGAAATTGCCCGCTCCGTTGCACCTTCGAATCCCTACCTGGGCATCATGTTGCCCTACACACCCCTGCACCACCTTCTGATGGCTGAACTGGGCTTTCCTGTGGTGGCTACCAGCGGCAATCTTTCCGAAGAACCCATATGCACCGACGAACGGGATGCAGTCCAGCGGTTGGGAGGCATCGCCGAGTTATTTCTGGTCCATAACCGGCCCATTGTCCGGCATGTGGACGACTCGATTGTGCGCGTCACGATGGGCCGTGAACTGGTCCTGCGTCGGGCCAGAGGCTACGCGCCCTTACCCATCCGGCTTCGAGACGCCATACCTTCCTTTCTTGCCGTGGGAGGGCATCTGAAGAACACGATTGCGACCTCCGTTGGTGACCAGGTCTTTGTCAGCCAGCATATCGGCGATCTGGAAACGGCTCGGGCCGTCAACGCCTTTCGGGACGTGATCGCGAGCTTCCACCAAATCCATGACCTTCACCCCGTAGCGGTGGCCTGTGATGCCCACCCTGATTATACGTCGACGCAGTTTGCGAAAGATTCCGCATTACCCGCCGTTGCCGTGCAGCATCATTATGCCCATGTGCTGTCATGCGCAGCCGAAAACGACATCGAGGGGCCGGTGCTGGGCGTGTCCTGGGACGGAACAGGCTGGGGAATCGATGGGACGCTATGGGGCGGCGAATTCCTGCATGTGACGGGTACCTCGTTTCAGCGCGTTGCCCATCTACGCACGTTTCGCCTCCCTGGAGGAGAAAAGGCCATCAAAGAGCCGAAACGCGCCGCCCTCGGTCTTCTATACGAGCTCTTCGGGAGCAGCCTTTTCGATAGGGAAGACCTTGCACCGCTTCAAGCCTGCTCGTCCCGTGAACGCCAGGTGCTGCGGACAATGCTCCAGAGAAACATCAACGCGCCGATAACGTCCAGTGTCGGACGCCTCTTCGACGCCGTAGCCGCCATCGTCAACCTTCGCCAGGAGATGCGGTTCGAAGGGCAGGCGGCGATGGAGCTGGAATTTGCGTGTTCAGATATGCAAACAGACGAGCGGTACGACCTCGACGTGACGGAACCCGAAGAAAATGGGCTACCGGCGCCATCTGTGGTAGACTGGGAGTCCATGGTGCACAGCCTCCTGCACGACATGCGCCGCGGGGTACCGGTGGCAGAGGCGTCAGCAAAGTTTCATAATTCCCTTGTAGAGGTCATTTGTGCCGTAGCGCGGCGCGTGGCTGAGGAGCGCGTTGTTCTCACAGGAGGCTGTTTCCAAAACAGCTATCTGACCGAACGGGCCGTGCGCCGCTTGAGGCAAGAGGGCTTCCGCGCCTACTGGCACCAGCGCGTTCCACCCAACGATGGTGGGCTGGCGCTGGGCCAGATTGTTGCGGCGGCGCGTGCGTATCCAAAGGAGTAATGCTATGTGCTTGGGAGTTCCGGGAAAGCTCGTAGAAGTTTCAGGCCGCGACCCGCTCACGCGGATGGGCAAAGTGAGCTTCGCAGGGGTGTTGCGGGAGGTGTGCCTAGCAGGTGTACCGGAAGCGCAGGTGGGTGAATACGTCATCGTACATGCAGGCTTTGCGATCGGCAAACTTAACGAGAACGAAGCCGAAGAGGTATTCGAGTACTTGCAAGAAATAGCGGAACTTACGGAACTACAAACTGAACCCTGACGATGCGATTTGTTGACGAATACCGCGACGCTAAAGCCGCCGAGCAATATGCCCGGGCCATCGCCCGCATCACCACCAAGCCATGGACCATCATGGAAGTCTGCGGCGGCCAGACGCATGCCATTGTCAAGTTCGGGATCGACCAACTGCTGCCCGAAGGAATCACGTTGGTCCACGGCCCCGGTTGTCCGGTTTGTGTGACCCCGGTTGAACTGATCGACAAAGCCATCGAGATTGCTGCTCGGCCTGAGGTAATCTTTTGCTCCTTTGGCGACATGTTGCGCGTGCCGGGGAGCCATGGGGACCTTTTTGCGGCCAAAGCGGCCGGAGCCGACGTCCGCATTGTCTACGCACCGCTGGACGCCCTCAAGATTGCGCGAGAAAACCCCGATGGACAGGTGGTGTTCTTCGCAATAGGTTTTGAGACGACCGCCCCTGCCAACGCGGCGGCCGTTTACCAGGCCCGGCAACAATGCATCGGCAACTTTTCGATGCTGGTCGCCCACGTTCTCATCCCACCAGCCATGGAGGCGATCCTGGACTCGCCGAGCAATCGCGTCCAGGGGTTCCTGGCGGCTGGGCATGTGTGCACTGTAATGGGGTACACCGAATATGAGCCCATTGCTGAAACCTATGCCATTCCCATCGTCGTGACGGGGTTCGAGCCGCTGGACCTCCTGCAAGGTGTCTTTATGTGCGTAAAACAACTGGAACAAGGGCGCGCGGAGGTTGAAAACCAATACAACCGCGCCGTCCGCAGGGAAGGCAACCGCCATGCCCAGAACCTTATCAGGGAAGTGTTTGAGGTGGTCCCTCGCAAGTGGCGAGGCATCGGCGAAATCCCTCGGAGCGGGCTCAGGCTTACAGGACCCTATGGCGAATTCGACGCCGAACAGCGCTTTGGCGTGGCGAATTACGCGGCAGAGGAGCCCTCGGAATGTATCAGCGGTCTAGTGCTGCAAGGCGCCAAGAAACCTCATGAGTGTCCAGCCTTTGGTACGCGCTGCACCCCTGAAACGCCTATGGGCGCGCCTATGGTATCATCCGAAGGGGCGTGCGCGGCCTATTATCGCTATCGGCATTCAGCTATCAGCACATAAGGAACAAGGATTGCCAGGATATTCAGGATAATACGAAGACATCCTGTCCATTGTCTATCCTTGTTGAAATAAGTCGTGGAGAGCTGACGCATGGAACGCGAACAGGAGTTTTCAGTGTCATGCCCGATCCCGCTGCAGCGGTATCCCAATATCACCCTTGCGCACGGCGCTGGGGGAAAACTGATGCATGGGCTCATCGAGGAGTTGTTTCTCCCTGCATTCAGCAACCCCGCCTTAGACGCCCGGCACGATAGCGCCGTCCTGAGTCACGGTGCGGTGAACTTCGCCTTTACCACAGACTCC
>CAYRLQ010000124.1:0-11534 GCA_964425145.1 uncultured Nitrospiraceae bacterium
GACGACTGGCCGCTCCTGGATCGCGTCCACTATCTCCAGCTTCTCATTGAGCCGCCGATTCGGCACGTAAAAGCTCCCAACGCCGAATCCCTCTTGCAGCAGACCGCCCTCCCCGGCGAAATTGCCTACCGTGGCCCGGTGAGCAAACTCGGTGATTGTGCCTGCCTCGCCGGGTGCGAGCACCAGGACCAGGTATTCCCCCTGGACTTTCACCTCATCGTCAACCACTACAGCCCCGGCGACGAAACCACCTGCAAGCATCAGAACGGCCAATGCGAAGCGCATGACGCATCCTTTCCACATTTTCCAATTCCGACGGGATCATCCACGACGTTGCCAGCTATCAGTTGTCCGTGTACTGATAGCTGAAAACTGACAACTGAGAACGCGTTGCCGCTACTCGTACCCGAGGGCTTCAACGGGGTCAACGCCCGAGGCCTTTAGGGCCGGATAGACGCCGAAAAAGACGCCGACGGACAAGCTGAAGGAGAAGGCCATCGTGACCGACCAAGTCGAAAGGGACACTGGCAACGAGGGATAAAGCAATCGCACGACGCCCGTGCCGACCCAGCCCAGTAAGATGCCGATCAGGCCTCCGATGAGGCTCAGCGTGATCGCTTCAATGAGGAACTGAAGTCCAATATCTTTTCTGGTAGCGCCGACGGCCTTTCGAATCCCCACTTCGCGGGTGCGCTCGCGTACCGACACCAGCATGATGTTCATGATGCCGATTCCACCCACCAGCAGCGAGATGCACGCGATGCCCGCCAGCATGAACCGCAACGCGTCGAATATCTTGCTGAACGTGCCCATCATCCCGTCCTGGTCCGTAATGGTGAAATCTTCGGTGTAATCGTGCGCGGCGGTGAGGATGGCGCGGATGGATTCCGTGGTCGGTTTGATATCCTCCGGACTCCGCGCGGCAACAAGAATCTCCACCAGGAAATCCTCCCCGCCCTGAAACATCTGCTGGGCGCTGCGCAAGGGGATCAGGACGATGTCGTCCAGGTTGATGCCGAGCATCATGCCTTTCTTCTCGAGAATGCCGACGACCCGGTGTTTGGCTCGGTTGATCGAGAGCTTCTGGTGCAGGGCCGGGGCGTTACCGAACAGTTCTTCCTTGACTTTGGTCCCGATCACGCACACGCGGCTGTTCTTCTCGACGTCGTTGGCGTCGATGAATCGGCCAATCTGCGTGTACAATTGCCGCACCTCGTCCAGGTCTTCCGTGCAACCGATGATGAGTACGTCGCGGCGCCGGTCGCCCCGTTGCACGTAGCCCGCGCCGATGACGTTCGCGGCTACACCGCTGATGCCGACAGCCTTACGCTCGATTTCCTTGGCGTTTTCGTAGGTCAGTTTGTGAAAGGCGCCCCCCGCGATGGGAATCATGCCGGTGGTTTCCTGTTTGCCGGGGTTGATGATGAGGATGTTGCTGCCCATCCCCGCGAATTCGTTTTCGATATAGGCCTGGGCGCCCTCGCCCAACGACACCAACAGGATCACCGACATGACGCCGATGATCACGCCCAGCGTGGTCAGGAAAGCGCGGACCTTATTCTGGGCGAGGGAACGCAAGGCGGTGCGCATGGATTCCAGCGGGCTCATCAGTCCTCCAGCTCGTCGACCACGCGCACCTTGGCGCCGTCTTTCAGCCCATCCACGGCGATGGACGTGATCAGGGTCTCGCCTTCGCGCAGGCCCTCGACGATCTCGACGGTACGCCAGTTGCCCAGCCCCGTCTTGACCGCACGACGCACGGCCCGGCCGTCCTCCACCACGTGGGCGAACTCTTCACGGATCAGCGCTTCGGTCGGCGCGAAGACCACGTCGGCCTTTTCATCCGCGACGATGGTGACGTCCACGGACATGCCCGGAATGAACCGTTCCTTGCCTTCGTCGATGCGGATTTTGACGTCGAGCGATCGGCTCAGGTCGGGGTTGAGCGACACGACGGGCGAAACGTAGATCACCTCGCCTGCAAAGTCGACGCCCCGGTACGCATCCAAGCTGAGACGCGCCTTTTGCCCGACGCAGAGCTCGGCCGCGTTGGCCTCGTCGAACGGCGCCCGAACGTAACATTCGTCATCGCAGACAAACTGGAGCAACGGCATGCCCATGGCGGTGGCCTCGCCCACGTCCACCATGCGCCGGCCCACGACGCCCGAAAAGGGCGCCTTTACAAACGCCCGTTCCCGGGCGGCCTGCGCCGCGTCCACGGCGGCCTCGAGCTGTTCGATGGCAGCTTCGGCGGTCCGGATTTCCTCGGCGCGGACCTGGTTCTCGCCCTGGCCCGCCTTGGCGGCGGCGTAGTTTTCCTGCGCCACCCGCAGGACCGAGGACGCCTTGTCGAGATCGCTCTGCGACACGGCCCGTTTCTCGGAGAGGCTCTTGATACGGTCGAACTCGGCCTGGGCCAAATCGAGTTGAGCCGTCGTGAGACTGACCTTCGTTGCACAGATTTCCCTGTAAATCTTCGCGGCCAGCTTTGCCTGTTCCAGGCGCGACTGGCCTGCTCGAAGATTCGCTTCCGCTAGGGCTACCTGCGCGTCCAGTTCGGCATGGTCCAGTTCGACCAGCAAGTCGCCCTGCCTCACACGCTGACCCTCCTCGGGCACGGTGATAAGGATACCGATCACACCTGCCGCGATCATCGAGTCTTCCTTTGGTATCACCGTGCCCGCGGAAATCGACGCGACCGTTTGCTCGACATGTCCCCGCGACACCGTAGCCGCCGTCACCTCGATCTCCTCCTCATGGAGAGAGAGGTAGGCCACAGGCACTGCCACCACACAGAGGAAAATCAGCCAGCGGAGTACTCGAGTTCCCTGCCGATTGTGCGTTCGTTTCGCCATTCGTCGTTCACCAACTGGCCGTCACGAAAACTCATGATCCGCTGGGCGTGTTCGGCGACCTCCCGCTCATGCGTGACCATGACAATCGTGTTGCCTTGTTCGTGGATCTCGTCAAACAGGGCCAGAATGCTCTGGCCACTTTTCGAGTCCAGGTTCCCCGTGGGTTCGTCTGCGAACAGGATGGATGGATTGTTGACCATAGCCCTTGCGATGGCCACGCGCTGGCGCTCCCCCCCCGAGAGCTCGTTGGGCCGGTGGTATAGCCGGTCGGCCAGGCCCACCACCTCGAGCGCTTCGTTCGCCCGGCGCACCCGGTCCCTCCTGGGCATGCCATCGTAGAGCAGGGGCAGCTCTACATTGGTCAGGGCCGTGGATCGCCCCAGGAGGTTGAAGTTTTGAAACACGAACCCGATCTCATGGTTGCGCAGTTGCGCCAGCCGCGCCTCGGACATATGACTTACCTGCCGGCCGCCCAGCCAGTAGGTGCCCGAGGTGGGCCGCGACAAGCACCCGAGAATGTCCAGCAGCGTGGTTTTTCCCGAGCCCGACGGGCCCATGACAGTCACGAACGCGCCCCGTTGGATCTCGAACGACACGCCCTGCAATGCATGCACCACGGTCTCGCCCATCACGAAGTTCTTGACGAGATGCTGCACGACGATCAGTGGTTCTTCGTTCTGTTCCGTGATTCTCGGCGGTTGTTCTTGCATATGAGCCTCGGGGACTGCCGATTCGCCGAGGTGCTGTCCTCTCTGGTCTCGAATTTCCCCATTTCCAGCAACCGACAACAGACTACTAATCCCATTTGCCGGGTTCGCGCAGGTCAAGGGGGAAATACCTCATGGCCTAGTGGAATCCACGGCGGCCTTCCGAACCGGAAATCGTGTTACACTCCGAATTATACCGTCCCGCGCCCTGCTAGCGCAATCTTATGCTCGCATTGCGCAGAATGAGCATTCCAAAGGTGCCGACCTTACCCCTGGTTACCATACCCCCTGCAGGACAAGACGTTACTGGATGCCTTCGGTATTTTGACGAATTGCAGGGCGTAGATTAGTCCGTTACCAGTGAGATTGTGCGCGAAACGGTCACCAAAGAGACCTTCACGCAGAGGCGCAAAGCCCGCAAAGGGTAGCACAGGCTGCCAGCCTGTGCCGCTCTGCGCCTCTGCGTGAGCCTCTTGTCATTGCTTTCACCTGTAGGGTTCCGGGTTGTCCGGGTTAGATTTTAGTTATTTTCATCCCGCCAAATTGTCCGGGTTGACCAAGGGAACGCCCTGTTTGCAGAGGGTGCAGGCATCGGGGGGCCAGCTTTCCATGTCGAACTGGGCCAGCGGCTCGAAGCGGCAATCGAATTGGGCTTCGCCAGCGCTCCGGTCGATGAGCGCGGCCACGCCCAGGACCTCTGCGGCGCGTTGGCGTAAGTGGGCGATGGTCTTCTTGATCGAGCCGCCGGTGGTGACAACGTCTTCGACGACAAGGACGCGTGTGCCGGGCTTGAGCGCAAAGCCGCGTTTAAGCGCCATGCGGTCTTGGTCGTCTTTCTCCGTGAACGCGGCGCGACAGTTCAGGTACCTAGCGGTTTCATATGCCAGGATGATGCCGCCCATCGCGGGGCCGACAACCAGCTCGACCCGCTGGTCTCTGAAGCGTTGAGCCAATGCTTTGCACAGGACTTCGGTGTGCTGTGGGTATTGCAGCACGCGGGCCGCCTGGAGAAACTGACGGCCATGCCGGCCGCTGGCGTAGAGAAAATGACCTTCCAACAGCGCCCCCGCATTGCGAAAGACCGCGATCACCTCTTCAGTTGTCATACGCCTGACTCCTTCTTCCGTGCACGTGCACGTCCTCGTATTTCGAGCACGAGCACGTGCACGTACCGAGGGCTACCAAGGATAAAGGCGAGCTGCGTGCATGTGCACGAATAAGGATAACGGAATGGATAGCCTGTCTTTCATCCTTCATCCTGCATCCTTCCCACCAGGTCGTTGACATCGCCGATGTGGTGCCGGGCGAGGTAGTCGGCGATGCCTTCGATAATCTGCACCGCGGCGTCTGGCTGCCGGAACGTCATCGAGCCGATGGCGACGGCCGTCGCGCCGGCCAGTAAGAACTGTATGGCGTCGGAGGCATTGCAGATGCCGCCCATGCCCAGGACGGGAATCTTGAGCGCGCGCACGGCGTCCCAGACCATCTTGAGCGCCACCGGACGAATGGCGGGCCCGCTCAAGCCGCCGACGATGTTTGCGAGCCGGGGCCGGCGCGTTTCAGGGTCGATGGCCATGCCCAGCAATGTGTTAATGAGGGATACGGCGTCTGCGCCGGCCTCCTCGGCGGCGATCGCCGGCTCGCGGATGTCGGTCACATTAGGCGTCAGCTTGATGAGCAGCGGCAGGGTCGTCGCCGACCGGATTGTCTTCGTATACTCGTAAACCTTCTTGGGCACTTGCGCGACGAGCACCGGGCCGCGCGCGGTTTGTGCGTCGTGCACATTGGGACAGGACAGGTTAGCCTCGATGGCGTCTGCGGCGCCGGCTTGTTCGAGGCGCCGTGCCAATTCGGCATACTCATCGGCCGAATTCCCGTAGACATTTGCGATGATCGGCACGTTCTTTTCGCGTAAGAAGGGCGCCTTTGCCGCCAGATAGTCCTCGAGTCCGACGTTCTGCAATCCAATGGCGTTGAGCATGCCGGCGGGCGTTTCGACCAGCCGTGGCGGCGCATTGCCAGGGCGGGGCTCGAGCGAAAGGCTCTTTGTCGTGACCGCGCCGAGTTGGGCGATGTCGAAATACTCGTCGTATTCCTGCCCGTACCCGAAGGTCCCCGATGCCACCGTTACCGGGTTTTTCATCACGAGCCCGCCAAGATTCACCTGTAGCTTCGCAGTCATTAGGAATAGCATCCAGTTGTCAGCGGACAATACTCAGCACATCGCACTTCGCACCTCAACTATCGGTCATAGGCGAAGTTGTGCGTGGCCCAATCGATATCCTGCGCATCAAACACAGGCCCGTCGGCGCAGACGCGGACCATCTTCTCGCCTGCCTTCTTGCGCCTCGATTCGACGACGCAGCCCAGGCAGGCCCCTTGGCCGCAGGCCATCTGCGTCTCGAGCGAGACAAAGCACTCCGCCCCCCGCGACTGGGCCACCTCCGCGACCGCCTTCAGCATCGGCATAGGGCCGCAGGCATACACCCGCGTGCCAGGAGCTGGAGTGAGGCGCTCGAGCATCTCGACGGCCGTGGCCCTGGCGCCCACAGACCCGTCGTCCGTGGCCACGTGTACCGTGCAGCCCATCTGGCGGAACTCCTCCTCGCACAGCAGGAGGTGTTGCGCGCGCGCGGCAAGAATAACCTCCGGAGCCTTGCCGCAGACGCTGACGAGGGCCTCCGCCAGTGCAGGGCATGGGGCCACGCCGATGCCCCCGGCCACAACGAGGTGTCGCGCCACGGCCCGGTCCAGGGGGAATCCGTTGCCCAGCGGACCTTGAACCGAAAGCTCCTGTTCCGGCGCCCGGTTGGCGAGCATCCGCGTGCCTTCTCCCTCGACCTTGAACAGTATGCTGACCCCATCGGGGAAGATACGCTCGAGACTCATGGGCCGGCGCAGGAACGGGTGAAGACCCTCCGCTACCTGGAGCATACAGAACTGCCCCGGCTTGGCGGCCTGGGCGATTTCCGGCGCCCGCAACCCTATGCGGTAGTGGTCCGGCGCCACCTCCTGGCGCATGAGTATCTTACAATTCTTTACGAAAGGCATCTTTGCGTGGGTCCAGGGAGAGTTGGCTGCGCAGCAGATTGAGGCTGACCCGGATGCGTTCGGCGAGCACTTCGCCCACGCCCTCTACCGCCACGAGGTTTTCTTTGGGCGCGCGCATGATTTGTTGCAGCGACCCAAACGTCTCCACGAGGTTCTCGATGATCTGGGGGGTCAGGCGGTGCGTAGCCGTGAGCATGCGATATCCGCGTGGCGTCAGATAGGTATCGACGGTTCTGATATTTGAGCCATAGCCGAGGGCTTGGCTAATACTGCCGAGATTGAGTAGGTCCTGTTGGGACAATTCTGAGATCTTCGCCCGCGCCTGCTTGAAGGTATTGCCCGCTTTTTGGCGGTAGTAGTCTTTGATGACTAATTCAGCTTCCTCGACAGGCATGATCAGCTCCTGGAGCTGAAGTGCTATCAGGCGTCCTTCCGTGCCCAACTCGAGGATATACGGGTCGATTTCCTTGGCAATCCGGTTGACCATCTCACAGCGTTGGATCGCCTTGCAGACGTCGAAGATGGTGACCATGTCCTGGAACTCACGCGTGCTGAGGTCCAGGAGGGCCTGGTCGAGAACTTTGATATATTTATCCAGGGTCTGAATGGCCTGGGTCGCCTTGTTGATCAGCGTCGGAATCATGTCGAGCACGTGGCGGATATCACGCACGTAGAGAGTGACGCTCGCCCTGCGTTCCGATACGGCGATCACCATGCACTTCGCTTGTCGTGCGAGCCGTTCCGCGGCGCGATGGCGGGTGCCGGTCTCGTCCGATGGGATGGACTCGCCCGGTTTTAGGAACCGGTTGGCGTACAGGATGCGGGTACCGTCTTCGTTGAGGATGATGGCGCCGTCCATTTTGGACAACTCATAGAGCAGTTGCGGCGTGCATGGTGCGTCCAACTTGACGCCACCTTCGGACAGTTCCGCGAGGCGTTTGAGGTCTCCGAAACACAACAGGGCGCCTGTTGCACTCTGGAGAATCGCGGAAATAGCGTCACGGACCGTCGTGCCTGGCGAAATCATCATCAGGGCCTCGTGAAAGGCATCCGCATTGGTCTTGCTCTTTTTGGTTTTAGCCATCGCTATTCCTCCAGGGCGATTTCGATTGCCTGCGCCACACTGGCCACAGGGAACAACACCATATCGCCGCCCGCGATATCCGCCGCGCAGCTATTGGGTAGAATACACTTTGTGAAGCCAAACTTCGAGGCTTCCGTCACACGCCGTCGGGCCATTCCTACCGCGCGAACTTCTCCGGCCAGCCCCACCTCGCCAAATGCCACCAGCGTTGCCGGCGCGGGTGCCTCGATGAGGCTCGAGACCAGCGCAAGCGCCACGGCCATATCGGTCGCAGGCTCCTCGAGGCGGATGCCGCCGGCAACGTTCACAAATACGTCCTTATCCGAGAAATGCAGGCCCGCGCGTTTTTCGAGCACGGCCAGCAAGAGCGATACACGGTTGGGGTTGACGCCCGTAACCGTGCGCCTCGGCGAGGGCAGCGGCGTTTCACCTACCAGCGCCTGGACTTCCACCAGCAACGGGCGCGTTCCTTCGATGCTTGGTATGACGACCGATCCACTGGCGCCTTTGGGGCGCTCGTTGAGGAACAGCGCGCTGGGATTGGGCACCTCGAGCAACCCCGAATCCGTCATCTCGAACACGCCGATCTCGTTCGTCGACCCGAACCGGTTCTTGACCGCGCGCAAAATCCGCAGGGCCTGGTTGCCTTCGCCCTCGAAGTATAGAACCGTGTCCACCAGATGTTCCAGCAGCCGCGGCCCTGCGATCGCCCCGTCCTTGGTGACATGTCCCACGAGGAAGATAGACAGGTCTTGTCCCTTGGCAATGCGCAGAAACTGCTGCGCGCACTCACGCACCTGGCCGATGCTGCCCGGCACAGAGGGCAGTTGGGACGAATACACCGACTGAATCGAGTCGATGATGACGCACGCAAAGTCGCCCTCGCCGATATGTTTGCGGATGGCGTCCACGGATGTCTCGGTCAACAGCAAGAGATTGTCGCTCAGTGCGCCTAGCCGCGCCGCACGCAGCCGCGTCTGATGGAACGATTCCTCGCCCGAAACGTACAGCACCGGCCCGGTCGTGTCCGCCAGGTGTTGCGACACCTGCAACATCAGCGTCGACTTGCCGATGCCCGGGTCCCCGCCGATGAGCGTGACCGATCCGGGCACGACGCCGCCACCGAGCACCCGGTCGCATTCGGCCATGCCCGCCGACAGACGCGCTGGCACTTCCTGCGCGCCCTCGGTGATCGCTATGGGGGCTGTTTCGGGCTGAAACGAGGGCCGTACGTGTGTGCCTTCCTCGACGCCCCGCTCTTCGATGACCGTGTTCCATTGGCCGCATTCCGTGCAGCGCCCCGTCCATCGCGCAAAGGCCGCGCCGCATTCCTGGCACACGTATGTCGATTTTGCCCTGGCCACTGCGCTCTAAGTACTCCGATTCGTAAATACTGTGACGCGGCTTTTGACTTACTATACCAAAAGAGCCGCAGAGATTCTCATTTGAACAGGTGGCTCAAGCATCCCCGTTTATGGTATGAAATACGTTGCGCAAACTCTAGCGAGGGCGACGCCGATGCAATTCCTGACCGAAGAACAGGTGCGGGAGGTCCAGGAGGTGTTTGGCACGCCAGTGTACGTGTATGACCAGGCGACGCTGGAGCGCCAGGCCCAGAAGGCGCTGAACTTCCCCAACGCTTACGGCATGACCGCGCGCTATGCCATGAAGGCCCTGCCCACCGCGGCCATTGTCCGCGTGCTGACGGGCATGGGGCTGCATATCGACGCGAGCAGCGGGTTCGAGGCCGAGCGGGCGATGAAGGCAGGCGTCGCACCGGCACATATCCAGATCACCGCGCAGGAACTTCCGGCGAATCTGTCCGAATTGCTTGACATGGGCGTCCTATTCACCGCGTGTTCCTTGTACCAGTTGGACATCTTCGGAAGACTCCGGCCCGGCGCGAATGCCTGTATCCGCGTGAACCCGGGGCTGGGTTCCGGACACAACAACCGGACCAACACCGGCGGACCCTCGGCGGGCTTCGGCATCTGGCACGAGCACTTTGACCGGGTATTCGAGGTTCAGCGCACCCACAACCTCCGCATCACACGCATGCACACGCACATTGGGTCCGGCTCTGACCCCGAGGTGTGGCACCGGTGTGCGCAGCTATCCCTCGAGGCGGCGGCGAAACTGCCCGACGTGGAGACGCTTAGCCTTGGCGGTGGGTTCAAGGTCGGCCGCATGCCAGATGATGCGTCCACGGACTTGCACGAGGTTGGCGATCGAATCGCCCAGGACTTCGAGGAGTTTCACGCGCAGCACGGCCGCAAGCTCCATCTCGAAATCGAGCCCGGCACGTTCCTGGTGGCCGATGCCGGCGCGATCGTCTGCACGGTCATCGACGTCGTCGATACTGGCCCCGGCGGCTATGCCTTCATCAAAACCGACAGCGGCATGACTGAGGTGATCCGGCCCAGCATGTACGGCGCGCAACATCCCATCGTGGTCGTCCCGGCCACGCCCGAACCCCGGGGACAGCGAGAGTATCTGGTGGTCGGGCATTGCTGCGAAAGCGGCGATATCCTCACCCCCGAGCCAGGCAACCCCGAAGGATTGCAGCCGCGTCTGCTCACTGAAGCGCGGATCGGCGACGCGCTCGTGATCGGCGGTTGCGGCGCTTACTGCGCCTCCATGTCATCGAAGAATTACAACTCGTTTCTCGAAGCCCCCGAGGTGCTCCTGGCGAACGACGGTACATTCCGCCTCATCCGCAAACGCCAGACGCTCGAGCAAATTACCGCGAACGAGACCCTATAGCGCCTGCACGGCGAACGATGGATTCTGGGATGGTTCGCAATGAGTTGAGAACGCGGAACGTGTGGTTAGGCCTGCGTGTGAATATGGCGCAATGCGGCGGAATATGGCATAATCATTACATGGGTAGTAGGATAAGCAACCCCAAACGGGAATGGGGATGCGTTCGGAAAGGAGGCCTGGAGATGTCAGTACAACCACTGGCAACAGAACTGGCCTATTTTGAGGAACATCGCGCAGAGTTCCTCGAAAAGGCCCGAGGGAAGTTTGCCCTAATTAAAGGGCAAAAGGATTACGGTTTTTACGACAGCGCGGAGAACGCTTACAAGGCCGGTGTGGAACGCTTCGGCGTGGAACCATTCTTGATCAAGCAAGTGCTTCGTGAAGACCAGATTCACGAGATTCCAGCGTATGCCTTGGGGTTAATGCATGCCAGTATTTGAGACCAGTTTTGGCGGAGAGAGGCGCTCTAGCGACGGCGTAGTGCAGAAAATACCGCCTCGCACAGGGCTTCAGACCATTGGCCCCATTCTGAAAGTCGCGATCTCTGTCACCAAGGAGCAGCAGGATGCGCTCAGCAGCGAAGGCAAGGAGGTTCCAGAGCCCGTCCCTGGTGTAGCATTGATTGACACCGGCGCCTCGATGACGGCGGTAGATGAGGGCGTATGCAAACGACTCGGATTGGAGCCAACTGGCCTAGTTAATATAATTCATCCCGGCGGGCAAGAAGAGCGCCCTTGATATCCTATCCAACTTTCCTTTCCTGCGACGCCGATTCCGCAGTTATATTGCCCAACGGCTGTGTCCGTTAACCTTGGCCAGCCCTACATCATCCTCCCCGGCCGAGATCTCCTTTCTCGGCTCAGAATGGTCTACAATGGGCCCAAGGGCCGGATTGAACTGGCCTTCTAGCGACCACTACGCGCTTTCTCAGCAGCTCCTATACCGTGTGCTACTTCGAGCACCTACCTAAACTGAGTTAACAACCCGGATTCACCCTTAATCATTCCTTGCGGTGCGCCGTGTTCTGGCGGAACTTTCCAGGACGACGATGCCCGCGGCGAAAAGCAGCAGGGC
>CAYRLQ010000125.1:0-11522 GCA_964425145.1 uncultured Nitrospiraceae bacterium
ATTGCTTCGCTTTCGCTCGCAATGACGGGCAGGTTGGATTTGGCTTATTGGGGGCCTGCGTCAGATTTTGGGGTTTTCATGCTGGGCGCTGTTCCCAGAAGTCTTCGTATCTTCGAGAGAGCTTGGCACACCTCAGAGCGAGTATGGCGTTGGCACCTCGGACCGGCCATTCCATTCCGGATTGTTTGAGTCGTTCGCCGATGAGGTTTTTCATGCGGCTTCGACTACGCCACCGGGGTCGAATTGTGTGGTTGACAGTCTTTGGGCCATAAAGTATACTGTTATTGTGCTTTATAGAGGGAAGGACGTTTCTTTAGTCAGGGGCAACTTTAACGAGGAGCGAAGACATGAACAGGCAGTATTGGGTTCTCACGTTTTTTGCACTGGCGATAGCTTTTGCATCCGTTGTGGGGATCGGCTATGCGGCCGTTGCGGGTTCACAGGCAGAGCAGTCTGACCCAACGACCAAGGCCGCCATGGCCGACTTGTTGGGGGCGATCCTAGGCCTGAAGGCCGTGGAGGCGCCTGTGATCATCTTGCCACCGGACGGTGTCACCTTCAAGATACCGGTTGTTCCGGCGGGCGAGGAAGCTGAACCGCTCTGGCTGCGCGTAAATGCGGAACCACCCCTGGCCTCAGATAGCCCGGAGTGTATTGCGCTGGGCATCGATGGTGTGCTCGAGCCTTTCTGGGAGGGGGCGTATACATGGAAAGGGGACGAGGGCGAGGTCCTGTTTGATCCACCGTATACGCGGGACCTGAATTTGAGTGAGCTGGCCTCGGGTGAGGACCACTGGGTTTACGCCTTCGCGGAGCCGGAGGATTTGGGAGGGGGCGACCCACCGCTCAACTGGCTTTGTGACGAAAGCCTGATGACTGGCCACCAGTTTTCCCTGCAGTCCCTGCCCGTAGCATGGGTTGATGGCGATCTGAACGGTGTCCCGGACCATCTCATATCTATCGTGGGGCCGGGCGAGACTTGGATCGGCCGGAACCCCTCCAACGCCCTGGTTCTCGTGGCGAATTTGAACATGGGCGCAGCGAAGGGCCCGGCGCTTGGATTTGAGAATGTGCAGGTCGTGGCGCCGTCACAGGAGCAACTGGATATTCCCGTGGAAGACGATGCATTCATCATCGTCAGTCTTGGCGAGGACGTGAGCCAAGTGCTCGGTGATGTGGACGTGGGCGGACTTGCGGATGCGATAACCGACAAGCAGCCTGGAGGAGTGCTCGGGGTCGCCGCAGGCACCTTTGCCCAGTACGTCGAGATCAGCATCGTTTATAACCGGGCTGATGACGGGCGCGCGGAGGAATTCCAGGAAATCGAGCAATTGCCCGGGGAATTCCCTGTCATACTCACCATGGAAGGCATCGATGTCGCAGATGGCACGGGGGCGCGGTTCTTGTCCTATCCGACCGATGTCAGCACGTCGGAGCCCCTCGTGTTCAGCGTGTCCGACGCCGACGAGTGGAGCGATGAGAACCCCTGGGACACGGTCGAGGACGGCAGCATGACCGTGGAGCTGACCTCGCTGTCGTTGTTTGCCCCATTCAGCCCGCCGCCCACTCTCACTGCGATTGAGCCCAATCAAGGGCCCACGGCCGGTGGCACGCTCGTGACCATCACCGGCAACGCCTTGGCCACGGCTATGGGGGTCTATCTCGGTCCTGTGAGCGCGGCCACGGCTGCTTCCGACCTCGTGATCGACAGCGATACCCAGATTCGCGCCGTCACCCCGCCGTATCCGACTGCGGAGTCCGTTGATGTGACCGTGGTCGCGGCAGGCGGCGAAGCTACGCTGACCAGCGGGTTTGAGTACAAGTTTACCTTGACAATCGCCGTGACACCGATTGGCAGCGGCACAGTTGACCCGGTGGCCGGCGAATACTACTATGCCGCGGACACAGTGGTGCCGGTAACGGCGAACCCGAACACCGGCTGGCAGTTTGACTCCTGGTCCGGGGACCTGACGGGTACTACCAATCCAGACACCATCACCATGGACGGCGACAAGACCGTGACGGCGACGTTCACGCAGGTTGAATACACGTTGACGGTGAACATCGTGGGTTCCGGGTCGGTTTCGAAGGTCCCTGAGCCACCGTACCATCTGAACGACGAGGTTACCTTGACGGCGAACCCAATCGCCGGCTGGCAATTTGACTCCTGGGAAGGCGAGGTAGCCGATCCGAATGCAGCCCAAACCACCGTGACGATGGACACGGACAAGACGGTCACGGTAGTATTTGTCGAAATCTCTGGCGAAGGCGAGGGCGAGGGCGAAGGCGAGGGCGAGGGCGAAGGCGAGGGTGAAGGCGAAGGCGAGGGTGAAGGCGAAGGCGAGGGCGAAGGTGAAGGTGAAGGCGAGGGCGAAGGCGAGGGCGAAGGCGAGGGTGAAGGCGAGGGCGAGCAGATTACTGTGCCCGATGTCGTCGGCCTGACGCAATCGGCTGCCGAGACGGATATCACGGACGCGGGCCTGATCGTCGGGACCGTCACAAGGGCGTATAGCGACACGGTGACGGCCGGCAAAGTTATCTCGCAGGATCCGGCTGCAGGCACGAGCGTTTCGCCCGGTACAGCCGTTGCCCTGGTCGTGTCGCGGGGTCCGGAGCCGGGCGAGGGCGAAGGAGAAGGCGAGGGCGAAGGCGAAGGCGAAGGTGAGGGTGAGGGCGAGGGCGAGGGGTGTTTCGGAGGAACGGTTAGGACGCCGCCCGGTTCGTTTGGGCAGCGCGTGGGGGATATGCTTCTGCTGACCCTCGTCGCTGCTGCATTGGCCGTTGCGGGCAGGCGAACCCGGTGGGCGGCCGACTCCGTAGATTGACGCGGCATGAGAGGATAGCCAACGAGACGACGAGCGAGGCTACCTCTGATCGGACAGAGTATATGGACCAAGGTGGTCAGGGCAGGTTTTTCAGCCTGCCCTGGCTCTTTTTTAATGGGTGCTGCTCTGACATTACAGGTTGTGTAAGAGAAGGGGAAGAAAGGGGGATATTGGAGATAGGGAGACAAGCCCGCCTCTGGCGGGCAAGCGGCTTTTCTTCGATCGAAACATCTCCCTAATCCCCTTATCCCCTTTTGTTACACTCTTGGTTGCGGCTGTGCCGCCTTAGGGAGGAATGAGCGATGAGAAAAGGCCATGGATTCACATTAATAGAACTGCTGGTGGTCATTGCTATTATTGGCATTCTGGCGGCGATCCTGCTGCCGGCGTTGGCGCGGGCCCGTGAGGCGGCGCGGCGAGCGACCTGCCAGAACAACCTCAAACAACTGGGCCTCGTGTTCAAGAGGTACGCGAACGAGGCCAAGGGGGGAAAGTTCCCTATGGTGAAGCCCTGGCAGGGCGAGAACTGCGATGACCCGAACATATATGGGGACACGGGTCCTGGGAACCCTTGGATTCACTTCATGTTCGATGGTCCTGCGGTCTACCCAGAGTACCTGACCGACCACACCATACTCGCCTGCCCGTCAGACGTCGACGGTGTGAACAGCGTTGAAAACGGACGCTGGCATTGCGGGCGGCCGAACTGGTGGACGATGGAGGGCGACCTCAGCCAGCCCATCTGCCCCTGCACATTCGACTTCCTCTCTTGCTACTATATGGGGCTGGGCCTTTACCCCGGAGATGATCCTGGCCGCCGGCGTTGACGAAAGCGATCCTAACCCCACTATGGCCAGCTACGACCAGGGGTTCCTATTTAGTGGGGTGATGCCTGTCTTGGCCGACAACACCAGGTTCGACGACGACATCCAGTTCACCCACACCAGCAGCGGCGTCGACATGACCGCCTACCGCCTGCGGGAAGGGATCGAGCGGTTCTTCATCACCGACATCAACAACCCGGCCGCCAGTACAAAGGCCCAAACCGAGATCGCCGTCATGTACGACCACGTCGAAACCGACGTCAGGTCTTACAACCACGTCCCCGGTGGCGGCAATGTCCTATACATGGACGGTCACGTGGAATTCTTGAAGTATCCGAGCACCTATCCGGTAAGCACCACCTGGGCCGCCATGTTCGCTCTGGTCGGCTGAGGTCTGGCAGGGCGGCAGCGCCGACAGCGCGCCGTGGTCTTCGTGAGGCGTATGCCTCACGAAGAACCCAACGGTGCTGATTCGTTCACCCGCTGGGGGTGCGCTTTTCCCCCAATGCAATCCTCTGCGATGGGTGCTGAGCCTGCAACTTCGGACTCTTACTCGTGGTACTGGATGCCCATGCCGCGATCCACGAGTTCGGTGAGGAATGGGGCGGGGTCTTCGATCAGGCGTTCGGGCGGGTACACGCCGCCGGGCAGATGGTCGAACGCACCCCGGCGCCACCACAGGATTGTCTGGAGGCACGGGCACGATGTGATGAACGCGATGTGGCCGACGAACGTGTAGTAGACGTATTTCTCCTTGCCGTTGTGGGTTCCCCAGACTTCGACCCGTCCCGCGGACTTGTCGGGCGCTTTCTTGCTTTGAAACAGGGGAATAATGGGCTTCACGGCCTTCAACAGGCGCACGCGTCGTTCGTGCGTGGCGGTGAGTCCGAACTTGCTCAGAAACGCGACAAGTTGGAAATCAAAGGGCGGCACAACGCCCCCGTGCACGCTGACGTAGTCGAGGCCCTTCAGGTTCCTCGGCAGACTCACCGATTCCGCGTGGCCGGTGTACCACGTGGGTATCCTCCCGATGGGGTCCGGGAACTCGACCAGCTTCCGGCCCTTGCCGCACTGGACGTATTCCTCGCCGCCGTTGCGCCACTGCAGCGTCTTGCCCGACATGAGATGGAGCACGTGGAGAAGGTTGGACGGGCCCACGGCTTCGTTGGACCCTGCCGCCCAGTTAACCGCGATCTTCGAGGGGCGGTCCATCGCCATGTAGCCTTTCTTCGCGAGCATTTGCGTCAGGCCGGGCGAATTCCCATATCCCGTCAGGACCTTCACGCCCGCGCTTTTGGCTTCGTCCTCCAGTTCCGTCACGTCTAGGTACGCGTCGTAGTCGTCCGCGATCGAAATGTAGTCCACGCCCGCATCGATGGCCGCCTGCGCGACGGGTCTTTCGGAGCGGTAGAACGGGCCCGCGTAACTCAACGTGATGTCGTGCCGCTTCATCGCATCGACGAGGGCGTCGTGCTCCATGATGTCGAGGGCCATGCCGGCGAACTTGGCTCCGGCCTCGCCCGCCCTGGCCGAGGCGGCCTCGGCGTCAAGGTCCGCAAGGGTCACGTGCTCGATGGCGCTCTCCTGTCTCATGAGATGCACCATGGCCACGGCCATATCACCACCGCCACCGAGGAACAAGATTCGCATCGCCACCTCTATTTTTGGACAAGATTCACAGGATTTACATGATTCATCCATTACATCCTGTCAATATTGCAGGTGAAATGGCTTCGCACCCAAGGCAAAGAGATTAGCGTTCGCTGTGCTATGTAGGGTGTAAAGGCGCTTACCCAAAGCAAGAATCTCTTTACAGAGACGGTCTGTTTTGCTGTCCGGTTCGGCATGGGCGACAAACAGTTCGTCGGCTAGCGCGGCGACGAACCGATTGCGTTCCTCTGCGAGTGCGGCGTTGACCCGTCTGTGTTTCGCCTCAAAGGTAGACAGTACCAGCATTTGTCCCTTCGCTAAGGGGCCTTTCCATTCAGCAATAGCGCCAGGCATTCTTTATCCATTGGCGAATGGAAGCCGTCAATCACCGTCACTCCCCTGAAGAATGCCGGTGTTGCCCAAGGCATCAATGGACCCAGGCGCAGCGTTACCGACGCAGCAGGGCAGACTCGGCGGATACTCCGGATCGCCCTCTTTAGTATGGACCGAACCTTCATCTTCGTGGGTCGCAACTGGATTTACGATGTTACACCACCTAAGAAATTACTTCCGAAAAGCGATGGAAAACGTAATTCGGAGTCACTAATCCTTTCTAAATGATTGCCGTCAAAGGACTTGCGCTCGTCCGATTACGCAAATCCATATACACCTGACTTAATCCGAGCTTTTCGGCGCATCGCTCGGCGAAGGGCCTGGATGCCACTTCCCGGCCTTAGTGTTCCCCATCGAATGAACGCGCCCCTCCCGGCGAAGCTCCCGGAGCAATCCCTGCACCTGACTCGGTGTAAGCGAGGGCAGCACCTGCCGCAACTCCCTGAGCGCGCTCCCTCGACTGCCTCGGCCCTCAAGGTGCTTGACAAGGAGTTCTTTGTTCGTCTCCCGGTCCAACCCCCTCTTGCGCGTGTGAACCCCTCGCTTGCCGAGGAATTCATAAAATCGGCTGGAGAGGATGTATCGCACGCCACGGCCCCTGCCAAACCGCTCGACGATCCCATGCTCCAATAGTCGTTGCACATGCGGTTTGAGCAAATCGGGTATGGGCTTCTCCTTGTGGACACAGTCGAGCGCGAGCAGGTCATCGGTCGTGAACGACGCCAGTCGCTCCTCACCGATCTTCTCCAGGAACTGCAGAAACCGGGGATCTTGTATCTGGCCATCGAGGCGGAGAATGACGATGTACTCGTCATTGCGGCTGTAGTCCGGCGTCGGCTTGCCCTCCTTGATGCATTCCTCGAACATCAGGTTGACACCTTGCCCAGAGCGTTCGACCAAGCCGCACTTGCTGAACACCTCGGCAATCCTCCGGTTGCGCGGAAGCTGCTTATACAGGATGTTCTCGGGCGTGATGCCGGTGGGAAAACCTCCCGGACTCTCGATCTCCAACCGCCGCGGGTACTGCCGCACAAAGACCGACCCGCCCAGACGGTAGTCCCGATGGCTCACGGCATTCAGGACCGCCTCACGCACGACATTCTCGTTAAAAGTCGGGATGTCCCAGACAAAAAGACCGTCGTGCAAGTGTTGCGTGTCGTTCCGAAGATTAACCTGCTTCCAGAGGTCTTCGTAGAACAGGAAGAAACCCTGTCGATGCTCCACACGGTGCTGTGCCGGCCCGGCGACCTCGCTCGCACGGTACTCGAAGATCACTTCCGCCTGGGCAAGATACTTACCCAGGGCCTTCTGCGTGCCGAGCAGAATCAACGCGGCAAACGTTACTCCCCCGTCCGGAACCAGTTCTGCGTCCGCCAGCAGTTGGTCGACAGTCACGTTACGGATAGTGTCCTTGCGCGATTTCCGGTGCCAGGCGCGCCGGAACTGCTCAATACCCGCAGGGTCCAGGTCCGCGAGCGACGCTTTCTCGCAAATCCCTGCCGAAAAGTCCGGCCCCGTTTCATTGAAGATGCGCCGAAGTTGGTCCTCCGTCATGGACACGACGGAGTCACCACTCCGCATCAGGTAACGCCCTCTGTATTGCAGGGCCATCCCCGGATGCCGCGAGGGAATATCGAACACGACTACCCGGCCGTCGGGGCGCTGTATTTCATAGGCCTCGATCCGAATGCGTAGCTGATCAAGAAGCTCCGCTTTCTTCTTCCCCAAGTCACCGAACGCCTGGGTGCCCACCACTCTCCGCGGACGTTTATTGGTGATGCCCAAGACGAGCTTGCCGCCCCCCTCGTTCGCCAGTGCAACGCAGTATTCGACGAGCCTGTCGGAATCGAACTGGAGCTTCGCTTCCTTGAACTCCAAATGCTCACCTTCAGGCGCGTTCAGGAGCTGGTCCAGTGTCTCTGGTTCAAACATGATGTATCGATCTCGCAAGCCAGAGGGTGCCCACCGCTAGGTCTTTCCCTCTTTGACCAGTCGCCAGTAGTATTTGCCGAGAGTCGTCAGTGCGCACGCCTTGTTCTGCATGGCTGCATAGTGCATGTGGAGGGCGCCTACGGGTTCAACCAAGCCGGCATGTTTCATGAGATGCACCATGGCCACGGCCATATCGCCACCGCCACCGAGGAACAAGATTCGCATCGCCACCTCTATTTTTGGACAGGATTTACAGGATTTACACCATCAATCCATTACATCCTGTCAAAATTGCCAATTCCTGTCAAAAGGGGGCGCGCTTCCCCCCAATGGCGATATAGGGTGACGCCTGATCGTCAGCTATGACGGCTTGCTTGGAGGGCCCCAGTTCTTCGCCGTCGACGACGGGACGAACCCAGTAGCGGACTTGACTTACGTCGCCCGGCGCGCGGTCGACACAGTCGGTCGTTGCTGTAATCGGTTCACTATTCAGTTTACTCGGTTTCCCGCCTTTTGTGGCTCGGTAGACATTAAACGCAATGTCCACCGGGTCGTCCTTAAGTAACCGCCAGCCGACGTACACGTCACCGTTCTCCCTAAGCATGGCGACGATACCCCGGTCCAGCCTCTCTTCTATGCGGTCAGTGGCCCAGCCGTTTACGGCGGGTTGGAGCCGTTCCGTCCTGCCTGCCTGTATCACGAGTGCCAACGCGATCAACGGAAGGGTATAGAATCGTACCCCGAGCTCCATGGGCCTTTCTCCTCGTTGTCTCTGCGAATCGGACTACAGCGGTTCATGCGTGCCCTCATCCAATTCTCTCCTGGGACTATGCCCGTGCCGGTTTCTTCAGTGGGCGGCGAAACCGGACGTCAGGGAAGCCGCGAAAAGAGCTGGAGCGGATAGCATCTACCCCTGAACCTGGCAAGAATTCGCTCCGTCGCTTCCACGCTAAAATAACACGCCGGGTTGGAGACATGCAAAGCCTCTAATCCAGCCGATCCTTGACATCGATTACCGAACATGCGGAAGTGGGCGAGATTGTCCAGCTCGGTCGTAATGTGTAATAATCGGGGAACGGAAGTTGTTCGGACCCTGTGATTGAAGACCATGGAGAGCACGACCATGCATAACCTTAGGACCTCTATCGCAGTACTTGCCTGTGCCCTGATCGGGCTGGTCGCAGTAATGAACGTGGCCTGGGCGGACCTGAGCGCGCAAGACGTTTTCCCAGACACCGCGGACCCCTTTGTCGGAGATTGGCAAGGAAGGTGGACCAAGGGTGAGACCGTAGACCCTGAGATAGCCGCGCAGGTCATCGCGCTGGGAGGTGGGAAATACCGCATTAACCTGGTGCCCAAGCTGGACATGCGCTGTCCTCCGCATGCAGTCGTCGAAACGACGAGATCGGGGGACGTCATTGCGTTCGAGGCGGAGCGCCACTATGGTGAGCTCAAGGGAGACCATTTCACGGGCGGGCGCAGTGGTGGCAAGGCCACATTCGAGATGCAGAAGGTCACGCGTCTTTCGCCCACCCTGGGGGCCAAGCCGCCGGTCGGGGCAATCGTCCTCTTTGACGGGTCCAATCTCGATGAATGGCAAGAGCCTGAGGGCTGGGAACTGCTGGATGACGGGGTGATGATGGCTTCTCCTAAGGGAAAAGCGTTGGTATCAAAGCGGAAGTTTACCGACTTGAAGATGCATGTAGAATTCCGAACACCGTTTATGCCCAAGGCACGCGGACAGCAGCGTGGAAACAGCGGTGTCTTCATGCAAGATGTGTACGAGGTACAGATTCTGGACAGCTATGGTCTCGATGGCTACTACAATGAATGCGGGGCACTATACAAGGTTGCCGCGCCCCAAGTAAACGCGTGTGCGCCCCCGCTGCAATGGCAGAGCTACGACATCACCTATCGCGCGCCGCGTTTTGATGAGAGCGGAAAGCAGATAGAGAACCCGCGCATGACGGTGTACCACAACGGGGTGCTCATTCATAACGAACAGGAGATGGGTTGGATCACCGCCTGGACCGAAAAGGAGCGCCTGGCGCCTGCGCCTCGCGAGCCGGGCAGTGTACAGTTGCAGGCCCACGGGAACTTCGTGCAGTTCCGCAACATCTGGGTTCTCGATCTCGCAAATGCCGAGGGCCCACGATAACCGTTCACGGCCAATACATAACCTATTCCACCTGAATCTGCCCACAGCGACGCGCGAAACAGGGGAAAACAGGGGCCGTTTTCTGAGTCACGTGGGTAGCTGAAACGGGTCCTCGGCGCTGGCGAGCCATTCGCGCAGGCTCGACTCGAGTTTCTGTCGCACTGCGACGTGGCCCGGGTCGTCGATGAGGTTGTTCATTTGATAAGGGTCTTCCCGGTTGTCGAACAGGCACCAGGGACGGTCGGTGTATGTGGCGTAGGTGTATCGCTTGGTGCGAAGGCCCCGGAAGATGGGCGCGGGGTGCTTCTCGCCGCGTGAGGCGTTCTTCTTCGATATGTGCATGATGAACTGCGATTCGGGGTTGGGACCTTCCCCACCGCGCAGTGTGGGCGAGAAATCGAGGCCGATGCACGTCTTGGGAACGGGTATGCCGGCCATGGCGCACAACGTCGGCATGATGTCAATCGAGCCGAACAGGGCGCCGGGGCGCTTCCCAGCGGGGATTACGCCGGGCCAGCGAATGATAAACGGCACCCGGATGGATTCCTCATAGGGCTGGCGCTTGCTGCCTACGCCGTGCGACCCGAACATCGAGCCGTGGTCGGAACTGTAGATAAGGATCGTATCTTCCGCTATGCCCAATTGGTCTAGCTTGACCATCAACCGGCCCAACTCGTCGTCGATGGCGCTGATGTGTGCGTGATAGCCCTGGTAGTAGGGCCCCCTGTTCCGATTCCAGACCTGTAGCTTCCGGCCGGAAGCGGCCGTCTTGGACGGCCCCACGTTGGGCCGGTACGGCAGGGAGCCTTCGGGATACAGCGCCTTCTTCTCCTCGGGCGGGTCCGTAAATGAGGAATGCGGCGGGTTCCAGGACAACATGAGGAAGAAAGGCGTTTCCCCGCCCGCATGCTCCTGGATGTAGTCGAGTGCCTGGTCGGTCATTAGCGTGGCATTGTAGCCTTTGGGCTGGACCGGTTCAGCATCTTTGGGATGGTACTTGGATTTGTCCCAATGCTTGCCGGTATTGGTCCAGATGAGCGATAGGTCGAACCCAAACGGTTCCGCGCGGGTCCCACCCAGGTGCCATTTGCCCACGTACGCGGTATGGTAGCCGGCATTCTTGAAGGCCTTGCCCAGTGTCATCTCATGGGAACCGAGCTGGAGGTTGTTGTCGATCATGCCCTGCTGATACGGCCAGCGGCCGGTCATGAGGATGGCGCGATGTGGCGAGCACAGTGGGTAATTGCTGATGCAGTGTGTGAACACCACGCCCTGATCGGCGAGCTTGGCCATGTGCGGCGTTTCGAGTTCCGGCATCTCCGTAAACGAGATCGACTGATACCGATGCTCGTCGGAAAAGGCGTAGATGATGTTTGGTCTGCGACGTTTCGAGGGCGCCGCCTGAGCGCCCCTCAACCCCAGGGCCACCGCACCCCCCGCCAGTGCACCCATAAACTCCCGCCGACCTAAACCTTTTTTGCCGCTGCTCATCTTTCAGCTTGCTGGCCTGAGGCCAGCTTGCTCCACTTTGAACACAGCGCGGCTCGGCCGCAACCAACAGCCAATCAGTACAATCTCAGGCAGAGACCGCAGAGAGCGCAAAGATGAAAGGAGGCTCATGAGGTTTGAACTTCGCGCTCTCTGAAGTCTTGTGTGAGTATAAATGCTATCACCGTTTTCAGTTTCTTAGTACAGCTCAACACAATTAAGATCACACAATGGGGCGGAGTATATCCCCAG
>CAYRLQ010000126.1:0-421 GCA_964425145.1 uncultured Nitrospiraceae bacterium
CTGGGTGGTCAACCGGCGGCAGCGAACGCCATCGAGGTGCTGCGCAAACTCGAGCCGACCCGCTCGCGCGATGGCCTGCTCGAGATGCTCAACAGCGCCGTCGCGTTCCATAACGCCGACCTGTCGCCTGAGGAACGCAAAGTCATCGAGCAGGCCTTCCGCGCCGGGGATATCAGGGTGGTGGTGTCGACGAGCACCCTGGCCATGGGAATGAATCTGCCCGCGCGCAACGTGTTTATCACCCCGGAAAAATGGCGCTACGACAGCCGCTTCAGCATGCCTTGGAAAACGCCGATACGTCACGCCGAATATGAGAACATGGGCGGGCGCGCGGGGCGTTACGGGGCGGGCTACGCGTTTGGCCGGGCGATTTTGATCGCGTCTACGCCGTTCGACCGGGCAACGTTGTGGCGCCGGTATA
>CAYRLQ010000126.1:431-11335 GCA_964425145.1 uncultured Nitrospiraceae bacterium
CGGGAACCCATCGAGCCGCAACTCGCACACGAACCCCTCGAGACTCTTGTGCTGCGGCTGTCCGCTTCACGGATGTGCCGGACCGAGCCGGAACTACGTGATTTCCTCGAGAGCACGCTGACTGGACAGTGGGTCTGGCTCGAATCGCTGACAGTCGCGGAATGCGAGTTCCGGATTCACGACGCCGTCAACCGCGCCGTGGACGCCGGCGTGCTCACCCGCCGTCCCGCCGACCGCCTCGAAGCCACGCCCTTCGGCCTGGCCGTCGCCTCCAAGGGCCTGACCATCGCCACGGCCCGCGAACTCCAGCACTGGATTGCCCAGTCCAAGACGCGCCGCTGGAGCCCCACAGATCTCATCCTCGCCGCCGCCATGACACCTGACGGCCGCATGCTCCAGGTCTCACTTACCGCGCGCGAATACGACCATGCCGATTACCCCGGTCGTCTCAAACACCTGACCGAAGGTGAGGATGTTGCCGCCGATGTCCCGCTTAACCGCATCCGGAACTGCAATCTGATGCCTTTTTTCGAGGAGGTCCGGGCCATCAAGACGGCGCTGTTCTTGACCGAATGGATCGATCATGCCCCCCTTCGCCACCTCGAGGAAACCTATCACATCATGGCCGGACAAATCCTCGCCGCCGTCGACCAACTCAACTGGCTCATTGATGCCACCGCCGCCGTCGCCATGACCCTGAGAGGCCATACCAATTTCATCGAGCATATTAAGACCGTGGCGGAGCGCGTCCAGCGTGGACTGCGCGAAGAAGCCCTGCCATTGGCGCGCGGAGCCGGACGACGTCTCTCCCACAACGCCCTCCTGGCCTTGGCCGACCACGGGCTCCACACCCCCGAAGCCCTCAACGAAGCGCCCGCCGAGGCCCTGCTGGCGCACGTCTCCGCGTCCGAAGCCCACATCCTTAAGGTCTGGGCGCAGCGTACCTTGGCCGCGGCCCGAGCCGAACTCCAAAAGGCCCAGACGCCCGAGCCGGAGGCCGAACGCCGGCCTTCACCGGCGAACCCCGTTCTGATCGTCGACGATCGGCGTCCGGGCGCGATCATCCTCGACGGTGATCGCATCCGCCTTCAAGAGAAGCAATACCGCCTTATCCGCGCCCTGGCCGCTGCACCCGGCGAATGCGTGCCCTATGACGCCGTCTACGACGCCGTATGGGGCGACAGCGTCGTTGAGCCGAACCAGATGCACTTCCAGAAACGCAAGCTGCTTGCGGCCGTCAAGGCCCGACTTCCGCACCGCGACGACCTGAT
Organism: uncultured Nitrospiraceae bacterium; assembly: GCA_964425145.1. Classification (GTDB taxonomy): domain Bacteria; phylum Hydrogenedentota; class Hydrogenedentia; order Hydrogenedentales; family SLHB01; genus CAYRLQ01. Next base: position 1,703 of record CAYRLQ010000126.1, read on the forward strand.
CACGACCATCTCGAAACGTGGCTTCGTGCTCAACCTGAACCCAGAGCAGGTCCTTCTTATGAACTGCTGATAGGCCTGCGCACAGTTATCGGTTATCAGTTGTCAGCATCACGCCACCACGTTCTCTCTCAACCGGCCACGCGTTCCTCTGGAGCCGCAAACATGCTATGCTATCCAAAAGTAGGAACTTGCACGTTATGCAGACCCGATTTGTATTTGCGCTCACAGTGGTCGCGCTGTTGACGATCGGCGCGCAGGTGACCATGCGGGTGCGCCAGCCCATCGCCGCCGGTACATGGTATCCTGCCGACCGGGAAACGTTACGCGAGAGTGTTCAACGCTATGTGGACGCAGCTGAAGTGGCCGTGCCGGAGGGTCGCCTCGTGGCGTGCATCGTGCCACACGGGGCCTATGGGCTTTCCGGCGACGTAGCGGCCCACGCCTACAAGCTGCTCAAGACAGGACAGTACAGTCGGGTCATTGTGCTCTCGCCGTCCCATTTCGCCACGTTCCGCGGCTGCTCCATAGCGGCTGTCCAGACCTACCGCACCCCCCTTGGCGACGTGCTCCTCGACGGTCCTGTGATCCGGAAGCTCACCTTCTCAACCTTGTTCTCAACCCGTGCCCTTAAGTACACAAGTGTCGGTGAACGGGCACAACTCCATGAACGCGAGCACGGGATCGAGGTCGTATTGCCCTTCCTTCAGGTGCAACTAGGTATCTTCTGGCTCGTCCCCATCGTCGTGGGCGACTTGCGCGACCACAGTGGTGCGGTGGACCAGCACGCCATCAACACCATTGTCCGCATGCTTGGTGAAGTCATCGATGATCGCACGCTCCTGGTGGTCAGTTCAGACTTTACCCATCACGGTAACGCGTTCAGCTACCGGCCCTTCAAGGAAAACGTGCTGGAGGGCGTCGAGCGCCTCGATAAAGAAGCCTTCCGCCTCATCCTGAAGCGGGATTACGCGGGGTTCCAAAGCTATCTCGAAGAGACCCAAAACACAATCTGCGGTAAGCTTGCCATCAGCATTCTGCTGAAGCTGCTGCCCAAACACGCCCAAGGCCATCTGCTGGCCTACGACATTTCCGCGCGCAAAACCAAGGACCTCAGCAGCGCTGTGGGCTATGCGGCCATTGTGTTCGTCGACCCGACTCGACCACCGGCGGAGCCGCATCCGGAGGCGGCGCTCCCCCCGCCGATCCGGTTACAAAAAGGGGAAGAAGGCCCTGCGCCCAACAACGTGGCCCAATAGCACCACGCTTCCGGGAACGCCTTGCGCCGAAAAGGGGTTCCTTCCTGTCGTTAGGAGCGAAATGCGACGCTCTCGTTCTATTGGAATGAATTGTCTTGGGAGGCGGGTGAATCGTCCGGAAGATGCCTCTTGGTTGGGGCCGGCAGGGCGGTGGGTTCGCCACGGTGAAGGATAACAAGCTGGTTGCCGCGTGTAAGGGTGACTGTCTGATTCTCGCGATTGTACTCTTCCAGTGTCCAGTCATCATGTAGGAGCGATTTAAGCTCCAGGTCCCGCTGACGGGACGTGCCATCAGGCAAGGTCACGGTGAACGCAAACCGGGGGTCTCGGCCTTCGGCCGTCGCCAGGCCACGCAGTTCGACGACCACGTCACTAGGCGGCGTGCCATAGCGCGCGTGTTCGGAAATGTGCGGAAAATCCGGAGAGGCCACCATTTCCGGCTCGGAATCCGCGTCTGAAACAGTACTTTCCGCAGGAACGCCCGCGTCAGGAGAGGCCGGGGCCGCCGCTAAGGCGAATACCTCGACAACTGGGTTCTCCGGCGCCCAGTAAGGCAAAAGGCGGGCGCGGTAGTAGCCAGGGGGAAGCTGGTAGATTAACACGGCCTTGGCGTGTACGAAAACTTCGCGCCACGTATCAAGGATCACGGCCCCATCGACGCGGACCTCCTCCGGCTCACCTACTGAGGCCCAAACGCCGGTTCCCAATTGCCGTTCAAGACTGTACTGACAGGCTTTGGGCGTAGCTGGCGTCTCTACCGCCAGCCGAAACGCGCGCCCCCCCGTATTGCCCACGGTTATCCGGGTTTCATACGTCAGCTCCGCCCCTTGACGCCCGTATCGCGACTCTTGCATCACGTAGAGTTTCGGCAGCCGATAGCCCCCGAAATCCGTGAAAATCGCCGCCGCAAGCACGCTTGCAGCCACCAACACTACCGAAAAGCACACCCACAGCGCCCTCTTCAGCGGTGCTAAGGCCACCCAGGCAGCCGCCAAGACGCCTAACTCCGCCAGCACCACCAGCACCATGCCGGGACGCAACATCCACATCCATATCCCGCCCCTGCGCAGGGTTTGCCCCAACGGTCCAGAACCGTACGCCACCTCGTGAACCCAGAGTGTTCCGACCAGGCAACTCGCCAGCCACAACCCACATAACAGTGCGCCCCGGGCGCCGCGGTGTGGCACAAAGGCTGCGGCGGAAAACGATGCCGCTGAGACCATCAGTATGAACGCCAGCGACCGCAATGGCGAGGGCGGTGCCGCGCGCAGGGCCATCAGCGGCGACACGCCATCGAGCATCGGCACGAAGAGACAAATAACCAGCAGCAGTGCAGCACCCCAGGCGATCCACGGATCAACGCCCACGTCCGAAAACATACCAAGCCCACCTGCGCCCCGTCCATGTGGCACATCCTGGGCCCGCGTGGCGCGTAGGGCGCGCGCGACCAGCCTGTTGTCGCGCGCGATGTCCGCCCGGGCACTGCGCAGGTCGTGCCGGAGCGCGTCGAAGCGAGCCCGGTCGAGTCCCTTGACGGCCAGGCGCTCGCGGGCGCGGTCAATCTGCGCCTCGATCGCCTGAATATCGCTGGCATAGTCGCGTCCCAGGCGCTCGAGGCGGTCCCGCGCAAAGGCCACCGCCGCATCTGCACGCTTCTTATCTGCAACACATGCCGCCAGGTTCGGCGCGAGGGCGCGCCAGCCCGTCTTACCCTCCGCCACCAGGAGTTCGGTTTCCCTGAGTTTGCGTTCCGCCTGCTCGCGGCGGTAGAGGGCGTTACGCAGCGTCTCGACATGCTCATCGACCAGAGAGCGCAGCCGCTCCGGCTCCGGCGGAAACGTCACTTGAAAACCCGCTTCCGGAATACGCTCCGGCGACGCATGGCTGTTATATCCGCCCGCCAGGTACGGGTCATCGCAAACCAACCAACCCCGGAGATTCTGGCGCCGACGCTCGAGGCGGTCGCGCCGACCCCGAAGCTCCAGGACCCTGTCGCGGGAGGTCAAGAAATCCCGATCCCCCGTGCGCACCGCCAACGCCAATTGGACCAACTCCTCTTTCACCCCTTCCAATTCGGCTGCGAATTCTGTGAGCCGCCGGCGCAGTGCCCTGTCGAGGTCGGCGCGCGCGTCCCGCACCTTGGCTAAGATAGCCGCCTTTTCCGCGTCGGGTTCGTCCCCTGGCGCGACCACCTCCGCGGACGGCCCACCATCTTCCCGGGCCATGTCGTATTCCAGGCTGCAAAGCAGTTTCAGGGGTTCAAGCACATCGAGCGCCACGGCCTCGGCGTCACCCGGTTCTGCGCCCAGGGCCACGACACCCCATTCGCCCTCGGCGGCCGGTGCACTGCGCCCCGCAGTGCGCAGGAACTCCGGGTGGTCTTTGAGATGAATCTCAGCAGTACCGGGAGGAATCTCATCGGCCCGGGGTATACGGATTTTCTGCCGACAGGCCACACATTTTGCCGGACGGCCGAGCATCTCCTCGGACACTTTCATTTTCTGGCCGCATATGCAATAGATGCGCAGGTGTGACTCCTGGATTTCAGCCATGCACCTCTCCCCATCTCCAACACAAGATGGTCTGGCTCAGTCACGTAGACACTAAATGGTTACCAGGGCCAATTGCAAACCAAGTGCGGTGCGGATTCAATGGCCTCGGTGAGTTCGGCGGGGCCTTCGCGGGCGAAATCGCGCAGTTCCTGCACAATGTTATTGATCCGCTCCGAGCCATCGAGAACGCTCCCAAACAACACGGGAATCTGGTTGCGCGGGGAGGGCGAGACTCCTGTCGAGCCGCACCCGCCCCGACGGCTCGACAGGAGTCTCGCCCTCCCCCAAGGGGGTCATGCTAGGATCAGCGGGCTGCGAGGGTCTCCATGAAGGCGTCGATGCGGTTATTGGCCTGTTCGTCGGTGTAGACCCGGCTGTCGTTCATGTCCCCCTCGATGATGAGGGACGGGATGCCGTGTTCCTTCTGGAGAACCTGCGCTATGTCGTACTGCCCGAACGAGTAGGCCTTGCAACTGCGGTTCGAGTGCAGCACGACGCCGTCCAGGGAATACTTCTCAACCATGTCCGTGATGGTCTTGGTGCGGGTCTTCATGCCGCAGTTAATGTACACCGTTGTATACACCTCGGCCAATTCGCGCAGCAGCGCCTCGGGCGCCTTCGCAGACAACTCAACCGCCCACGCACCGGTGTACGTCGCCGCCACCAGGCAGGCGTGGTGTTGCGCCAGCCGCTTGGAAAGTGCACCTAACTTGAACCAAATCGGGATGTTGTCCCATCCAAGCCGGTACTCTTCGCCCGGCACTGCGGCAATCTGCTCCTCCACGCGCTGTTTCATCTCCGCTATGAGCGTCTCGTAGTAGTCGATGCACTCTTGGGTGCCACGCAGCGTAACGATGGGTGCCAGGTGGATGAACGCGTCGAACGAGGTCATGGGCGAGGGTTTATGGGCGCACAACTCGAGTGTTGCCCGCCAGAGCGCCGTGGCCTTGGCCGACAGCCTGACCGTTTCCCACAGCTTGTCCATGTCCAGGGGCCGGCCGATGACCTCGCCGATAGTCTCCACGGCGTCCTCGAGCTGGGCCAGCACGTAAGCGATCGCGTGCTCGCAGATTTCTTCGTGTTGGAATGGCGTATCAAGGTAAATCAGCGGCACCTCGAAATGGCGCTCAAGTTCCTGATACCATTTCGTGACCGTGCCGCAGATGTTGTTGCAGCAGAGCAGGAGGTCCGGTTTCGGCAGCCCGCCGATGGGGCTTTGTCCCAAGTAGATGCACCCCAGATTGGTCCGCGCATAGGAGCAGAGGTCTCTCGAGAAGCCCCGTTCCTCTGCGGCGGTGCAATACTGGACACCCAGTTTCTGCGCGCCGCACAGGGCCGCGTGGTTCTCGGGATAAATGGCGATAATGCCCGCGGCGTGGAGCAGTTCCACGGGCGCGCCGCTCGTCACCCACGCGATCTTCTGGTCAGTGTTCTCTGCCATCTTCGCGCCCATGTAGTGGTTGAACATGAGCTTCTGGAGGGCTTCCGTCGTTTTGATGGGGATTCGTTTAGCGCTCATTCTTATTCCTGCTGCCCGAGGTCGCGCGCGATCAGGGCTGCGCCTAACGCCCCGGCGATAAGGGGCTCCTCCGGGACATTTACGGATATGCCGAGAGTTCGTTCCATTGCTTTGACCACGGCGGGGTTTTTCGAGACGCCGCCGGTCATCGTTACTTCCGGTTGAACGCCGACGCGGGCCGCCAGCCCGTGGACCCGTTCCGCCACGGCGTTGCACAGCCCCGCGACGATGGCCGAGATAGGCACGCCTTGGGTCAGCAGCGAAATCACCTCGCTCTCGGCAAAGACCGTACACGTCGAGGATATCGTTGCCGGTTCCTCGGCCTCGAGGGCGACGGGACCCATCTTGTCGAGGCCGACTTGCAGCGCGCGCGCCATCACCTCGAGAAACCGGCCCGTGCCTGCCGCGCACTTGTCATTCATTTCAAAACCCCTCACCGCGCCCGACGGACCCAGCCCGATGGCTTTGCTGTCCTGCCCGCCGATATCGATCACGAGCCGAGTGGCTGGAAACTGGGCGATGGCCCCGCGGCCGTGGCAAGTGATTTCGGTGACCACCTTAGTCTTGTCAGGCACGATTTCACGGCCGTAGCCCGTCGAGACAATCGCCCCGACTTCTTCACGAGCCACGCCGGCCACCGCGAGCGCTTTCTCGAAGGCTTGCCGCGCCGCCGATGCCAACTCCACACCACTCGGGAGGACCGCAAATCCACGCAGGGCACCTTCCGCATCGATGATCACGCCTTTCGTATTCGCCGCCCCAACGTCAATACCCGCGTAATACACCGCCGCGCTTTCCCCCTCGACGCTCATGGGGCCGCCTCGAGCATTTCCACAAAGGCCGCGATCCGGCTGCGGAATTGTTCCCCAGGAGGTTGGTGCGACTCCACCTCGACCAGGAGCGTCGCAATCCCAGCGCCTTCGAACATTTTCTTGAGGCAAGGATAGTCAAACCCCCACGGCTCGCAGAACTTCGTCAGCAGAAGGATAACCCCGTTGACGTGCCACGCCTGCGCTTTCTTAAGTAGCGCCCCGCCAACGTTATAGCCGGGCTGGTGTTTGGTGGGGCAGGCCGTGTTGACCAGGTACATGCGCGCTAGCCGATCCAGCGGGCCGCCCATGTCCTGAGCCTCCATGGCGAACGCGCGCGACCCCGAGCAGAGGTCTTCGTCCAGCACCAGACACCCTGCGTCCTCGATCGCCGTCACGTAATCGAGATTCTGGCACATGTTCCCCACGACGAGCACCTTGGGCCGGTCGTCCCCGGCTTCCGCCGGCGCAGCCTCGAGCTCGGCCAGCAGACCCTGGATGAGGGGGAGGTGTGCCTCGCGCGGCATCAGGAACGACGCCAGCACGGCGGCCATCATCTGCCGGCCTGTGAGGCATGCGGGCCGCGCGCGCTTCAGCGCATACAAATCCTGCATCAGCGCCCGGTGTTCGTCGTACAACCGGATACTCTCTAGAATCCGACCGTCGGGAATCCTGCCGGCTTCCTGTTCCAAGGTCCGACGCGCACGCGCGATCTCTTCGCGGAAATACACCACCGCGTGCCCGGTTCCGACCACCACCGGCGTCGTGATGGCCACTTCCGCCACACCGGGCACGCACTGCCTCCAGATGTCCGCCAAGTTCTGCATCGTGTCGCACGTGTGCGAGAAGACTATCAGCTTCAGGAAATCCAACTCGCCCGCCAGCGCCATGTCCAAGGCGCTGCGCAAAAAACCGCAGGCGTAGGCCGGCAGATGCCCATCGGCCTGGTTGGTGCCGCCGCTGTTCCGGCCGAGGATGCGTACAGGGAAATACCCCGCGGCATGGAAAAGCTCCTCGGGCGTGTAAGTGCACATGTACCCTGCGACCCTCCGCCCCTGTTCGGCAACCTCGCGAGCGATCCGATACGGGTCGGCGCAGACCGCCTCGAACGTCGCGATTTGTGTGTACGTGCCAGGCATAAAGTCGTGGCCCTTGATGTGGCCCAGCCGCCCTCGGCTGTGACCGCTCTCCCTGAACGTTGAAGACATTACTGCCAAAAGCGCCGCCATACTATCGGCCCCGGCAAGCCCTGTCAAGCCGCGTCCTCATGCGGGCAGGGTAGAACCTCTGCTGTTCCCGATCCTCGACTTCTGATCGACTCACGTTCAATTGAGCATCTTCAGTGTGGTTGCTTTCTACCTTACGCTCGTGCTGAATTCCTCGATGACGAGCACGAATCACGGGTACGTTATGAGCGGTTGGACGTGTTTGTGGGGGAAAGGGGGAAATTCCTAATGTGTTGTTTCCCAAGCACTTACGACACTTCCGCGCCTCCTGCTCGACGTCCCCGGAAGAATTTTCCCAAAAAAAAGGCTAAAGTTTGGGCTAAAGTTGCCGATAAAAACCGCAGGTAAGCTGGAATGGGCTTAGCCGAAAGTTGAAGGGATTGCCCGACGCAAGGACGCGAAGGCCGAGTCGATTTAGGATGGTTTTCAAGTCTTAAGCAAGAACCAATTCGAGAAGGAGGTGATGTCAAAAGAAGGTGCGATGCCGGCATCCGCGTTGCCGGTCATTAGTAGGAAAGTCTAGTTAGGGATCAATATGACGCGTGAGGGTAGGGATGCCCTCAAGCCACTCACGGAGGAAAGACTAATGGGACTAAGGATCAACACGAACGTTCCGGCGCTGAACGCAGGGCGGGTTTTGAGCCGTTCCACCAAAGCGTTGAATAGGTCGCTGGAACGGCTTTCCAGCGGCTTACGGATCAACCGCGCGGCGGACGACGCAGCGGGGCTCGCCATTGCGGAGGGATTCCGGTCGGTGGTCATCGGCTCGCAGGTGGCGCAGCGCAATGCGCAGGATGGGGTCAGCCTAGTGCAGACGGCTGAAGGTGCGCTCAGCGAGACGACCAACATCTTGCAGCGCATCCGTGAGTTGGCCGTGCAAGCGTCGAACGGCACGCAAAGCACGAACAACCGCCTGGCGCTGGACACCGAAGTCAAACAGTTGCTCGATCAGATCGACGACATTGCGCTTGACACGGAGTTCAACGGAATCCGCGTCTTGAGCGCGGCGCAAACGGTCACGTTGCAGACCGGGGCCTTGACAAGTCAAACCCTGACCATCGCCGTGGCCGGGGCCAAGACCAGCGATCTGAAGGTGAGCCAGGTGCACGTATCGACCATGGCGTTGGCGGTATCGGCCATCAGCACTATCGATACGGCCATCCAGAGCGTTAATACGCTCCGTAGCACGCTCGGCGCCTACCAAAACCGCCTCGAATTCACCATCAACACCTTGGCGATTCAGGAGGAGAACTCCGCCGCATCCGAGAGCGCCATCCGCGATGCCAACATCGCGACGGAAACCATCGCGTTCACGCGGAGTCAGATTCTGGTCAGTGCCGGCACGTCCGTATTGGCCCAGGCCAACCTGGTGCCGCAAACGGCGCTTCAACTGCTCGGATAGCATAATCGTTCGAGCTCAAACAGGCATAGCTGAGGATGTGCTCCGGGGACCAGGGACGGGACCCGGAGCATACTACCGTATTTGATCGAAAGGAGGTGATATATACCGGACGTTTGCGCCGGCAAGAGGCACGTTTTTGTCAGCGCTCAGACAGGTTGTCCGACCAATGGAAACCATAGGCGCGGAGTAGGGATGCTCCGCGAGCATTCAAGGAGGTAAAGAAAATGGGACTACGCATCAACACCAATATACCGGCCCTAAACGCAGGCCGGGTTTTAAGCCGTTCCACACAAAGGTTGAATAGATCGCTGGAACGGCTCTCGAGCGGCTTGCGGATCAATCGCGCGGCCGACGACGCAGCGGGTCTGGCCATTGCGGAGGGATTCCGGTCGGTGGTCATTGGCTCGCAGGTGGCGCAGCGCAATGCGCAGGATGGGGTCAGCCTCGTGCAGACTGCCGAAGGTGCGCTCAGCGAGACGACTAATATCTTGCAGCGCATCCGTGAGTTGGCCGTGCAAGCGTCGAATGGCACGCAGAGCACGAACAACCGCCTGGCGCTGGACAACGAAGTCAAGCAGTTGCTCCAGCAGATCGACGATGTCGCGCTGGACACGGAGTTCAACGGAATCCGCGTCTTGAGCGCGGCGCAGACGGTCACGTTGCAGACCGGGCCCTTGACGAGTCAGACCCTGACCATCGCCGTGGCCGGGGCCAAGACCAGCGACCTGAAGGTAAGCACGGTGCATGTATCGACCATGGCCCTGGCGGTATCGGCCATCAGCACTATCGATACGGCCATTCAGAGTGTCAACACGCTCCGTAGCACGCTCGGCGCATATCAGAACCGCCTCGAATTCACCATCAACACC
>CAYRLQ010000127.1:0-11246 GCA_964425145.1 uncultured Nitrospiraceae bacterium
GAACACCCGCCGCTCCCTCCGGTTCATTTGCCCACATGCGTATCGGGTTCACCGTATTCATGACATCCAGCCCTCCCGCACCATGTGCATTCAGCACTGTTCCCGCGCGCCTAATAACCTGCGCTAGATCCCTGGCTTTGGGAAAATACCTGTTATCCCGCATCCACAGAATACCACATATTCTTGGCAATTGCAACACCCAAATCTCTAAAAGAACGCAATCCTTACGCTGACACAAACCTGTTCTACTCACAACACACAGCACCACGGGTCTGTAAGAAATTTGATCCGAGCTGCGCTCAAGTTCCGCCCTAAGCCACTAACTGACAATATGTTATAGTTGAAATCCTGGCGCTTTTTGAGAAATGCTGCATCCTCTGGCAGCAAGTAACCCGACGGTAGATCGCTGATTTACCCAGAGTTATTCGCAGATTGCTCGGCCCTTTGCAATTCAAGAATCCCCCCAAGCCCCATATGCCTCCCAACCCCATTTAATTATACACTATATACCGGCCTCTTGGCCACCCCTTTACGAGCAAACAAGGGGTGCTGCTCTGACATTACCGGTTGTGTAAGAAAAGGGGATTTGGAAATGACGGAGATTTGGGGATGACTTTTGATAAGGACCCGCCTGCGAAACGAATTATTAGCGCAATTATTAGAATCTACCAGGAACAAGGAGGCTCACGCAGAGCACGCGGAGCATTGGGCACGGAGCACGAGCTAAGTCAAGCAACAGGTCCAGCAAGCTCAAACCGGTAATACCAGAGCAGCACTCCAAGTTACAAGCAGTGTCGCACCTACCCGACCTCGAGGCCGCGTCCGCGCAGGTAGTCTTTCAATTCCGGAATGTCGATGATATGGAAATGGAACACCGAGGCGGCGAGCAAGATCGTAGCGCCCGCCTGAACAGCTTCGTAGAAGTGTTCCAGTTTTCCCGCGCCTCCTGAGGCTACCACCGCAGCCGAGACCGCATCCGCCATGGCGCGAATGACGGGCAAGTCGTAGCCGGTTTGGGCGCCGTCGCCGGCCTTGCTGGTTGGTAGAATGACGCCGACTTGGTAATCGTCCACTCGCTTGGCCCACTCGATGGCATCTGTGCCGGTTGCGGTGCGGCCTCCGTCGATATACACTTCATAGCCGGATGGCATGGCCCGATTCCGGTCGACGTCAATGGCGACGGTCACTCTCTTAGGGCCGAATTCCTTGACCATCTCGGCAATGATTTCGGGTTTGCGAAAGGCAGCGCTGCTGACCGAGACTTTGTCCGCGCCCGCCTCGAGAACGGCCGAGGCCGAGGCGACGTCGGTAATACCGCCGCCGACGGTAAACGGTACGGTTGCTGCGTCAGCGACGCGTGTGACGACGTCGAGCATGGTGGCCCGGCCCTCGATAGTGGCTGTGATATCGAGTAATGCGAGTTCGTCCGCGCCCGCCTGGCAATAGGCGCGAGCGCACTGGACTGGATCGCCGGCATCGCGAATGTCGACGAAATGGACGCCTTTCACGACGCGGCCGTTTCGCATGTCGAGGCAGGGCATGATGCTGACTTGTTGGCCCATGTTCCTTCTCCTTTTCTCACGGCTGCTTTACGGTGTGATCGCGCTTGCCGAGAGCAGCGCTGTCAATACACGCATTCACGTGCTGCGTCGGCGTAGACCTGCAGCTTCTCTGGTGGTGTTTCGAAAAAATGATCGGTCAGCGAGCAGACGTACCCGCCGTCGTAGCCGACTTTCTCGAACAACTCGTGAACTTTGGCCCGGATCAGTTCTGGGGACCCGTTTGTTAGGACATTGAACTGGTCCAGGCCGCCGATCAGTGCCAGGCGGTTGCCCACCTTTTCCTTGAATTCCCAGGGCTCTTGGTTGCCGCCGAAGCTGATGGCCGCCAGTGTCTCGGAGGCGTCGCAGCCGTTTTGGACAATGTATTCCTCGATGCCCAGGTTGCCGCCACAGGTGTGGTAGGTGATCTTGAAGCCCAGACCGTGGAGGGTGTCGTGGAGTTCACGGTCATAGGGCAGGCAGAATTCACCGTGCAGGTCCGGCGAGATCAGTGTCGAGGAGCCCGCACCGCCGCCTGTCTCGATGAGGTCGAATTTCGCGCCCTTCATCGATTCAACAAACTGCAGCTTCTTTTCCAAAAGGACGTGCAGCAGCACGTGCACCCAATCGGGCTGCTCTAAACAGCGCAGGATGAGTTCATTGGCATCCATCAGGCAGCAGGCGTGTTGCCAGCAGCCCGCCTGGTCGCCCCACACAAACCCGCGCAGGATGCCGTGGTCGCCCACCTTGTCATACATTTCGCGTATCGGCTCGAGGTCGAGCCTCGGGACCGGCATGTACTTCCGGATCAAGTCGATATCCTCGTCGCGCTTGATCAGGTACTCCGTGATCCAGGTGGTCTTACGGTCGCCCGCCGTCTTGTACGTGAGCGTCCCTTCGGGTGTATGGATCGTGTGGTGGACGACGCGGTGGTCGGGGTCGGCGCTGACAACCTCGGCCTCGTCCCGCCACTCGCTCGCGGAGGCCTTCGTGAAATCGGCGTCGGCCACCCAGAACTGGCCCATTTCCTCGAAGTACTGGATTTGGGCATCCATGCCGAATTTCTCGAACGCCTCGATGTCACTTATTCCGTTCAGGTATTTGTCCAGATGGTACGGCTGCCACTGATGTAGGGACACGGGCAGCCGGTCCGGCTTGCCCCCCTCGAGCGCACACAACAACCGTTCCTTGCTCGTCATAGCACCAGTCCCCATTCAAACGTGCGGCCGGTCGCCGATCTGGCCGCATGAAAGCAAATGGCCCGATGGCACATCAGGAGATCAATCTCACGGCCGGCGTCATTCTCAAGCCGGAGTTGGGGCATCGGACCTAATCTGAGAAAGAAGCCCGGCAATCACACGCTTCACACGGTCTGACGAAAGGATTTCACCCACCGCTTCGACAAACTCCGCGTCGTTCCCGCACTCACGAAACGCACCTTCTCCAGTATCCCACACCTTCAAAGGGTATAGAGCCACCGGGTAATCCACGTGCAGCACGGTGTACGTATAGTGGTCGAGCGTTGGCGCCACGATGTTAAGCTTTGCAGCGAACTTGGAGCCCTCCCGCCCCTTCTCCACGTGACCTTCGAGTAGGTTCTCGGTCATCTGTCCGAGCAGGGCGGCCTGCTCGCGCAGGATGACATACGGCGTTCTACGGACCTCTACTGTGGGGAGTTGACCCCAAAGATTCATCTCGGCCATTTTCAGATTCCTTTCTCAATTTCAATGTCGAACAGGAGGGGAAGATGGTCAGACCCAACCGACTTGTCCGGGGTCCCTCTGGGCGACAGCAGCGGCTGGTCCCCCACGCCCGCCAGGACCTCGAGTCGGTCATCCGGAAAGAAATCCAGGAGGTCCGGGCGGACCATCACCTGATCGAACGTGTGCCAGTAGAGATTCACCTGTTTCGACGAATCATAGTAGTACGTGCCCGGCGGCCCCTTCGAGGCATCGCCCATGTGACCCCACATCGGGTTGTAGAAGAAGCGCCGGGATTTCCCTTGAACTGTCCGAGCGCCCCTCCGGGCAATCCGCTTGTCCATGATACCATGAAACCCGTCCGCGCCGGCGACGCCCGGTTCGAAGGGGTTCATGTTCAGATCCCCGACAACGACGGTGCGGGCATGACCGACCCTCCGTTCAGCCTGCTGGATAGCATCGGCGGCCCGGTGCGAGAGAGACATTTGGTCAACGTCATCGTAGTGAAGCTTGCTCGGAAGATGCATCGCCCCGAGCAGGATCTCCAGGCCCACGGGCGGCCGAAACCGCCGGATAGCGACGCCACCACCATCAGATACGGGCTTGAGGCAATCCGACGGATATCGTATGAAAAATGACAGGCGCGGTGACAGTTCGAACGGCGTGCAGAATTTGCGTGGCCGGCCTTTGTTCAGGGTCAGGAGCAGGTGAGGGCCGTATATCTCAGATTCGGCGAGGATCAGAATATCGACATCGTGGGTATGGCACAGTGCCACAACGTGGTCCTGCAGGGGTCTTCGCCCCAAGTTCCAGAACAAGAACCTCGCCATCTCAACCCAATCTGGCCTCCGCCGGCCAAAGGTACAGACACGGTTTCGCGTCTAACACAACCGCCCTCGAACCTATTGTACCTTCCAGCCGTCGACATCGCAATGCAACGTTGGCAGCTCGTTCCCGGCGTAAGACTTGTGCTAATGCCCTCGTCGAGTGGCACCATGTTTCTCAACTCAGATCGGGCAGGTCATACTCACCTAGTTGCAGCGGATACTTTCCATACTCGCGAACCAGCTTGACCACATAGTCGTAATTCTCGCCCGAGATATCGCTGGCCACGGAGTGATCGGACTGGAAGATATAGCCGCCCCCTTTGGCCGCGTTCAACTTGGTCAGAACGATGCGTTTGAGCTCCTCGCGGCTGCTGTGCGCCCAGGCGATCACGTCCATGTTGCCGCAGAAGGCCATACGGTGGCCGTAAGTGCGGCGCAGGTCCACGACGTCTAAGCCGGCTTTCGCCTCGAGTGGATTGTAGGCATCGACGCCGATTTCGATGTAGTCCTCGAAGATGCGCGTGACGTTCCCGCACCCGTGATAGATGACCGGAATGCCGTGCCGATGGCACAGGTCGACGATGGCCTTGACGCCGGGCTTGAAGTATTCACGCCAGTAGTCGGGCGAGAAGAACATGTCTTTCTTGTATGCCACGTCGCCCCAAACAACCATGCCGTCCAAGAGCCCGTCGGCGGCCTCGATCTGTGCCCTCGTTATCTCGAGCGCGAATTCGTTGATGCGCTCGACGAAGCGCCCGACTTCATCGGGATACATGGCGATCCAGAGCATGACGTTTTCGGAGCCGACGATTCGCCACAGCGTCTCCTGGCCCTCGCAGACGCTGCCGTAGACGGGGAAATCGGGATGCAGCGCCTTCACGCTCTCGACCCAGGGCGGCAGATCTCGGACAAACTCATCGCCGACACCGGCGATTTGGTTGTCGCCACCGCTGAAGTAGCGCCGGTCGTCCCAGGGATCATCGAACGCAAAGGCCGCCATTTTTTCGACCGTATCCGTCTCAAACTTCAAGAAGGCCGGCATCGGCAGGTTAAACTTCTTCTGGATCACCGCTTCATAGCCGGTGCGCACCACCACTTCCTCATCGGTTTCTTTGAGTATCTTAAAGGGCTTGATGTGCGGGTCCATGTTGGGGATGGTTACGATCCAGTCGAGGTCGTAATACCTGTAGATGTCCGTATCGGCCGCCAGCCCCAGGTCCGCTCTCCAGCGCTCGAGGAAGCTGCCCCAGAAAAAGTCGCTAATCGGCACGCGGTCCGGTTCCTCGTGGCCCAGGGCCGCATTCATCCGGTACAGCTTCGCCAGGCAGTTGGCGGTTCTTTCCATGTCGCTCGCTCCTTGAGTCGTCGAGCTTTCGTTTCTGGTTTCGAGCACGAAACCTCTGGGTCGACAGACTACACATGATTGTAGAATCGACAAGCCACTAGCCAGTGTAGCCACATACGCCCATACGCGGCGAATTGACCACCGGCAGCAAGGCTTCCTCACCGCAATCGTGCTGCGCCGCGTGCTCGTCACAGAAGAAGGGGTTGTCAGCATGCATGCAATAGGTACAGATCCGGGTGGCAGGGCGCTCACAGACCGCACACGGCCACACCGGCGGTTCGTTGCGGGCCAGCAGGCGCAGCGGGGCTCGACCGATGTTCCCATCTCGCTCTCCCACTACACGTAGGGCCAGCCGGGTGGTAGAGCCGAAATCGTACTCGTAGGTGAACTTGGCTTGCGCCGGATTCAGTACCTTGGACAGAGGAACGTCCATGCCGTACTCCTTCTCCCAGAAGTCAGTTGGGTTGCAACTGAAGCTGAGTCCACCGATGCGGAATGCGCTGAGGTGGCCGCAGCACTCGACCCAGATTTTTCGCAAGAAATCATCCAGGTCCGCGAGGCAGGCGTCGGCCTTAATCTCCAGATTGAGCCAGTAGGTGGCGTCATAGAAATCCTCGACTCGAAGATGGAAGAGCCGGTAGGTCTCGCCGTCGGCATGCTCGTGCTCGGGGGCACAGGTCTTCAGGTGGCGGCTCATGCCCGCTTTAGCTGCGCGCTTGCCGCAAAGGCTGCAGGTACCGTGGGAAATGTATCTAGCCATGGTCCCTTGGTCTCCTTGACGTGAATTCCACCGTTTTTCCAACAGCCACAAGGGCCCTTAATCGAGGTGAAAGACCTCTTCCATGCTCGCCCACCACTCGCCCTCGGCGCGGGTTTCCAAAGGCTCCTGGCACGGCTTGCACAGGTCCCACCATTTCTGCGTGACCGGATCAGCGGCCATCTTGGCCATGTCGGCCTCGAGGTCGTCGCCCGCGTACTCAAAATAGCTGAACAGGTAGCCGTCTTTGTAGTAGATCGAGTAATTCCCCATGTTGCACGCGCGAATCATCTTGAGTACATCCGGCCAGACCTGTGCGTGCAGGCGCTTGTACTCGTCGAGCTTTCCCTCGCGCACCTTGATGACCGATCCGCAACGTTTCATGTAATAACTCCGTAATTCGATGCTGTCATTTGCGTTGCCCTATACTTGGTCAGCTACTGTTGCGGACAGAGCTTGACGACGATGCCGCGCGGATTTCTGCAAGGGTTTGCACGGCGCGCTTGGCCAGCCGTTCGCAGTGGGACTGGATTCCGGCACCCCGACCACGGCGCAGTTCCAGGCGGAAATGGGCCAATTCACGAACGAGGGGGATGAGTTTTAAGCCCAGTTCCCCGGCCCGGCCGACTTTGCCCTGGGCGAGAATGCCACACAGTGCGGTATCGCAGCCACACAGGGCCGCGCCGGCCTCGATAAGCTTGCTGCGCGCTTCGCAGATCGCGGGGGTATCGTAGATGAGGTCGAGGAGCTTGTTGCGCGCCTGTTTCATGGCGCCCAAGTCGGTCATGATGTCGCCATCTCCTACGGCATCGGCCATGGCTTCGACCTCGGCCAAGTCGATGTCGTATGAGCGTGTGAGTTGCAGGCCGAGATCGAGTTGACGCTGATCATCCTGAATGAGTCGGGACGCAATCGCGTCTCGGCAGCGCGTGCATGCCTCGGGTTTCGCCGCCAGGATGACATTGGCCTGCCCGGGGGACATCTCCAGGTGCCGCGTGTGCGCCATGGGGACCCAGGCGCGGTCGCGCACGAAATCGGTCAGGTCGTAAAACTGCAGGCCCCGGGCGCTGCGCGTCGCAATGTTGATCTTCTCCGTGGTCATCTCAGTCATATCATTGCTAACGACGTAATACAGCTCGTAGTCCGGCCCACGCAGGCGGTAGACGGCCGTGGCCGGGATGTGTTCGGGCAATTGGGATCGGGCGTGACGTGCGCTGGTCGAACCAAACCATTTCTGGAGCCTGGGCTCGGGCCGGGTTTGTAGAAATAATGGCGCAATGGCGTTAAACCAACGCATCCGGTGGCCCAGTTCCGCCCACAAATCGCTGAAGGTTAGGAAAGGTCCCGTCAACGACCGTTGGCAACTGCCGCTGACCCAGGGCGGGTCGCTGTGATAGATATAGGAGAACCAGCCCTTTACGCCGTTGGCGAACGCGAGATGCATCATCAGGCGCATTTCAGGACAGCCGTTCCAATCGGGGGTGTCCGATGGGGACAGAGAGCCCGGCGCGATGAGCCAGAACTGCTGGCCCCGGCTCAATGGCACGTGCTGTTGGAGCATGTCCGCTACGCTCCAGGGCGCATGGGATGCGTAGTGTGCCGTGCCCGATACGGTGAAAAACCGGGCGAAGAGGGCGAAGGCGTTTGGATACTCCGTCAAGAGCGCTACGGGATGGTTTGGGTCGGCGTTCTCGATAAGTGGTTTGAGTTTCATCAGGTCGGGGAACTTCCGCTCCGATAGGGGCGTGTAGATGTTCCACGCCAGCACACTGGGCACATCCACGTAGGGTGTAACCCGCGTGTCAATGAATTCGCGCATGTCCTTGGCAGGGCTGCCCAGCCGAAACCCGTACATAGGCACGAGTTTGACCTGGTACGACTGTGCCAGGTCGAGGACTGTGCGCAATTGCTCGGCACTGAGTACGTCGGCCCTTTCCAGCGCGATGCAGTTGTGATGGTGTCTGGCGATGTCCTCGAGCACGAGGCGCCAGTATTCCTCGGACGATAAGCCCAGGGTTTGCGCCAGGCGGCTGGCCGCCTCGGCGTTCATGAATGTTCCCAGTGGGAGGAACTCGTCCAGAATAGGGTACTGGTGGCTTTTTTCATAGCTCTCGAGCCGGGCCTGGTCTTTCGCGGACGCCTCGGCTTCCCGCGGGCTCATGGCGCGGAACCGCACCGACTCGATCTCGAGCGCCTCCGTGGTGCGGGTGGTCGAATATAGGCGAAAGGTCAGCGCGTCCACCTGCTGCGGAAATCCAAAGTGAGGGATGCGACGCGCCACGGTCCGCCATCGGCGCCCAGGCGCCAGCATAGCGAAGTGGACGCCCCCGGGATATGTCCAAAGCCACGCGGGCCGCGCGTTCGCGCTTGCGCATCGATACGTCACTTCGATGATCGGATATTGGGTGACGTCCACGGGAAATTGGGCGTCCTTCTTGCCCAATGTGCTTAGCGACACCCAGAACCGGGGTTGGTCCGTGGCGATGTCCAGTCGACGGATGCCCTCGAAGTGACCCTCGAGCCGAACGGCGTTCTTCGAGCGCGTGCGATGCACGGGAATGTGTTCCCACTCGCGCTGCGGCTCCTGCTCTTCGATGCGCCAAAGCATGAGGTCGTCGGGCATGAAGACTACGGAATCCAACTCACTCACGGATATTGGGTCGGGTGCATCCAGAATGGTTGTTAGGTACCCCGAGTATTCGTAAGTCATCCCACGTCTCTTATGCTTCATACTTCATGTTTTCTACTCGTGAACAATTCATCGATCAGCACGCCCACCAGAATAGCCGCGCCAATAACAACATACTCCAGTTGGCTGGGTATCTCCAGTATGCTGACCAGGTTTGTCAGCACCCGGATCAGCGCTGCACCAATGATCACGCCCAGGATATTGCCCGAGCCGCCGCGAAGACTGCACCCGCCCAGCACCACGCCGGCAATGGCGTATAGCTCGTAGAAGCCGCCGAAGTTCGCCGGGCCGATCGAGTTGATGTTGAAGCCCAGCAGCAGGGCGCCGATGCCGGTAATGAAACTGCACAGCACGTAGGCAAGAACCTTGAGGCGGTGCGTACGAATGCCGCTGAACCGCGCCGACTCCTCGTTGGCGCCCAAGGCAAACAGGTGGCGGCCGTACGGCGTCAGATGCAAAAACGCCGCCACGATCGCCGCCAGAACCACGAAGATCAGAAACGGTACTGGAAGAATCCCGTCGCTGTTGGGGAGAAATCCGTTGGCCAGCCAGGCGAGCTTCGGAAAAGCCGATCCGAATCCGCGGGTTTCGTCCCCGGAGACGACCCGGGCGATACCCCGAAAGAAGAATAGGCCGCACAGCGTCACCACAAAGGGCTGCATCCGCGCCTTGGTAACCAGCACGCCGTGCCAAGCCCCGATAACCATGGCCAGGAGCAGTATGGCGGGAATTACAATGACCGGGCTCCAGCCCTGGCCCTTGTCGAGCAGGTCGGCCGCGAGGATGGCCAGCAGCGCCACCACGCTGCCGATCGATAGGTCAATGCCGCCGGAGATGATTACAAACGACTGGCCCAGGCTCAAAATGCCGAACAGGCCGATCAGTGTCAGTAGATTTCGGGCGTTCTGAACCGTGAGGAATTTGATGGTGCCGTGATGAACGTGTTCCCATAAGCACGCGACAGCAATCAGACCCACGAGCAAACTGGTTAGTCCCAGTACCTTTCTCACGATTTTCCCGTCTGTTGCTTCAGTTCCGCCCAAAAGGCGTCGACGTTCTCCTGTGAGATCGTCTTGACCGGAATGATGATTCTCTCGTCATCGGGCACGACCGATCGGTCGCCTTGGGCCAGTGCGACGAGCAGTTTCACCGACTGGTAGCCGAACTCGAAGGGCTGCTGTACGATTGTGCCTGAGATATGGCCGTCCTTGACCCCCTGGAGGGTCTCGTCCTCTTCGTCGAAGCAAACGATCTTGACCTGGCCGAGCTTCCCGGAGGCCTTTACACCGTTCAAAATCGCCGGCCCGTTGTAGCTCCACAGGCCCACGAGGCAGGCCAGGTCCGGATGGACCACCAAGGCGTCCTGGGCATTCGCTTTAGCCTTAAGCCGGTCGGTTTCGTCCGTGCGCGTATCGACAATCGTGATATTCGTGCCGGCGAGTGTATCTTCGATGCCCTTCTTGCGGTCCTGAGCGTTTTGCGCGTCAAGCGTGCCCACGAACAGGATGATCTTGCCGCCCTCCGGGAGCGTCTTCATGATCAACTCGCCGGCCGCTGCGCCCGCCTGGTAATTGTCCGTGCCGATGTAGCAAATCCGCTTGCTGTTGGGCGCATCGGAGTCTTGCGTGACCAGGTCGACCGACTCCGCGGCCTTGTTCAGCATAGCCGTCTGATTCTCCGGGTCTTTCGGGCTGATGGCGATACCCGATACGCCCAGCGTGATCAGGTCCTGCACGATCTGCTGTTGTTCCTGCGCCGTGCCCGTGGGCGGAATCCGGAACAGCACCTTGCACCCCAATTCCTTGACGGCCTTCTCGGTACCGGCCCGGGCGATCTGCCAGAAATCCGACGCGTTGTTCGTCACGAATGCAACCTTCACCGGCTCCACATCTGGTCCCGGCGCCGCGTCCTGGTCCGGCCCTCCACACCCCGACAATACCGCTGCCAATAGCAAACCGGCCGCATACGCGGCGTTACCTGCCCGGGCCGAAGGCCGGCCCTTGTCGACGCCGTCCAACCCATAGCTTCTCATAGTGATTCCTCCCCGGCGGCGTTATCCACGCCGCTCGGCCCACGGGCCTTTCTCGGTCACATAGGAGCGCGACCCTACCGCACAGGATGTTTTTTCGTCATTGATCGCCATAAAGTGTACATGCCCTTCAAACGAAGATGCAATTTGCGAACGAAGCACACTTCATAAACAAGTTTGAGCGGAAAACCAAGTACAGCTCAACGCAAAAAGGGTAACAGAATATAAAGTGGGCATGCGTGGCACCCTCAAACTTGGGAACGTGGCACCCTCAAACTCGTTTGAGGGTGTAAACTCTGTAGTCGCAACACCTTAAGACACCCCCAAGCTAGCGCTTGAGGGTGCCACGAGCCCCGAT
>CAYRLQ010000128.1:0-11010 GCA_964425145.1 uncultured Nitrospiraceae bacterium
ACTCCTGTCGAGCCGCACCCGCCCCGACGGCTCGACAGGAGTCTCGCCCTCCCCAGGCAACCGGAATTTCCTTTCGGCATCCTTTTCTTCATATCCCTGGGCGCCGCTTGCAGCTACCACGTGTGGCTCTATCCAGCATGGCGACGAAAGTGGCAACGAGCAACCTCGGCCTCAAACTGAAGAAAACCGTTGCGCCGGAGGCGCACAAGCACCTTGATGCTGAGCGCGACGTCGTAACCGCCTCATGCCCACAGGGTCAGCACCAAAAGCCGCGTCACCCGGCTTGACGGTCCGAATCTCTTTTCCTATCATGGCACCGTCTATGGCGAGAGTCGCCACAATCCCGGAACGCCGGGGCCCCTCAAGCAGCGAAACTCCGAAAAGTGCCGCTATTTCGTGGTCTGTCCCTGCAGAGCCCTTCAAGGCCGACAATTCCCGTGGCTGCGCGTGCTCGTTCAACGCAGCGTACTGGCTCAGGTGAGGTTCGCCTCGAGGCGGCGGAGGACGGCCTCGGCAAAGTCGGTTGCTTTCCTGATGCACTCAGGGTCCACGTGCACGAGGGTATCGGTGTGCCAGTGCCAGTCCTGGGGCAAACCGCTGGGGTCCAGGGCCACGATGCTCATGGTTTTGAACCCGCGGGCCAGGGGAATGAGGGCGTCGGAGGGTACGGCGCGCAGGCGGTGGGGCGTCGCGCCATAAGCATCAGCCACGGCTTGGGCGGCCGCGAGGAACTCCGGGGAACTAGGAAAGACATGGAGCATGCCCTCACCAGTGACATAGTGCAATTGGCCTGCCCCGACGTATTCGATGTTGAGAAAGTAGGCGGTTTCCGGGTCGGGCGAATGACTCTTGACAAAGTGGTGCATGCCATTCATCCAGGTTTCCTTGCTACCTGTGGCCACCAGCCACACATCCGCCTCCTCGAGGGGGCGTTGAGCGATCCGTTCGGCCAGATCGAGCAGCGCGGCTACGCCAGAGGCATTGCCATTAGCCCCGCGGACGAATTCGCCGTGCAGGGCGCTGTGAAACAGGGCGAATGCTGCGCAGAGTAAAAACCCGACGGCCGTCCAGCGGACCACCAGGTTGACCGGGATGGCAGTGTTGTCGAAGATGCCGACGGACTCCGTGGCGCAGGTGAGCAGCACCAGGAGCATGCAGACCACAACGGCCTGGTGCGCCGTGCGCAACCACGGGAGGAACCGGGGATTCGCGAGCACGCCATCACGGGGAGAATCGTAATGCGCCGATATCACGAACAGCCACTTGGGCCGCGTGGCGAGAAACCGGGCGACGACGTTCTGGGTCTCGAACCGGGGCAGCAGCCGCGAGAAGGTGCGGTAGCCCATGAACTCGCACAGGTAGGCCAGGAACACGACCGCCCCGTAACATAGGGCGACCCGGGGCAGCCAGAATGCAACCAAGGACACGATGAAGAATTCCGCGTAGTACGATGCGAACAGGTAGTAATGGGAGTCGATGGAATAAAAGTCGTCGATGTCCGTGTCGGGCGTGTATTCGCTGAATCGATTCCGGATGTACTCCGCCGCGGCGCGCTCGGCGTCCGTATTCGCCCCGCGGTGCGGCAATTCCCCGGCGAGGTATTCCATGTCGCTCTGGATGCGCGTTTGGCTCACGTCACTTCACTTTGTTCAGAATGACTCAAAGCAGACTTTTGTCGCAGGCACTTCAGCAGGCTTATGACTGGTATCTTCTGTTCCATGGCATACATACCATGGGGCATCGCCAATCTCTATGTTTCTCGCCATGTGCCCGGGTCAAGCGTGAAGTATCTTTATTAGCTCGCTCACGGTTTCTTTTCCGTCTCCCAGCAAGAGCGTTACGTTCTCTTGTTGATATAATGGGTTATCGACTCCTGCGTAACCGGGCTGATGATCCTTGTTGCAAACGATCACGTGCTTGGCTTCATTGACTCGCAAGATCGGCATTCCATAAATTGGTGTGCCTTCCGCTGTCGATGCGGCCGGGTTTACCACGTCGTTCGCCCCTACCACAATCACTACATCTGTCTGCCGGAACTCGGGATTTATATCATCCATCTCAACGAGTTTTTCGTAAGGGACTTCGACTTCGGCTAGCAATACATTCATGTGCCCGGGCATTCGGCCTGCGACGGGATGGATGGCAAAGGTTACTTCCTTATCCAGGTTCTCCAGCTCGTCCGATAACTGCTTTACCTGACGCTGGGCCTGAGCCACGGCCATTCCATACCCCGGCGCAATCACTATCTTCTTTGCCGTACGCAGCATGGAGGCGATTGATTCGCGTTCTTGCAACGTGCCCGCGGCTTGGTGGACAGCCACCTCAGCGGTCTGGTTTCCCTTTATTGAAACGGTTTGCTCTTCAGGCCGAACAACCGTTTCCCCTGCCAATACTTCGGCCAGGGTCCGATTCATGGCTCGACACATGATGCGTGTCAACATAAGGCCGGCAACACCAACAATTGCGCCCACCGCCACCAGTAAAAGGTTATTGACGGCAAAACCTGCAATAGCGGCGGCAAGGCCGGACAAGGAGTTGAGCAGAGAAATGGTGATAGGCATGTCGGCGCCCCCAATTCGAATGGTAAAGATGAGCCCGAAGAAGAGCGCAATTAGAAATGTCAACAGAGCGATTAGGGCGCCTGCGCTCGGAGGGCCCGCCGTGGTCAGCAGAGCAAAAAGGCCCGCTATTGTGAGGGTGGAGATACTTAAAACCCTGTGGCCTTTTAGGAACACCGGCCGCTGCGGTACTTTTTGAGCCAATTTCCCCGCAGCAATCAGGCTGCCGCTCAGCGTAAGTCCCCCTATGGTCAAAGCCAGGCTACTGGCTAACTTGCTGATAACACTAAGGTTATCATGATCGCCAAAGAGTATGACCAAGGCAACTACTGCCGAAGCCCCGCCTCCCAAGCCGTTGAAGAGGGCGATCAACTGGGGCATTTGAATCATCTCTACTCTTACTGCGAGCAAATAGCCGATGAGCCCTCCGATGGCCATCGCAAGCCACAGTACCTTATGACCCACTATCCCATTACTTATGAGCGTTAAGACGATTGCACCAAGGATGCAGATTGAACCCAGTAAGTTCCCCTTTACTGCGGTCTCGGGAGAGTTCATCAGTCTTATCCCGAGAATTATACCGACAATGAAAATGAAGGCCCCCAGATTGTACGTGATCGCATCCATTTCGGAGTTGCCGCCTACTTCTTCTTGAACATTTTCAACATACGATGAGTTACCACAAATCCCCCCACTACATTGGTCATTGCGAGAATGATGGCAACAGCTCCGAGGATTTGATTGCCTGCCGTGATGGCAGTTGCGGTAGCCGCCAAAGCACCCAAGACGGTGACACCCGATAATGCATTCATTCCAGACATCAACGGCGTGTGCAATAGCCCTGGAACTTCGCTTATAACCTTGTAACCGCTAATACCGGCAATAAGGAACAGGATTAGTAATAGAAACGTGTCCATTTTCCGACGGTCTTCTATTGTGAATTCATTGCCTCTAGGGCCCCTGCATGGACCACTTTTCCGTCATTGGTGACTAATGAAGAAGCTATGATTTCATCATCCAAGTTCAGTTCCACCTTGCCCTCCTTCACCAGGTTCGAGACATAATTATACATATTATTGGCAAACAGCCACGTGGCGCTCGTTGGCAGCGTGCCAGGGATGTTTTGGGTGCCGTCAATGCTCACACCGTGTTTTTCAACCACTTCCCCTGCCTCTGTTATTGCACAGTTTCCGCCCTGGTCGATGGCCACGTCCACTATTGCGGAGCCGCGTTTCATGGACCTGACCATTTCATCCGTAATAAGAATCGGCGCCACTTTACCAGGAATCAAAGCCGTCAGGATAATGATATCTGAGCTGGCAACGGTTTCTTTCAAGGCTTCCCGCTCTTTGACCAACCACTCCTGAGGGAGCCTCTTTGCATATCCTCCTTCCCCGACAGCGAGTTCGGCCGGCACTCCGGTGTCCAGAACTTTAGCGCCTATGCTCTTCGCCTGTTCGCATGCATCCGGACGAATATCCGCTGCGTGCACGACCGCCCCCAGCCGCTTAGCCGTGGCGGCGGCCTGTAGCCCGGCCACTCCCGTACCTACCACTAGGGCATTAGCAGGGCGAATCATTCCCACCGCCGTGCCTACCATGGGCATGAACCTCGGCAACCTGTTGGCCGCCAGCAGTACCGCCTTGTAACCCGCCACCGTGCTCATGGAGGTTAGCGCATCCATAAATTGGGCCCTTGAAATTCTGGGAATACTGTCCAAAGTTAACGCGATGACGCCTTTTGCGGCCAGTTCTTTCACCATCTTGTGATTTGCCGGCGATGCGGGATGCAGAAACGTTATCAAGCACTGTCCGCCCCTCATCATTTCAATTTCATGTTGATTTCTCGCCTTGTCAAGTATGGGTTCCTTCACTTTCAGTATGATGTCCGATCGCGCGAACACGGTTGCTGCGTCCGCAGCCAATTCTGCGCCGGCCGCCTTGTACTCCTCATCGGCGAAATTCGACCCTGCTCCGGCCCCGGTTTGAAGAAGTACCTTTGCCCCTTCTGCCACCATTTTCTTGACTGTCTCAGGAATCGCGGCGACCCGTCTTTCCCCGGGCATGATTTCCTTTGGCACGCCGAAAGTTACTCCTCGGAATCTCATTTCGCACCTCCCTGTAAACGGAAACCACAAGTATAACCATGAAAAGAATGGACCACAAGCTATGCGTGGTTGTGCCTCCGGGGCCGGCTCGAGTCTCGGTGGTCATTGGGCACTTTTGATTCGTGGTCAGCAGCTTGATAGACTCTGCTGAGTAGCGAGAATAGGGTTAAGGAGCTTGAGCTGTGAGAGCTGTAGTGCAGCGGGTGTCGGAAGCGTCGGTGGCGGTTGATGGCCGGGTAGCCGGCGAGATCGGCCGTGGCTTGCTGGTGTTCGTGAGCGTAGGCGAGGGGGATGAGGAAAAGGATGCAGCGCAGTTGGCCGAGAAGGTCGTCGGCCTCCGCTGTTTCCAGGACGAGGCGAGCAAATTTAACCTGTCGGTGCAGGATGTCGTTGGAAGCCTGCTGGTGATTTCGCAGTTCACGTTGCACGGCGACTGCCGCAAGGGCCGGCGCCCGTCGTTCACGCAGGCCGCAGGGCCCGAAGTAGCCGTGCCGCTTTACGAATTATTCGTCCAACAGCTCCGCGAACGCGGCCTGACGGTGGAAACCGGCGAGTTCGGCGCCCACATGGAGGTGCGCTTAGCTAATGACGGACCGGTGACGCTCCTGATCGACACTAGAAAGGTCTTCTAATGGACGCGATAAGTGGAGTTTTGGGCAAGCGCGATCCAGGCGCGGTGCGAGCCATGGCGGCGGCCATGAAACACCGCGGTGACGGGCGCCACGTGCTCGAGGGTGAATCGTTCACGGTCGCCTGTGCTGCGCCGCTGACACCCCGCCCGTGTTTGGTGGATGGGTCGCCGCGCGATGACCGGGGCGCCGTGGTAACGCCGGGTGACCTCCACAAGCGGTGCCAAAACCTTAAGCGCCGGGCGCAGTTTGATCTACGTGGCGCGTTTGCTGCTGCGGTGGGTCTGGACGAGGGGGCGCGCTGGTGGCTTATTCGCGACCGGCTTGGGATTAAACCGCTCTATTACTACCAGGGGGACGGTTTCCTGCTGTTTGCGTCCGAATTGAAGGGCATATTGGCCTCGGGGCTGGTTGAAAAACACGTGAACCTTGCCAGCGTCGACTGCTATCTGACGTTACGGTGCGTGCCGGGACCGGAATCGATCATCCAAGGGGTCAAGCGCGTTCAGCCGGGCCATATCCTCGAGTATGGCGCGGGGCAGGTAACGGAGACGCCTTACAACCGGTTTGACTTGCGCGTTGAACCAACGACGCGCGAGGCGGCTGCGGAACACCTGCGTACGCTGCTCCAGCGGGCGGTTGCGAAGACCTCCGCCGAGGCACTGCTGTGGTCGGCGGGCGTCGACTGTGCCGCGCTGGCCGCGCTCAAGCCCGGACTGCAGCCGGTTTTTGTCAAGCTCAGGACCGTTTGGCAAGACGAGGCGCGGCTGGCCAAAGGGTCGGCGCGCTTGATGGGCCTGCCGCTCCAGGAGTGCAAATCGCGCCGGCTAAACGAGGCGACGTTCGCCAAGGTCGTTTACCATCTCGACGAACCGGTTGCGGACGTCTCGGTGTTTCCCTCTTGGCTCATTGCAGAACAGGCGGGGAAAGTGGCCCCGGCGTTTCTCACGGGTCACGGGGCCGATGAGCTGCTCGGCGGCTACCCGCGGTATCACTTTCTGCAGAAGACCCGCGGCGCGCGCCGGCGGGTCCCGGTGAACCTGCTCAGCGGCATCATGCCTTCGCTCCCGCCCAACGCGTTTGTCCGCCGCGGGGCCCGCTACTTGACCTCGGTGCATGACAACCTGGGAGCGTACCTGTCGCTGTTGTCGGTGTTTGACCACGACGAGCGCGCGGAACTGTACACCGACACGATGAACGCGGCCATTTTCGAGAAAGGCGGGTCCGTAGCGATCATGCGGCCGCATTTTGTCGACGGCGACCTGACCCGCAATCTGTTGTCTCTGGATTTGCGTGTGGGATTGCCCGGTCTGCTGCTGGCAGGCTCTGAACGAGTGGCCGCGGCCCACGGTGTCGAGCTCGAGTATCCTTACCTCGACGACGAGTTGGTCGATTTCGCGTCGACGTTGCCGGCCGATGTGAAGTTCGGTGCACGAAGCAAAACGCTGTTGCGCCAGGCGATGAAAGGGTCCATGCCAGGGCGCGTTCGCATGCGGGCACGGCGCGGGTTCCGGGTGCCGCAGTCTGGGGCCGTGATTCGCGTGATCGAGAACGTGACACGCGAAACCATTACCCAAGAGCGCGTTGAAGCGTCCGGCCTGTTCAAGTGGCCCGTGGTCGAACGAGTGGTCCGGTCGGCTACGCACAACGTCTATCGCCGGCGCCAGTTCTGGGCGCTGCTGATGTTTTTCGCGTGGCACCGCACCTTCCTGGAGAGTTGAGCGATGCGGATAGCGGTGGCGGCGAGTGGGCGGCTGGCGGTAAGTCTGTCGCGGCCACTGATGGAGTCGTCCCACGAGATTGTGGCCGTGGTTCAAAACGGGCGCAAGACCAAGGGGGTCAAACGCCGGCTGCTTCCCAGCTATTTGAGCGTCGTCGCCGGGGGCAGCAGCGCGCCGGGGTTCGCCATCCGCCGGGGTATCCCCATCGTCTGGGTCGACCGCATGGCCGACGATCTTGAGCCGTTGCGTGCACGCGAGCCGGACATCCTGCTGGTCGGCGGGTTTGACATCATTCTGAAACGACCCTTACTCGACCTGCCCAAGATCGGCTGTGTGAACGCCCATTCATCGCTCCTGCCCAAGCACCGCGGGCCGAATCCGTTTTGCTGGGCGCTGTTGGCAAACGAGCAGGAAACCGGCGTTACGTTTCACGTAATGGACGAGGGCATCGACACCGGCGACATTCTCGATCAGACCGCCTTTCACATCGGGCCGCGAGATACAGCCCTCACGTTGTATGCCAAGGCATGCGACGTGGCCGCGGAACGGGTCGTCGACGTCATGGACCGCATCGAAGCCGAGGGGCTCGAGGGCGTGCCGCAGGATCACAACGCCGCATCTTACGACAGGAAAGTGACGAAAGAAGACACGTTTATTGATTGGTCGCTGCCGGCTGAGGAAATCGACCGACGGGTGCGGGCGTTTTGGCTGTTGATGTCGCGGTTTACCTTCCGCGGGAGGACGGTTTGCGTGCGCCAGACCGCGTTCGATGCGGCGCCGGTCAATGCCGAGCCTGGGACCGTGCTGACCACAAGAGCCCCGGTACGAATCGCCACGGGCCAGGGCACACTCATCGTCGACACAGCGTATTGTACCTCGCCGTTTCCTTCTGTGTGGCCCGGGATGTGGAACCGGCTCAAACCGGGCGAGAAAGTGAGCTGACCGCTTGGACACGCCAATATTGATAATCATCCCCGCGTTCAACCAACTCGACTATTGCCGCCAATGCATCCAATCCATCCAGGCAAACACACGCCGCGCCTATAGGCTCATCCTGGTGGACAATGGCTCGACCGACGGCGTCGGGGCCTTCTTCGACACGGTGCCCGGCGCCGATGTCATCCATTCGCCCGTAAACCTGGGGTTCGCCGGCGGCGTAAACCTGGGCTTAAAACAGGCCGAAGGCCACGTCCTGTTGCTCAACAGCGACACGCTCGTGCCCGAGGGCTGGCTGCAACGTCTCGAGCATGCCCTCCTCGAGGCCGACGATGTGGGCATGGTCGGGCCCATGAGCAACTATGTCTCCGGGAGCCAGCAGATCGGTGGGCTGATGTTCACGAACCTGGATGAGATCAATGCCTTTGCCTACGACCTCGCCAGGCGTAACGCCGGAAAGCGGCGCGACGTCGCCCGACTCGTGGGATTCTGCCTGTTGATTCGCGACAGGGCGCTCGAGGAAGTGGGGCTCTTCGACGAGTCCTACGGCATCGGGAACTTTGAGGATGACGATTACTGTGTGCGCGTGCTGCGGGCGGGCTACCGACTCTGCGTTGCCGAAGACGCCTTCGTGTTTCACTATGGCGGCCGAACCTTTCTAGGCATAGGCATGACCGACGAGAAATGGCAAGCGCTTATCGATGAAAACCAGCGCCGCTTCGAGAAAAAATGGCACGTAACCCCAGAAGAGCGATGCGACGCCGCCCAGGAGTCCAAGCGCCTGAACCGCGAGGCCAACGAAGCCCTCGCACGGGGAGATTCAATGGCGGCCCTGCGCCTGCTCAAAGAGGCCATCGAAACCTTCCCACTGCTCGAGACCAACTTCAACGACCTGGGCGTCCTGCTCTGCGAGATGGGCGAGCATGACCGTGCCTTCGACCAGTTCGCCCGCGCCGTCAAAATCAACCACGGCTATGTCGAGGCCCGCACGAACCTGCGCGACGTCGCAGAGGCCCTCGGTAGAATGTCCGAGGCCAAAGCACTGCTCGGCGGCGATGAATCCGGGGTCTGAACCAGGAGGCACGCTGGTATGGAACGGCGTCAGCGAAACGCCTTGGAGGGTAGGGTCGAGCTCCCGCTCGACCGGCCTTTTCGGTCACGCAGAAGCGTGACCCTACCGAACTGCTGAAGGGACCACTGATGGAGATCGAGCTTCGCGAATATCGCCAGGAGGACCGCGATGAATGGATGCGGGTTCACGCGATCATCCTGAGCATTTCCCACGCCTGGAACTATGCCATCCAGGAGCGCCCGCTCTACGAAGGCTATGAATCCACCAAGCTCGTGGCCGTGGCCGACGGCAAAATCGTCGGCTTGACCGACGTCCAGTACGAGAACGAGCGTGGCGAGATGTGTTTTCTCAAAGACAGCCGCGGCGGCTATGTGCTCGAGTTCGGCCGACTGCCCGAGTTCGCGGGACACCGAATCGGCCAGCGCCTAATCGACTCGACCATCGAAGACGCCAAGAAGAAAGGCTTACGCCGTCTCGAATATTGGACCCAGGACCGCAAGGCCCAACGGTATTACCAGCGCATCGGCCTGGCCGAGATCGGCCGCCACTACCGGTTCCGCATGCGCGCACCGCAGGAGGTGACCGACCTTTTGAAGAAAGACACCGTAGGAGTCGAGTACCTTTACGGCGCCTGCCTGCCCGAGGAATGGCCTCTGGTCAAACAGAAGTTCGACATCATCTGCAAACACCCCCTCGAACCACACCTCTGCATCGGCTACGAAATCCGATTTTAACGCGCAACATTGAATGATGGTTTCTTTTTGCTTACTCTTTCTTTTCCCAAAGAAAAAGTAAGGATAGGAGGACACGCCATGCTGTATCTAGTATTCACTCTCATGAGCCAATTGGCCGCCGGCGAGGAGTTTGGCGCACGACTCGAGACCTTGCAGTTCCACGTCGAGCGCCTGCACGCCATCACAGTGCCTGCGGAGCTTCAAGCCGAAAAGGAAGCGAAGCTGGCGGAACTTGAGCGGCGTCTCGAGGCGGGCGCGGCCAATGGCGAGCAATTCGACGAACTGTATCGGGCCATCGACGCTGTACGGATGTGGCTCTGGGAGCATGCCGCCGACAAGCCCAAGCGCGCCGAGGGCGGCTTCGAAGAAATGGACGCTGCCTGGATAGTCACGATGCCCGCGCTGGAACTCCGCCTTGCGAAAGAAGACCTCGCGATGATCGTCCGCACGCCGTCGCTCGAGTGGCGGTTTGCCCCGTGTGACCGTAAGGACGTGAAGTTCGCGGCCGCGTCTTTCAGCCTGAACTCGGCCCAGGCAAGGACAGTCGAGCCTTTTAGTACAGGCTACGGCGTGGGCATGCTGATCACGCTGTCAGACTTCCCTGAAGCGCCAGGGTTCGAGTTGCGCCTCTGTGCGAACCTCATCGGCAATGAAATCGTGTTCGAGCTTGCGGCTCGGGAGTCCAACGCAGAACTACGCGCTATTAACTGGCCCAAGCACATCATCCTGAGCAACGCGGAAGCGGATTGCTCAGTGATCCCGTTCATGCAGGGCGTGCTCCTGCCCGGGAATTGGCCACAAAACATCCATCAGACCGACCTGTGCAATTCCCGCTCGCTTTACATGCCGTGGTGGGGCCAGATTCACGATGGCCACGGCGTTCAGACCATTCTTGAGACCAGCGACGACGCCGGGGCAGCCTACCGTCACCGCTCCGGCGGACCGACTCGGATTGCACCACGGTGGTACCCCAGCCTCGGCCGGCTCCGCTATCAGCGCATCATCCGGTACATTTTCGACGACAACGCGACTTACGTTACGATGGCAAAGCGCTACCGCCGATTCGTCCAGGAGAACGGGGAGTTCGTATCCCTCGATGAAAAACGCCTGCGGACGCCCGCCCTCGACGAAGTCATCGGGAAGCCGGTGATTCACATCGGGGCGCTGTATCATTTTGTTCCCGAGGCCTCTCTGTTCAAGAAGGACCGCATCGAGAACAACCATTCGCTCATTACGTTTGACCAGCTCGCCGA
>CAYRLQ010000129.1:0-10953 GCA_964425145.1 uncultured Nitrospiraceae bacterium
AGATGCGTTCATGGGTGGATTTGTCGATTTTCAGGCCTGTGTCCTGTCCTGCCATTATGAGGGGCTCGCCGGCGCCGCGCTGGAAGGTGTAATTGACGCGGTCCTTAATTTCCTCGGGCATCAAAATAGGACTTCCCAATAAGATTGCCGCCACCAGGCCCAAAATGAGCAGTTTTCGACCCAATATACCCAGCACGAGTATCGCGGCAAGCAGCGCGATGTATGAGGCGCGGGACAAGGTATACAAGAATGGAATGAACGCCATTACGGCGATGGAGAAAAACATCAGTTTCTTTTTGCTGGTGGGAGCGTGGATAAACAGGCCGATCGCCACAGATATCACGAGGGTCAGATAGCCCCCGAAGCTATTGGGCTCGGTACCGCCGCGCGCCTCAAACGGCGCGCTGACTCGTGACAATGTGCGCATCATCACAACGCCATAGCCGCAGACAATCAAGGCGATGACAAAAAAGAGCGTAAGCTGTTTGCGCATTTCCTCACGGGTGCGGATCGCGTCGCCCACAAGAATGAAGACCATGTAGAACTCGGCCATTTTCAGCATCACGAAAACGGCGGTGTGCTTGTTCCAAGCGGGAAGGTTCGCCCGCAATGCCAGCAACGTCGAGATACAGCACACGCTGAAGTAGGCGATAATCCCGGCGTTGACCGGACTGGAGCGCCATAGGCTCTGGCGCCCCTCGAAGGCCTGCTTGACCAGCACGCCCAGGAAGATCACTGGAATCAGCACGTCGTCGTACCGAATGTTCAACGGGCGCTCGCCCGAATACTCATATCCACCGACAAGCTCCGGCGACAACAGCATTGCGATGACCAGGATGTAGACCCCGTAATCGACGCGCACGACAGTCGTGCCAAACACGACCATACTGATAGCCAGAGCGATGGTAACAGTCGGATTATTGAAATAGACGTGCGCAATGAGGAGAAGAATGGCACACCCGACCATGAAGCCGGCAAAGAATGGCGCCTCGATGCGGCTTTCGGCGATTTCGCCGCGGCCGATACCACGTTCGGAACGAAACAGAGCCATGCCGGTTGTCAGTTGCCCCTGGTCATCGGGGGATAATCCTGTCTTTTTTCAACGACGGAGGAGACGGAGGTTCACAATCACAGATGATACCACCGGCGTGCGGCCCGCGTGGCATCGTCATAGTAGTAATAATAGTAGTAGTAATGCCGACGCGTCACCTCGAGACCATTGAGGACCACGCCTGCAATGGTAGCGTTGGCGGCCTGCAACAGCTTGCAAGCTCGCTGGATGGTCTCGCGTCGGGCATTGTTCGCGGAAACCACCAGCACGACCGTGTCGACATGCGTAGCGAGCAAGACTGGGTCGGTCACCACGAGTATGGAGGGTGCGTCGCACACCACCAAATCGAAGTCCTCGCCCAGGCGCTTGATAAGCCGCGCCATGCGTTCGGACCCCATCAGTTCGGAGGGGTTAGGCGGTACGCGGCCGCTGGATACGATCCAGAGATTCTCGATGCCCGTAGAGCGGATGGTGCGTTGGGTCTCGATGCCCTCCCGAACGACATCGGCCAAGCCGACGTCGCGTTCCACTTTTAACACACGGTGGACATTGGGGCGGCGTAAGTCCGTGTCGACCAGCAACACGCGCATGCCCCGGTCGGCCATGGTCACGGCCATATTGACTGCGGTGGTGGTTTTTCCCTCACCGGGGACGGCACTGGTCACCATGACGGTCTTGGGCTTTTGTCGTATCGTGGCAAACTGGAAATTAGTCCGCAGTGTCCGATAGGCCTCGGAAATGGGCGACTTGGGGTCGTGTTGTGTCACTATGCAGGCATCGGTCTGCTCTTCATCAACCATGGCGACGTAGGTACCGCGTCGCCTGCGGCTGCCCCTGGGCTTTCCGAATCGCATTTTGGGAATTGTGCCAATCACCTCGAGACCGATGTGCTCGGTCACGTCCTCGATGCTGCGAATGGAGGTGTCCATCATTTCCCACATGAGCGCCAGGCAGAAACCCAGCACGAATCCTAAGCCGCCACCGATGACGAAGTTCAGCCACGTCCGTATTCGCTGTCCGGCAGGGAAGAATTCCACTGGCACGACGGCGCTGCGGCGCTCGACCTGACCGGAACTGCGGCTGAGCACGGTGCGGATTTCAAATTCCCGCTCGCGCAGCTTGTTAAACTGGGCCCGGATATGATTGGCTTCTTGCACCAGGCGCTCGTACTCGAGGTTCTTATTGGCGAGTTCAGGAATCTGTGGGATCATCTCCTCGAGCATCTTGCGGAGGGCCGCGGCGCGAATCTCGCCCGAGGCGAGCTGCATCCGCAGTTCCATTTGCTGACGGTACAGGGTCTGGCGCCGCTGCCAGATACTGCTGCCGCCGCCGGAACTCGTGTCCAACATGCGCACTGCTTCGAGAATCTCCTGTTTCTTCTCGGCTATCTCGTCCTGCAAGACTTGAAGTCCCTCGAAGGCCGGCTGATAGACGACGCTCATCTCGAGTTTCTTTTTGAGCAGGTCGTCCAACTCGACCAGGAGCTCATTAACGACCGAATCGGTTACATTGCCGAGGGCATCTGGCAACTGCGCGGTGTTGGCCTCGAGTTCGGCCCCGATTTCAGCCAATTTCGCCTCGACTTCCTCCTTGGTAGCCTTTCGCTGGTTGAGTTCCTCGTATATGGCCGCCATTTCCTCGCCGACTCTACCGTACGTGCGGAACCCCATTTCACGCTTGAATTCCCACTCGGCGCTCTCGGCCCTGTACAGTTCCTGCTGTAAGTCTTGCAAGCGCTCTTTGACCGCGTCGTGGGTTTCACGTTCTTCTTCGAGCTTGAACGCAGCGTTCGTCTCGACGAATACGCGCGCGGCGAATTCGGCGATATCACTGGCTTCCTGCTGGCTGGGGCAGTTGCTGACTGTGATGCGTATCAGGCCGGACTCCGGGTCGTCCTCGAGGTTCAATCGGCTCAGAACCTCCGCCCTCTTCTGGAGACGCTCGGATTCAGTAGTCACCCGGCTCCACGGCCCGCCTTCGGCGATGTCACGCTGGACCAGGGCACGGACGACCTCCTCAGCCAGGTTTTCGACACTGGTTCGCCGGATAAGCGCCTTGGGCGTCAAGGGTACCAGCGGGGCGCCCCCGACATCCCTCAGGATGTCCTTTTCCCAAGCCGACTGTTTTACGACGATGTCTGCCCGCGCCATGTACGTGGCGCGGGGGTCTTCACGGCGATACATGCCTAGCAGACCGGTGAAAAGCATGGTCAGGACGGTGAACATGGCAATCATGCGCCAACGCCGTATACCAACGTTGATGATGAATCGGAACTGGTTTTCCTGGACCTGCAGGGCCTGCTGGTCGGGTGTAGGCATGTCGGGTTGCATGTTCGGCTAATCTCTCCGGGTCTCGCTCCGCGCCTCGAGCGAGGGAATCATCGGAGCCTGCGGCTCGGTCGCGACCGATAGGTTAAGCATTTTGTCCCAGGTAATGGACTCGGGCCGCTCATGCACGCTCGGTGTCACAAACACCATCAGTTCCTTGCGCTCTCTGGCACGTTCCTTGTGCTTAAACAAGCTGCCGACAATCGGCACGCGGCCGACACCGGGCACGCGGTGATCCACATTCCGTTCTTCGCTCAGCACAATACCGCCTATGACCAAGGTCTGGCCATCGCGCACATTGGTGATCGTGTGGGAACTGCGCACTGCTCGGATCGGAACACCGCTGCTCATCCCTTTGTACCAGGAAACCTCCGGGAGCAGTTCGAGCTGCACGTAGAGCCCTCCGGCGTCGCGATAGACATGGGGTGTCACCTCCATCTTAATGCCCAAGTCCATGAACCGGATCGATGTCCGCGCACCGTAGGACCCCATGATATACTCAGAAAATGGATATTCATCGGTCATCTTGATCTCTGCGGGTCGGTGGTTTACGGCCAGGATCATCGGCGTAGCCAGGGTCTCGGCCTTCTTATCCGCGACGAGTGCATCGAGCAAGACGCCTATGTCCACGTGCCGATTGAGCAGGCCAAAGAACATCTGGCCGGCTATGGGCACGTGTACGGGAACGGCCAGGCGCCGGTCGAAATCGAGCCCTTCTACGAACTCCCTGCCGACGCCGCGCCCGCCGCCGGAGCTGCCGCCCCAGCCGCTCGAGAGTTCTTCATTGGCCATAACGCCGGTCTGGCCGCGTATGCCCGCGATTGCCGGGTCTTGCGAGCCCACGGGATAGTAGCCGCCCGTCACCTCATCTCCCTGGGCGAACCAGCGAATGCCCAGTTCTTTCATGGCGCCCTGGTTGACCTCGGCAATCTTGGTTTCGATGCGCACCTGGGTCACCTGGATTTGCATCTCGTCCAACTGCGCAATGACCGAGAGCATGTTCTGCACGGTCCCGGGCGTGTCGGTGACGATCAGCGAATTGGTGTTCGGATCGAATCCGATATTGCCGCCTTCGGACGACATCCCCTGCAAAGCCTCATAAAGCGCTTCCGCGTTGGCATTGTTCAGGTTGACGACCTGAGTCTCCATTTCCGCGGTCCGGGCCCCCAATGCCATCCTCCTGACGGTGCGCGACACGGTCACTCGGGGGTTTTTCAGAATCTTTTTCAGCGCCGCCGATACACGCGCTGACGCATCCTTTTCCGTCAGGCCCACGACCTTGACATTGCCAACGTATGGCAAAGTGATATTACCGTTCGCATCCACTTGGGTCGTGGTGCACAATTCAGCGCGGCGGTACACGTCGACAAACACGAGGTCCCCGACAGCGATGGGGGTTTCAGTCTGTCCGGCTGCGGATGCGACCGCACAAAGCGCCACGAGGCCTAAAACGACAGTCCCATGCCACCAGAAAACCAATCGGTGGTTTCCAATACGCCATTGTATCATTGGTCCCCTCCTTCACTTCTCTTCGCGACGGCAGGCCATTTCCCATCCATGCCGCGTCTCCTGGAGCTCATATCGGCCCTCATCCTCATGCACTTGAACCCGTTATTAAAGCGACTTTACCCACGCCACTGCGCAGGTTTGCTGTGTCACTCTGGCGGCACCGGCCTCGTTTCGGCCAGATATTCGGCCTCCGCCGCTGGGTTCGGCTCCATCTCGATGGTCGAAGACTCCTCGGGTGCGGCCGATCCCGCATCGGCCTGATGCTCGGGCGCGGCCCCGTTCTCAGATTCCCTCGCCGGGGCTCCCTCAGCGAAACTGACCAGCCCGCCGGCCGCACTCAGTTCGAGCGCATCACTTTCACCTTCGGGCAACTCCTCGAGCAGCCAATCGTGCTTTTCCCTGATGCGGGCCTTGTTTACCGGGTCAATGCCCGGCTCCCGCATGGCATGTGTCCAGTAGCCAATGGCTGCCCGCTGGAACTGAATCCGTTCCTCGTCGTTTTGGGCGCTCTCGGCACGTTTCTGAAACATGTCGCCTAACTCATGATAATCAACGTCCGCATTGTAGTTTTTCGGCATCGAAGCGGCCTGCAAGTACATGGACTCCGCGGCGTCATAGTCGCTCAGTTGGGTGTAGGTACGGGCCAATGTGCGCAGCGCCGGCAACGCCGCCGCAGAATCCCGTAGCCGCAGGTCGGGGCGTCGCAGGAGGTTCACGGCTTCCTCATAGCGTCCCAGGCGATAGTTCAGTAAGCCCATCAGGCTCTGAGCGCGAATCGTCCTGACATGATTCGGGTTGTCATTGACAAACTGCTCAAACAGCCCGAGAGAACGTTGCTGTATCCGCTGGGCCTCGTCAAACGACTTCGCTTCCAGCAACTGTAATACAAACGCTGCTTCGAATTGCGCCTCGGGGCGCTTAGGGTGATTGGGGTGCAGGCGTACAAAGTCCAAATACTTGATTGACGCTTCCCTGTATTTGCCTCGTGCGGCCAGCGCCCCGGCTTCCGCAAAAGCTCTTTCCGGCATGACCAACCTCGGCTCGACCCACCGGTAGCCCGCGAACAGCACACATGCCACCACGACGACCGCCGCGACCCGCACGGCCCAGCGCGTCATGCGCCTGCGCCTCTTGCTGCGCCTGCGTTTTGACTGCCGCCGATGCGCCGCTAACGGTTTTTGGTAAACGGACACATCACGTTCATCGTCCTGGTCGACGCGCTCGTCACTGGGCCACTCCGTAGGATAAGCGCCAGGGGTGGGTTCAGCGCGGGCGGGCCGCGGCGTGGGAGCAGGCGTTGCTTCCTCGACTGCGTAATCTTCATGCGGCTGGTCTTGCAACGCCTCCAATAGTTGCTCCGCTTCCACTAGATCGGGCGGCTCCGTCGGCTGGCTGACGAGTCCTCCGGACGGTTCAGGTTGGGGTGCAGGTTCGGGACCCTCCGCCTCAAAGACCGCTTCGGCGTAGGCGTCCTCGCGTTCGGCTGGAGCCGGCTCGGCAGGCCGGCCCGGCGGCGGCTCTTGAGTCAAATCCGCGATAATCCCCTTGAGTCCCGCAATGGATGGCGACTCGGGGGGTTGGGGAGGCATGCCCTCCTCCTGTCCAGGCGTATCCTCGAGCGCACCCGGCGCCATGGCGGCATCGACATCGGCCACGCCCTTCTCAAAAAAGCTAACCGGCCGCGCCGCATCCATGTCCTCCTCCGAAGGGTACGGAGGCGCTTCGGGGGCAGAGGGCCCGGGCGTGGAACGTGTCAGCCCGGTCATCTGAATAAAATCCACCTCGGAGGGCCGCTGCTCCACGGGCACACCGCTCTGCAAGCGCTGGTCGTCAGGAAGTTTTTCCAACAGACTTCCGTCTATCTCCTCAAGGCGGCGTTGCACATCGGCGTTCTCGTGCGGCGTTTCCTGATGGTTCTCACTGTTGTCCTGATTAGGCGTCATGGGGTCGCGTGATTCTGGCCTGGCCGGCCTTTAGCGGCCTTCAACAACAACTGCGAGGCCCGCCGTTCTCGTTCATCCTCGATGTGCACCGGACTTGACTTCGAGGCCTCCTGGGGTGCGGTTGATGCCGTTCCTGGCTGTGTTGTTGGCAGCGGGACTTTGAGACGTGAGAGGTCCATGGCGGCCGCGAGGGCGCGCGCACGGCGCTCGCGGTCCGGCACCGTAGTCTTTTCTATGGTGTGGAATATAATTTCTGGGCCAATCTGTCGGGTCTTGATTTGCGAGGCAACCAGCAACACGTTCCGGCATAGCGTGACAATGATGCGTGGATTGCCGTCGGTATAGGCGTGGACCGCTCGCAGGGCTGCCTCATCGAATTCCGGTCCAGTGCCCGGCGTGGCGCCCGCCTGGCGCAGCCGGAACTCGACGAAATGGCGGGTTTCTTCAAATTGTAAAGGCGCGAGCGTATAGGTAGTATTGATGCGCTGTTCGAAATTCGGCGCAGCCCGCAACACCTGTATCCATTCCAATTGCGAGAACATGACCAGGTTGAGCAGCTTATGTTGGTGTGTTTCGAGATTCTGCACCAGGCGCAACAATTCCAGTTGGCCTCGCTTGTTGAGGTTTTGCGCATCGTCGATAATCAGCGTACAGACCCGGTCCCTGTATGACAGCAGGTACTGGTTCAAGGCCTCCATATACGCCACGAACGACTGCTGGGGCGGTTGCAAACTAAACTGCGCCACGATGCTCTCGAGCAGGGCAAAACTGGTCCAGGACGGAATCGGCGATCCAATCACCGCAGTGTTGTAACGATCCGGGTCCGCTGCCATGCCCGTCATCAGCTTGCGCAGTAGGGTCGTCTTGCCTGTGCCGTAATTACCGAGCACCACGGCAATCCCATGGCGTCCGTCGATGCTGCTCCAAAGCCGGAAGAGGCACTCCTTGTGCCCGCGGGTCGCGTAGAAATACACGGGGTCCGCAGTGGGAGCAAAGGGTTGCTCACGAAGGCCGAAGAAGCTCAGGTGTGACTGCGTCTCATTCACCGATCATTCCCCACACCTTTCACTATCGTCCACGCCTACTCTGGACGAGTCGAAATCGTGTCGGTCCACTGTTTGCTCTCTCCCTCTATTCTAGACAAGTCGGGGATAGGTGTCAAGCAATTATTGCCCATATAACGTGCTCCCTACAGAAAAACATACAATATATTGTGTTTCCCTCCACCTTTTGAGGGGACACAGCCCAATTTAGGGACGTTTCTCGTGGTAATTCTCCCGGCTTCATGTTATAAAGATGTGGAAACTGATGAAGGGTTTCAAGTAGGTTGAAAAATGCGCGGTTTAAGTGCCGCTGAAGAAAGGAAGCTTTTGGATGCTGCGTAGGGACGGCATGCCGTGGCCGTGGAAGCAAGATAAGGAACGTGCTACTATACCCATCACAGTGGATAGTGGGAAGGAGTTCAAGTACGATGGCGGAAGAACACCTAATCATATTGTCAGGGTCGCGTGAAGGGCAAAAGATTCCGATCCGGGGCCAACTGACTATAGGCCGGAATCCGGATAGTGGCTTGCAAGTGGAAGACTTGCAGGTGTCGCGCCAGCACGCGGTGATCGACCAGACACCGTCGGGCACGGTCGTGCGGGACTTGGGCAGCGGCAACGGTACGTACATCGGCGACCAGCGCGTGCTTAAATACCGGCTGTCCAACGGGGATATTATCCGCATCGGCCAAATCTCGCTCCGGTTTGAGTGTCCTGAGTCCGAGGCGGCCAAATCCAGCGCCGCGGCTCCAGGCAGCGGCGTGCGGTTCGGGCAGGATTTGGAAGGGACGCTCGAGGTCTCATCCGCAGACAATGTGCGCCAGACGTTTTTCCAGGCGCCCGACCGGGCCGCCACCGTCCAGCAGCTCCGCGATGCGCAAAAGCGCCTGGCCGCTGTTTACAAAGCCAATCAGATCATCTCAAGCGAGCGCGATCTGAAGAAGTTG
Organism: uncultured Nitrospiraceae bacterium; assembly: GCA_964425145.1. Taxonomy (GTDB): domain Bacteria; phylum Hydrogenedentota; class Hydrogenedentia; order Hydrogenedentales; family SLHB01; genus CAYRLQ01. The sequence continues at coordinate 8,821 of CAYRLQ010000129.1, forward strand.
TTCGAACTGGTCATGGACCAGATTTTCTCATTGATACCGGCGCACAACGGCGTAATCCTGCTCAAAGACGAAAAGTCCGAGGAGCCGGTGTTAGAGTACGTCAAGTCGCGATCGGGCAGCGTCGAAGTGGTGATCAGCTCCACGATAGTGAACCGGGCCGCGGAGAATGGCGAAGCCATCATCACACTCGACGCGGCCGATGACAGGCGGTTCGAAGCCGGCATGAGCATCATCGCCCAGAACATCTCCTCGGCGATGTGCACGCCATTGACGCACCTGGACGAAATCCTGGGCGTGCTTTACGTCGACACTCGCGGCACGCGCCGGGCGTTCGTGCAAGGGGACCTCGAGCTGCTCGTCGCGCTCTCCGGGCCGGCCGCCATCGCCATCAAGAACGCCCAGTACGTCAACATGCTCGAGCGGGCGTACCATGACACGCTGATCGCCACGGCCAACGCCATCGAGCTGCGAGACCACTATACAGTGGGCCACACGTGGCGTGTAACGAACTTCGCCGTGGAGATTGCCAAGCAACTGGGCTGGGATGAGGAGCGCATCGCACAAGCGGAAATGGGCGGTGTCCTGCACGATGTTGGGAAAATCGGCGTCCCCGACGCCATTCTCGGCAAAGTCGGGAAGCTGACCGATGAAGAGTACGAAAAGATGAAAGTGCACCCCGAACGCGGGGCGCGCATGTTGGAAGACATCGCATTGCTCAAACCGCTGGTCCCCTACTGCCTCTATCATCACGAGCGCTACGACGGCCGTGGGTATCCCTACGGGCTCAAGGGCGAATCCATCCCCATCGAGGGCCGTGTGATTGCGGTAGCGGACACCTTTGACGCCATCACCAGCAACCGGCCGTACCGCCGCGGGCTTGACCCGAAGGTCGCCATCGAGGAAATCGAGCGCGGCATCGGGACGCAGTTCGACGCCGACTGCGCCAACGCCCTCATCCAGTGCTACCGCGATGGCAAGGTCGATCAGATTCTGCAGGACTATATGCGGGGCGAAAAGAGCATTGCCTGCCCATTCTGCAGCACCTTCATCAAGGTTCCGGATGGCGCGAAGGTTGCGGACATCTTCGAGTGCCAGGTGTGCCACCGCCGCACCCGGCTCCAGGAGCGAAACGAAGCCTACTACGGCGAACTCGTCGCCGAAACGGAGTGAACCGATCTGCGAGGTGGGAAGTGCGAAGCGCCAGGTGCGTAGGTGCTGACCGACTTGCAACAGGCCCCACGGCGAGGGACCGAGACGCTCGAGGCGCTTGCCTTGGTTAGCGATCCATTCCGGGCCTCTGATAGACTGGCCCCATGCCTAAATGCAAACCCTTCCAACTGCTTATCAAACCGGTCGGCGCAGACTGTAACATGCGCTGCAAGTACTGCTTCTACTTGCGTGCGCAGGAGTTGTATCCCGGTCGAGGCCGCCATATCATGTCAGACGAGATTCTCGAGCGGATGATCGCCAAGATGCTCGAGTTGCGCTTCCCGGAAACGGTGTTTGACTGGCTGGGCGGCGTACCGACGCTGGCCGGCCTGGATTTCTTCCGACGAGTGGTGGCACTCGAGCAGCGCTACGGCGCGCCGGGCCAGGCGATCAGCAACGCCCTTCAGACCAACGGCGTATTGCTCGACGACGATTGGTGCCGCTTCTTCCTCGAGTATAAATTCCTCATTGGGCTCAGCATCGACGGGCCCGAGGCAGTCCATAACCACTTCCGGGTCGATGCCGCCGGCAGGGGCAGTTGGGACAGAGTCATGGCCGCGGCCCGACTCATGGACCGGTACCAGGTGCCGTACAACGTCCTTTGTGTGGTTAATGCTGAAAACGTCAAAATGGGCAAGGGCCTGCTCGAATGGTTCGTGGGCCAAGGCTTCAATTACCTCCAGTTTATCCCATGTATGGAACCGGCCATGGAATACAACGTGGACCCCGACGAATATGGCAATTTCCTGTGCGAAACCTTCGACTATTGGGCGCGGGAGGGATTCGGGAAGGTGTCGATTAGGGATTTCGACGCCATGCTGGCCACGCACATCGGCCAGCCCAACCCGCTGTGCACCTACGGTCGGGTCTGCAACCACTACATAGTCATCGAGCACACCGGCGACGTCTATCCCTGCGACTTCT
>CAYRLQ010000130.1:0-7257 GCA_964425145.1 uncultured Nitrospiraceae bacterium
AGCGTAATGATGAATGGGGCCACCGCCGCGGCTGCTACAGTGAGGAGAAACACGCCAGGGCAGAAATGGAGAATGCGCCTGCGGTAGTGTTTCAACGCCTCCGCCGATTTCATCGCGGAAACTTTGGGCAGCAGAATCGTGAACAGCGTGCGGGTCAGCAAAGGAAACACGAATGCGATTTGAAATGCCAGCAGGTAGTTGGCCACTACTTCGGGGTCCATCGTCAAGGATTGCAGCATCAAGAAATCCACACGCGTGATGGCGACGGCGAGAATCTGCAGCACGGCCAGCGGCCACATGAATCGGAGCAATTCACCGGTGGTGGCGTCCGCGGGTTTCCGCTCCCGGCCGTTGCGGGGCAGGGCGGCCGGCACGAGGATGAGCGCCAACAGCACGGCTGCGGCGGGGAGGGCGAAGAAGGCGCCCAGGTAAAGGCGAGGGTCGCGAATTTTCAGCAGCACCATAAGGCCGATAATGGCAAGGCGGAACGCATTAATGGCAGCCGCCAGGACCGTGTACAAGCCGTAGCGCTCCCGCCCCTGCAAGACGGCCATGCCGAAGGTGTTGAACGACAGTAACACGCCCCCTGCGACGGCCACGGGGTACAGCCAGCGGTACTGTGCCTCAATTCCTTGGACCGAGATGAAAATCCCACGTGCGAGGACGAGGGGCAGGACGCACAGGGCGCAGAGAATGAGCTTGACTCGCAAACAGCGCAGGATGAGCGGTTGCGGGCGTGTTTCCGCCGAAGCCGACATGAATCGCACCAGCGTGGAATGGAGGCCGCATTCGCAGAAGATCGACACCATATCCATCAGCGCAATGAATACGCCCAGGTAGCCCATGTCGGCCTCGGAAAGGACCATGAACAGGATCATGGTGACGGTGAAGCGCAGCACCGCGGACGTGAGATTGCCGGACATGACGAGTCCGGCTTCCATAGCGGTCCTTGACCGAACGGTCGCAATGAGCGAATTCACATAGGGGCCAATGCCTGCCTGCATGTCCCTGGGTCGTTCCTCCATCGCATATCGAGCGCTGACAAAGCGGCTGGGTTACAACAATCCCCCCAAACGGCCACATCGAAGCGGACTGTAGCAGCTTGCCGGGCCTGATTCAACCGGGCCAAAGCACTGCACAGGGCTGCTGCGTGAACGGTTGCTTTTCTACCAATTCAGCCCCAATTCAGGTATCATCCTCGTTTCGAGGGAGTCCGAGGATGACCTATCTGAAACGAAACTTAGTACCAACCGTCCTAATCCTTATCGTCGTAGCAGCGTACTTGTCCTTTGTTTTTGGCTATCCTCACTTTTTCCCCGGGTTTGAGAAGGCCCACCCCAAGTATTACAAACAGAACGTCGCCAAGGCCCTTGCAGCAGGCAAGCGGCAAAGGGCCGTAAAGATCGCCAGACAGGCGGCCAGCGTGTACCCCGAGGACCCTGCGGCCTTCACCTTGTATGGCCGACTTCTTCTCGAGGATGGCGCGACCGATGCCGCCCTGGCCCAGTTTGAGAGCGCGGTAAACATCACACAAACGCCGGCCCCTGATTACCGGTTTACAAGCAAGCCCTACTACTTCGCTGACGCGCGACTGGCGTTGGGCAAGTTGAGTCTCGACCGCGGTGATTCGTTGAACGCCGTCAGCCATTTTGAGTTCGCTCGTCCTTATGCCGTGTTGACGGCCCCTGACTTCGAGGCCTACCACCCCATGCTGCATTCCACCTACGCGGCGTGTGGGCAGTGGAGTCGCGCGTTGGAGTTCGGCAAACCGTCCGACCGGTTGCTCGGTGAGCTTGACACCGCAAGCCTGGTCGGGCTGGCGGCAACCTGTGAAGGCCTCCAGCGCTGGGACCTGGCCCTCGAGGTTGCCCAAGAGCTTGCCGCGAGAGACCCCGAGAAGGTCACCGCCTACTACCTGTCCGGGCGCGCATGCCTGGCGTCCAACAGACTTGAGGAAGCGCAGTCCGCCTTGACACGGGCCGTGGCCATGGGACACCCGGATGCGCCATTCTTTCTCGGGTTGGCCCTGGAACAGGCAGGGAACAAAATGGCGTCAATGCGGGCTTTCCTGAAGACCAAGCCGGAGAGTCTCTTCCGGCCCTTCGCGTTGGCCAAGGTGTTAATCTTCGGGGACGAGCCTGGCCATACGAGACAGGCACTGCTCGAGGAACTCGATCGCGAGATTGCCCGGCCCCGCCGGTTCCAAAGGCCCCGCCGGTATAACAGATACCAGCGGTTCTGGCCGATTGCAGTGGATTTTGCACCGGCGTGCTTCGAGTCTTGCGGGGCCTTCCCAATCTTGATCCTCTGGGAGGACCGCGAACCAACGGCAGGCAAAGTCCCTGAGACGTTGTTTTTGCAACTGGAAGAAAATGGCGTCTGTACATTGAAACTGGGCAAGCATATTCTTCAATTGCAGTGGACCACCAACAAGCTGACTTTTTCGGGGTTTGAAGCCCTCACAGTGGGTGAAACGGAACTGCCGGGATGGCGCAAGACCCCCTATTTGTGGCCTGAGCCGCCAGGCAAACGTGTCGCGGCGATTGCGTCTGAAGAAAGCGGCAACCGATTCCTCACGATCACAAACACCGTTCCGGAAAGCCACGCGATGCTGATCACGGCCCCCGTTCGCGTCGAGCAACGTGCGGTCTATATGCTTGCGGGACGGGTTAAAGCCACGGACACCATGGCCTGGTTTGTGTGGACCGCTTTAGACAAACAGGAACGCGAAGCCTTCCACGGCACCTTGAAACAAAGCCCCGGACCTGATTGGACGTGGCTCTCCGCCCAGTTTCGGGCCCAGGCGAACTGGGATAGCCTTACCGTGCATTTGGGGGTGTACAAAGACTCGGGGACACTCGCCTATGACGACGTCATGCTGCTGGAGGTCCGGGAGCCCGCGCTCCTGCTGGACTCTGAATAGGTCGCCGCGGATGCTGCCTGAACGCAGGGCGTTTGAACTCCCATTCCCGTTCCTTGCCGTGCTATACTCGAGCGGCAGGAAATCGGACGCGTACCTCTGCGGGCTCGGCGTCTCTGCGTTTTGTACCTTTAACGCGGAGGCGCAGAGGTATGCAGAGACGCCCAACGCGGTATCGCGAACCAAAGGAGCGCAGAGTGAACAGCAGTGAGCCGCAGTTGAAGCAGCTTGTCCGCCTGGTTATTCGCACCAGGTGGTTTATCCCGATAGCCTTGGCTGGAGCCATTGCTGTGGCCATCGCAGCAAGTGCGTATTTGCGCGTTTCCTACAAGGCTTCCTACGTGAGCGAAGCCATTGCATTGGCCCGGCCACTAGCCGTATTCGAGATTCCATCGCCCCAGGGCGGCGTGGTCAATAGGATTGGAGAGGACAAGAGCAAAGGGAAGGCCTCTTTCTTGCCCAGGCCGTTAGACGTTACGGATTACGCACTCTTGATCGAATCGGACGAGGTGCTGGCCGCCGTGGCGGAGGTGTACAACAGCCGGTTCAGCCCGGAGACCCCGATGTCGGGCGCTGAGCTCAAGGGGATGCTCACGGCAACGACGCGCCTCGAGATCAAGACGCCGTACGAGGCAAAATACCACCCCACGATTGAGATGTGCGCCACCGCCTCAACGCCGGAGGCGGCGTACCAACTGGCGTCGGCCTGGGTCGAGGCTGCGGAGCAATGGACCCAGGACATCAGCGCGTCCGTCCGCGAGCGCACTCTCGCTTACGTGGATCGGGAATATCAAAAGGCGCGAAACGAACTGAATGAACTCGATGCCGCTCTCATCCGGGGCGGCGAAAGTGGCGCGAGCGAATCCAGGCCACTACGGCGAGAGCTCCAGACTCAGGCCGCCATCGTAACCAGCCTGGCCGAGGCCCGCATGCAGGCACAACTGGCCATGGCAAACATCGTTCCCGAGTTCGAGGTGGTTGCGAAACCGGTCCAACCCGCTTGGCGCGGCCGCCCTCGCCAAACTCACTTTGCCATCGCAGCGTTTGCAGTCGCCTTCGTGTGCCTGTGGGCGGCCGCTGCGCTCACTGTGGTCTTTCGCGACATCGCCGGGAACCTCGAGCGTGAGGAATCAGCCAACACCATCGCCGAGGTAGGGGAAGAAGCCGGGAATTCATGAATAGAAGAGGGACAACATTCATCGCCGTCGCAGTGATGGCAATGGTTTTGGCCGTATTAGGGTGTGGCGAGACCGGTCCGGCAGAAGGTCCTCCAGCAGATTTGCGTGGCTCAACGACGGTCCCCCCGGGCGTGCTGGTCACGTCTGCGCCTGTGCCGCTAAGCGATAGGCCCATTGATCTGGCGGTCTTTAGCGAGGATGAAGTGGCGGGGCACGTCCAGGGCGCTTATGCAACGGTGTTAGGGCATCGCTATAAACTGCCTTGGCTCAAGAAACAACCCGACGCCGATCAACCCCCTTGCTGGATCGCTGCAACACCGCTGCGTTTCACACTCGATCTGGGCCGGGCTTCGTACATCAGCTATGTTGTCGTGGAACCGTTCACGGAGAAATACGGCGTTGGTAACTTCACCGTGAAGATACTTTCAGACAAAAACGAGGAGTTTGATACCGAGCCGCCCTGTAAAGTTTCGGCGACGCCGAAGGACGAATCCGATTTTGATAAAGCGCCCGAGGCGTTTCACCTGAGGTTCAGCCCGAGATACGCTCAAAGACTCCGGTTTTACTTCAACCGCGGCAGTGGTTCCGACACCAGGCATGTATACATCAAGAAAATCAGGGTGCTCGGAAGGCCCGCGGACGGGCCTGGAATTGCCGAATCTCCGCCCCTTTTGGCCACACTTAGGGAAGAACTGGATACGAACGCCACAAACCTGGCCCTTTTTGACCCCGAAGCCGTTGAACAACATGTCATCGTGTCGGATGACAAATATCCCAACGGGCGCTTTGACCGGCCCTGGACACGTAATGACGTGACCAGTCCTGAGGAGATCCCCATTCCCCCTTACTGGTGTGCCCCTGGACCCGCGTGGGCCGAAGTGGACCTGGGCAAAAAGTGCTATGTGGACGCGATCACGGTCCAGCCGTACTCGGAGCCCTACGGACTGGGGGCGTTCTATGGGAAGGTTGTCGACGATGCGGGTAATGAGCTGGATACAACCCCCCCGTGCGAGGACTCTGAAGAGCCCCTGGCTCCTCCCGGGACAGGCTTAAAACCGCTTCCATTAGCTGCGAAGTTCGACCCGGTCCTCACGCAGAAGCTCAAGTTGTACTTTCCACGCGGTGGATTCCAGAACAACTGGGTCTATATTGAAGAGATTGAGGTCCGTGGAATCGCAGCCGCCGACTCATGAGGCATATCGCACTGAGCACATCGCACTGAGCGCCTGGCCTCTAATCTCACTCCGCCTCTGTATAGATTTGCAGGTGGCGTTCAGCGATGCGGGGCCATGAGAATTTGTCCAGTACCCGCTGCGCCAGCTCGTTAAAGGCGGCGCTCTGCGATTCCTCGTGCCGGAAGAACTCGATGAGTCGCGCGGCGAGGGCATCGGGGTCGCTGGGTGGAACAATCCAATTGGGGTCATTGTCAACGCATTCCGGCAGTCCGCCCACATCCGACACGATGGTCGGGCGCTTGAAGGAGATACTCTGCGCCGCAACAGCGCTTTGCGCGTTGAAATGCGTGTACGGTACAACCACAACATCAGCCGAGGCAAAGAATACGGGCACTTTCTCTGTAGGAATGTAGTCGAGATGCAAATCGAGTCGCTCCGCAAGGTTTAGCTCGTCTATCCGGGCTTGGTATGGGGCCCAGTCTGTCCAGGGTTTGCCGGCAATGATCAGACGAACTTCCGGAACTTCCGAGGCAACCTTCGGGAGGGCCTCGAGCAGGTCGCTCACGCCCTTATACGGGCGGATGATTCCAAATGAGAGGATTGTTCTTGTTGTTTGGGGAATGCGAAGTTCTCGACGTGCCTCCTGCATGGGGATCAACTTGGAAATGCATGCGTTCATGCCAATGGCGACGTTGCGCACAGTAGTTTCGGGTATTCCGTAGTGCGCGATGAACTGCCGCACATTGTTCTTGCCGTGGACCAGGACCCGGTCCGCGAACCTGCAGACCGCCTTGGTCGCGGAGACGAACACCCCCTTACTTTCGTGAGGGAGAATGTTGTGGACCGTAACGACGATGCGCTTGCCGCGCAATTTCATCAGAATGATCATTGCGAGTGTGACAGGCAAGAGGGGCAGGCTCCACCATTGGACATGAAATACGTCCGCCGGGGTGGTCAACGCGGCCCACATCCAACCGAAGGGGTTGTAATAGGTGAGTTTGTGCAGGACCGTGAGGCCCGGACCCTGCGGCTTCTTACTGGTGGGGTCCATAGGGGTCTTCACGCCCGGAAAGAGAAGGCTGGGATACATCTTGGCGTAACCGATGGCCGTGACCTCGCATAGCTCGGACAACGCCTGGACCAGGTCCCCGCAATAGTTTTGGATGCCTTGAGATTGGGGCGGGAATGAGCCGAGCATTGCTACCCGTAAAAGCGTTGAGTTCCCGTTTGATTGTCTGGAAGCCATGGAACTCCCGTCGTGGGCTGCTATTTGCAAGGTGGATTACTTCGCAAGTATAACACAGGGGTTTGAGGAGCCGTTATAGCGCCGTGCGTTCGACGCAAGGGCCCAGTTGCGTTTCTTGCCCGCCTCCGGCGGGTTATCAAACATCTGATTACAAACTTATTCACGGTGGGCTGCATCAGGCACGGGATTATTGAACGTTGCGTTGCCGAAAGAACGCTTACTCGATAAGCTGAATTGGAGGAAGTTGGGCATTGGAGTACCTGAGTTGGTTTGATTACGCTGTAATCGGCGTTTACTTTGCGCTGCTTATCGGCCTGGGGCTTTATCTTAAGAAGAGGGCCTCGGCGAGTCTGGAGGACTATTTTATCGGGGGCCGGCGAATTCCCTGGTGGGGCCTGGGGATTTCGGGCATGGCCTCATTCCTCGATATTACCGGGACAATGATCATCGTATCCTTCCTGTACATGCTGGGCCCTCGGGGCCTTTTTATCGAGTTTCGTGGCGGCGCGTGCCTGGTTTTGGTCTTCATGTTGCTCTGGACGGGCAAGTGGCACCGGCGCTCACGATGCTTGACCGGCGCGGAGTGGATGGTCTACCGGTTTGGTGACGGATTTGGCGGCCGATTCGCCCAACAGGCCTCGGTGATAGCGCGTGTCGTGAGCACCATCGGCATGCTGGCCTATTTGGTAAAGGGAGTGGGCTTGTTCTTATCGATGTTCCTGCCATTTTCACCTTTTA
>CAYRLQ010000130.1:7267-10942 GCA_964425145.1 uncultured Nitrospiraceae bacterium
TGCGCGCTGGTAATGATTAGCGTAGCCATGGCGTACACGATGGTCTCGGGTTTCTACGGCGTGGTGTTCACCGACATGTTTCAGTCGGTGATTATTGTGGTCGCCGTGATTGTCATTTCTGTGATGGCTGCGCTGAAGGTAACGGATTGCGCTAGTTTGGCGGCGCTGGCTTCTGAGGTCACCGGGAATGCGGATTGGGTGAGTTCCGTCCCGCGTTGGCATACCACAATGCCTAAAGGGTACGAAGCGTATCAGCATCTGGTCATGTTCGCATTTTTCTACCTGTTGAAGAATGTGTTTTCCGGCATGGGGTTTGGCGATGACCCGAAGTACTTTGGTGCCCGCAGCGATCGTGAATGCGGAACCTTGACCTTTCTGTGGACGGCACTGATGATGTTCCGGTGGCCCATGATGATGGGATTTGCCGTTTTAGGCCTTTTCCTTGTGCGGGACTTGTACCCGGACCAAGGGGTTTTGACCCAGGCGGCGCTTCTGATTAAACAACATATTGCAGGAGTTGACAAAGCGCAGTGGGCTTCCACAATCTCGAGCATTGTGCATCACCCGGAGAATTGCTCACCGGAGTTGGTTTCGGGACTTCAATCATTGTTGGGAGCGGAGGATTGGACCCAAAAGCTGCACCTGCTCAGCTTTGAAGGTACGGTGAACCCGGAGCGCATCTTGCCGGCTGTGCTGCTGTTCAAGATTCAGCAGGGGTTCCGGGGGTTGTTGTTGGTGGCGCTAATTGCCGCTTCGATGTCGACGTTCGATTCCACTGTCAACGCTGCGACCGGCTTTGTCACGCGCGATGTCTATCAGAAGTACATTCGCCGCCGGGCAGGGACTCGAGAGCTGATCTATGTCAGTTGGGGGGTTGTCTTCGGGCTTGTGTTGACAGCTTTCGTGTTCGCGTACTCGATTGAGAGTATTAATGACATCTGGGGCTGGATCATAATGGGCCTGGGGGGAGGACTGCTTGTACCGACGGTCTTGCGTTTTTACTGGTGGCGGTTCAACGGCGGCGGTTTCGCCATCGGCACGGCCGTCGGCCTGTGTGCCGCTATTCTTCAGCGCATGATGTTTCCCGGCCTTGACGAGCGGTGGCAATTCCTGACTATGGGTGCAATCGGCCTTGTTGCGACGGTAGTAGGCACTTATCTTACCACGCCTACCGACCGGGAAGTGCTGGAGAACTTTTACCGGACCACCCGTCCGTTTGGCTTCTGGGGGCCCCTCAAGAAAATCTTGCCCGCAGACGTTCGCATCGCAATGGAGCGCGAGCATCGCAATGACATACTCGCAGTGCCCTTTACATTGCTCTGGCAGGTGACATTGTTCCTGCTGCCCATGCAGCTTGTAATCGGCGCCTTTCACGCAGTTTGGATAACATTGGCCCTTTTTGCTACCGGACTTGCTGGAATGTACCTTTTCTGGTATAAGAATCTACCGCCCGCTGACATCTGACAGCTTTCAGCCTTCGGTATCGGTCATAAAACGCGACAGTCATCCGATTGGAGTAGTTGCAGAGGAGGTTTCATGAATCGCACGAGCAAATCGAGGTCTTACACACTCAAGAATGTACCATTGGTATTTCTTACCGCCCTGGTTGTCGGATGGTGTCCGTTCGCAGGGGGCACGGCCCTGGACGATTATGTCGCTGCGCCGGACTCGAACTACAGCTATGGACCCGCACCTGTGAACACGATCGCAGGGCCGGGTTACACCGCGTATGTGTGGGAAATGACGTCACAGGCATGGCGGGACGCCTCGGAGGTGAACCGAACGCTGTGGAAACACTGGCTGACGATCATCGTCCCCGAGACGGTAAGCCATAGCAAGGCCTTGTTGTTTATCAGCGGGGGTAGCAACGGCAACCCGGCCCCGACGACGGCGGACGACACGATGGCTGAAGTCGCCGCAGGCACCCAGTCTATTGTGGCAACTGTGGGCATGATCCCCAACGAGCCCATCAAGTTCGCGGATGAACCGGACCCGCGTTACGTCGATAAGGGGCGCACGGAGGATGAACTGATCGCTTATACGTGGGACAAGTACAAAACCACAGGCGACGCCACCTGGCTTGCCCGGCTTCCCATGACGAAGGCGGTCGTCCGTGCGATGGACACGATTCAGGCCGAACACCCGGCGATCGACGGTTTTGTGGTAGCGGGTGGGTCGAAGCGGGGCTGGACGACCTGGACGACAGCGGTGGTCGATCGCCGTGTGGAGGCCATCGTGCCGATAGTGATCGATGTGCTGAACCTCGAGCATTCGATGCAACACCATTGGGACGCCTACGGGTATTGGGCGGACGCCATCGGCGACTACGTCGACATGGGCGTCGTGGACTGGATGCACACGCTGAAGTGCCGCTCCATGCTGAGAATCATCGACCCTTACCAATACGTCGACCGGCTCACGATGCCCAAGTACGTCATCAATTCGACCGGGGACGAGTTCTTCCTGCCCGACTCTTCGCAGTTCTACTTCAAGGCGCTCAAGGGCGAGAAATATCTCCGCTATGTACCGAACACACAGCACGGCCTTGATGGTTCCGATGCAGTGGCTTCGCTCAGCGCCTACTATTGGGCCATCCTGAATGACACACCGCGCCCGGAATTCTCATGGACCAAGGAACCGGACGGTTCGCTGCGCGTGCGGACCAAAACCGAGCCCGCCGAGGTGCGCCTGTGGCAGGCCACCAACCCGACCGAGCGCAATTTCCGCCTGGATACCATCGGCGAGGCGTGGACGAGTTCCATTCTCGCGGACCAGGGCGGCGGGCTCTACGTTGCACAGGTGCCTGAACCCGCCGAGGGGTGGACGGCGTTCCTGGTTGAGCTGACCTATCCCACCGGTGCGGCGCACCCGTTCAAGTTTACCACCGAGGTCAGCGTCGTGCCGCACAGGTTGACATATCGCAAACCGGGCGGCTGGGGTACGGTCGAGACGGTCGGCGAGGGGTCGGATGCGATCACGCTGGTGAAGGTCGGTGGGGACCGCTATCAAATGGGCTACTGGTACGGCCGGTTGCTGGCGGGCCAGATCGCGGGGTGCTGGTCCAATATTTCGGCCGCGGCGCGGGCGAAGGAACAGGAATACGCCTTTGCGGTGGATGCCATGTGGAAGAGCGCCCATTTCGACACGGTGGGCTGGGAGTCCGAATTGCGCGGCGTGGCAGATGGATGCACCGATGCCGGCCATCCCGAGCTGACATTCGAGACCATCCGGCGGATGCAGATGATCCCCGATATGTCCGAGTACAACTGCAGCTTGTTCGCGGCGTGGGGTGATGCCACGGCGGATGGGCATCTCTATCAGATGCGCAATCTCGACTGGACCATGAGGGCCGGTGTTCAGGAGTATCCCGTCGTGGCCATTTACGAGCCTACCGACGGCAACCTCCACGCCGTGATCGGTTTCGCCGGAATGATTGGCGCGTCCGGGGGCGGCATGAACGAGCATGGCATCGCCCAGAGCGAGATCATGGGCCATTTCTGCGACCCTGAGACACTCGATGGCATACCGTTCCCATTCTTGTTGCGTGACATTTTGTACCACGACGCCACCTTGGCCGAGGCGCTGGCCAGGATACAAAAGGCGACGAGGACAAACCAATACCACTATTGCATCAGCAGCCCATCTATTTAATCCAAGATCGCCCTTAATGCTGGT
>CAYRLQ010000131.1:0-10881 GCA_964425145.1 uncultured Nitrospiraceae bacterium
TTCTCCGACTAGCATGGGCATGCCCAGCCGTTCGGCGGTTTCCCCGTGGCGCGCAAAAATGAGTCCCACCCGGTCACTACTGGCTGAGGCGAGGTCCGGGGTGTCCACTACGATATCGTAGCCGTGGGGTGCGTAGGCCTGTAGCGGCTCGCGTTTCCCGTCCGGGCCGAGAACCGGCTCGATGCCGCTGTAGACCCCCATGTTGGCCGACATGCTCGTCTCCAGAAAGATGATATGGTTCCTGTCGACCTCCCGGATGGCATCGGTGACGCGCTGAAACATGGGCATGACCTTGGTGCGCTCGAATTCTGCAAACAGGGGCTGGGCCGCGTCGATTATCGGCATGTAGAAGTCCATGTCGGCCAGCCGCGCCATAAGTTTGCTGCGGCCCCCCGCGTCGAGCCACTGCTTCATCAACTCAGGCACCGTTGGCGTGCTGCCGGCGTCTTTTTCGGCCACGGCTTCCGCGAACTTGGCAACCATCAGCAACTGGGCCGCGACGCCCTGGCTGCCAGGGCCGGGCTCGTTGAACAGGTCGTATCCCAATATCGCCGGTTCGTGTGCATAGCGCGCTGCGACGTGTTGCCAGGCCAGAGCGAAGTGTTCTTGAACACCCACGCCGTCGCCGCAGGCCTTGTTCGCCCAGAAGTTGTCGAACGCGGTCTGCACAGCAGGGCTGGTGAAATAGGCGTCACTCCACACGCTGCCTTTACGGATGTGCGATTTGCCGTCCGTTAAGGTGGCCCATTCTGGCGCGCCATTGCTGTAGAGTACGCTGAACAAGTCCTGATGCATATCCAGCAGAACGTATAACCCGTTGTCCCTGGCCCAGGCGATGCGTTTGTCGACCTTCTCGATATACTCGTCGTCATAGCGGCCGGGCTCCGGCTCAACGCCGTCCCAGAAGATGCCCAGGCGGATGCAGTTCATGCCCCACTCACGCATGGCGGCAAATTCCTCGGGGCCGTGCCAGCTTTGGTAGTCGGCCGCTTTAGATTTGTTTATGACACTGAGTCCGTGCAGGACGACCTGGCGTCCCTGAGGGTCGATGAACCTGCGGCCCTCCACGGTCACAAAGCGGTCTTGTGGCACTGCGGCGCCGAGGGACGATGCGTGCGGCCGGAGTTGTTGCTGTTGCGCCCCGGGGTTGCCTGGAACGTCTTGCGGCATTTGGGCACGGCTATCTAGATCGACTCCCGGCAACGCCACCAGCAGTATCCCGACCCAGACTGTCACGCGTTTTCTCATATGCGCCTCCCGGACGTTTTTACGTCGGCTATTACCTATTGGCTATTTTGCCCTGACTGCCTTTGTCGATGTCCCTGATAGTTTTAGTCCGCTGGCCGCTGCCGCTGCGCCGAACGTCGGACGTCCACAAACAGGTAAACCAGCACGCCCGCCAGGAGGACGCCCGACAGCGCCAGCAGGCCGACCGGCCTGTTTGCCAGGGCGTAGGACATGGAACTGTATACCATGAAAACGCAACAGGCGCAAAAGATGATCAGTGTCACGGGGTAGCCGGTCACCCTGTAAGGCCGGGGCGTGCCCGGGTCTTTGCGCCTGAGCACAAACACAGAGAGGCCCGTTGCTAAGAAGAATACCCACACCACCGGGGCAGTGTAAAGAATGGTGTCGATGAATGACCCGGCCAGGAGAACGATCGCGAGGCTCAGGCAACCCTGAACAACCAAGGCCCGCACGGGGCCGCTGAAGCGGGGGTTCCACCTGCCCAGGGCCCGGAATGTCGCGTGCCCTGTACCCATTGCGTAAGAGATGCGCGCGCCCGTAAGAACGAGGCCGTTGACCGCGCCAAGGGTCGATATGCAGATGAGGATGCTTATCGCTTTGCCGGCCGTCTCGGGGAACACGGTCGCCAGTGCGTCGACGGCTACCGCCTGGGAAGCGGCCATCTTCGCGAAACCCAGCGCATGAAGGAACGCACCGTTAGCGAGCAGGTACAGCGCCGTGACGCCCGTCGTCCCCAACACCAGAGCGCGGACGATATTGCGCTGTGGCCGTTTGACCTCGCCGGCCACATAGGCCATTTCGTTCCAACCGCCAAATGTGAACAGCACCAGGATCAGGGCCAGTTTGAGTCCGCCCGTAGTGAAGGCGGCCGGTTCGTCAGGCGCCGGCGGGCGACCAGGGGCCATCAGACCCGCAACGATAATAGCTATCAGGCCCAGGGCCTTGAGCACGGTCAGAAGATTCTGCGTCCATTTGCCTTCCCTGATGCCCAGGATGTTGATGGCCGTCAACACGACCACGGCCGCCGCGGCGTACAGTGGGCGGCCGTTCTCGAACGGGGCGTAGAGTGTTTGGGCGTAGCGGGCAAAGACAAAGGCCATTAGGGCGATGTCGCCGGGCCGGATAATGACCAATTGTGACCAGCCGAACAGATAGCCCGCCCAACTGCCATATGCGCGGCTCAGGTAGACGTAATCGCCGCCCGCCTGAGGCCAGGCGGTGGCCAGTTCCGCGTAGCACAGCGCCCCCGCCAACGCCAGCAGGCCTCCCAACAGCCAAATACCGAGCAGGCTCGCCCAGCCGCCCATACACCCAGCCACGGTCGGCGCCGTCTCGTATATCCCGGCGCCGATGATGATCCCAACGATGATGCACGTGGAATCAAAAAGGGACAGTTCTTTCCTCGGAACTGTCACTGTGACAGTCTCCAGCGAGACCGGCGCCCTGGCTGGGTCCCGGCCTCGCCCCGCATTGGCCGGCGTCGAGCGGGCCGCACCCCTTGAGGTTTCTGCGCCATACCCTCACGCACCTCTGCCTCAGGTTTGCCGCCCTGTGCCTGGGCGATAGCATGTCCAGCCCCTGCCAACGCAACCGCGAGCACAATGCTAATCATAGCGTTCTTCAACATTCCTTCCTCCTTTCAGCAAGAGACTAACAGGGTCCCGTTTCTCTTGCGCCACTTCCTGCTCAGGCTAGCAGAAAGGCCCGAACGACTACAATTCACGTTCGCCACGTGGGTTTTGGCGCATCCGTGATTGCCAATGAGCAACAGCGGGTCCCCGGTGAGCAGCGAAGCCAGGACGAGGTTCTCGTCCGCTTCCTTACATCCAAAGATACCAAGTCGTCGTAGGAACATGGTTTCTGTCCTCCTTTCTGTTGTTCCTCTTATTGTGCTTGCGATAGACTTAGGAACATCAGCCGAATGTTGGTGCGGAGCATACAAATGTCCCGCTGACTTTAAGGCGCTCTTGGACATCCATCCCGAGATATCTGACAAGCTCGTGGAAGTTGAGGAAGCTCAACGAGGAAAGTACACATTCATTTATGAGAAAGGGGCGCAAGTGCCTTTGGCTTCTCTCAAGAAACAGAGCTGAGCAGGAAAGTCTTGCGCCGGGAGAACTGACCCGCCGGGATAACCTTGCACCAAGCCCAAACCCTTTAACCCGGATATCTCACAGCACTTGAGCTGGCCGGTGCGTTCAGGGGGCAGTTTGGCGGCGTGCAGTTTTCTGGTCAAGTTTGGGCTTTGTTTTCACCGGCTTCTGGCGGTTCAGACAAACTGCCCCCCTTTCCCCCATAGCGTCTGTAACGCTCGTCGGAGGCGGGACTTACGCAATTCAACATCGAAGCGGGTAGAACTGGAGATTCTGCCAGGCTTGCCGGAAGACTTTTGTGGTAAGGACAGGCGCTGGCGAGGTGGACCGTGACGCGGCGCACGCTCACCTTGACCCACGCCCCGATCTTGAGCAAGCGCACGCGGATGGTCCCACAGGGCGCCTAATCCCGCCAGATGGATTTCAGTTCATAGACTTCGAGTGATCGCAGTTTCACGTTGCCGCCCTCACAATAGAGTTCCAATCCATCGCTTGAAGGGTCAGGATGGATGGGACTTGAGAATACTCTCCGGCCATCGTTCGGGAACACGTCCACCACACTCCAGTCCACGAAGATATGCAGCTCCACTTTGTTCTTCACAGGCGGCAGTTGGGTTTCCATGATAATGTCTTCGTCATCGATTCTGCCTGCACCGGACTTCGTTCGGTCAACAAACAGTCTGCGTTCGGCCACGTCATAGCCGACGACGGTCTCCTGCCGCTTGTCCTTGCGCAGCTTGCGCTTGCTCTTGCGCAGTCTAAAGCCAAACTCCCTTGCCGTGTCCAGCTCAAATTCTGCGACAATCTCCAAGGTCTGGCCCCTGACGTCGTCGAGTAGGTTTACGCGTGGCGACACGGTTTCATTCTTCCACTTCCAGGATTGACCTCGAAGTGTCTCGAGTTCCTCCACCGGTGTGTGGACAATTCCGAGGCTGCCGGGGAAGGTCTTGAGTCCCACCACTCGCGGAAGCGTCATCGAGCTCGTCCAGATAGTTCTCGTGGCTGAATCTATGGGGCGCATCCAGTCGATAATAATCCGCCGACCGTCCCCGGCGGGAATGTCGCTCCAGGTTTGCGAGGCGTAGGGACCCGGACTAAGCATCACCTCTATCTCGTCGCCGTCCGGTGTGAAGGCATGTCCATCGAATTCGCCGATCAGGTAGCCACGCCCTGCTTTGGACAGGACCCACTTGGTGTTGTTCGGGTCTCCATCCACGGGGAGCTCGAAGAAATCCGGGCATTCAGTCCCGATCTCTTCATTGATGCTTTCAAACGTCCAATCCCTGAGGTTGGGTGATGAATAGAACCGCACCTTGCCTCCGGCGACGATCATGATCCATTTCTTCGTAGATTCATGCCAGAATACCTTGGGATCGCGGAAGTCCCTGTCGCCCACGTTCGGAATCACCGGATTGCCTTCGTACTTTGTCCAGGTTCGGCCCTTATCGCGGCTGTAGGCAATGCCCTGTTGTTCGAGGTCGGTGTTCATGTGGTGGTGGGTGAAGATTGCCACGAGCCCCGAGCCGCCGTTGAAAAAGCCGCTGGTGTCATGCGGATCCACAACCGCGCTTCCGGAAAAGATGGTCCCAAGATCGTCGGGCCACAGGGCGATTGGCAACTGCTTCCAATGCACGAGGTCAGGGCTGACCGCATGCCCCCAGGACATATTGCCCCACCTCCTGCCAAAGGGATTGTGCTGGAAAAACAGATGATACTCCCCTTCATAGTGGACCAACCCATTCGGGTCATTCATCCAATTGAATATCGGTGTGAAGTGAAACTGGGGACGGTACTCCTCCGTATAGCGATTCGGAGCCTCGAGCATCTGCGCCAATTTCTTGTTATACGCGGCCTTCTGTTCTGCTGTCACTGTATCCTCCACCTGTGCGCGGCCGCTGCCGGAGATAAAGACGTCGACCGCAGTACCGGGCGTATCGTAGTAGCCGGTCTCTGTCGGATTAGCGAGATCCTCGATATCCACCACGCGCAGGCCGGCAGTGTCGGCTGCGACATAGGCGTAACTGCCAGAGATGAATATATTTCTTACGAGGTCATCAAAAAGGAGCTTCGCGGCGGGAGCTGGATTCGCGGCGTCCGCGATGTCCAGCGCGCGGAGGCTCGGCCCCTCACCGATAAATGCGTAGTTCCCCGACACGGCTACTGCATAGCACGCCCCTCCAATATGCCCGACGACGGGCAACTCGTGCTGGGCGTGGGCGGTTGGGGCGGCGAGCAGCAGTGGGACGAGCAAGAGCGCGAGAAGCGGCGCGCGGTTGATACCACGCGGCATAGCAGCATCCTCCCTCAGAGACAGCTTCCCGCGATTTCTTGAGTGGTCACGCTGCATTATAGTACTAATCGCGATTTGCCACAAGCGGCTTTGCAATTGACGGGCGATGATGGGCTTGCCGGCACCTCAACCGCCGCATGCGACGGGATGCTGGGAGATATGGAGATGCTGGGAGATATGGAGATAAGAAGACCATTGGAGCATGTAAGTGGCCGGTCAGTTGTTAGTTGTCGGTTATCAGTTATCAGCATTTAGCTGACGGCTGATAGCTGAGCGCTCGCCGTGGAAGCAACAACGGAATAGGGGATCGCGGCCATGGTCAAAGCGGTCGCGTATTGCAATTACCTGAGGCGGCACAGAGTGGGCGTAAGTTCAGCCCCCCCCTGGGTTATTCTCCGGGCCCCCAAATCGTCGCGGCGATGTACCGCTCGTGCCCCGTCTTCGCGTCGTTGAAGTAATAGACTGTTACTATCTTGCCGTCAGGGCGCTGGACACTGCGCGCATATCCCATGTCCCGGGTGGCGCCGTCATCGCGCAGAACGATCTCGTCGCTCCACGTCCGCCCTGCGTCGCTGCTCAGTTTCGCACAAATGCGATAAGGTTCAGCGCGCACGCCGTAAGTGAGGCAAAGGCGCCCATCCCTCAGCTTGATTAGGCTTGGAGGATTCCCCTCCCCGAGGTTTGAGACGGGGTCGTTAAGGTATTTCCAGCTTTGCCCGTTATCTTGTGAGAGGTAGGCCGACAACCAGCGCCTTGGTCCTTTACGGCGGCGCAGCAGCACTAGAATATCCGAGCCCGATAACCGGACTGATGCGGGCATGATGGCGAAGCCTTTAGGCTCCGGCCCGATCCATGAGACAAATGTCCAAGTCTTACCGCCATCGGTCGTGCGCACACAAATAGGCCTGCCTTCCTTACGGTTCGTTTTCCCGGCAGTAAGGAACAGCATGCAGTCGTGTTTTCCGTTGACGAGGTAATCGGTCCGCGCGGCAATTCCGGGTGTGTCAAACTGTGGCAGCTTGAACGGTCCTTCCCATGTCGTGCCGCGGCTGTAGGAGTAGTGGAAGAACGACGGGCCGACGTCAATGTCCAACAAGCGAACCCTCAACGCGAAGTCCGGGTGGGTGAAGTCGATATTCCCCGGACAGTCGGCCGCCTCGCTCTGCGGCACCAGAAAACCCTTGGCCGCCGGCTCCTCGATGGCCCACGTTTCGCCGCCGTCGAGACTTCTCGCCAACAGGTCTATCTGTGGCTTCTCGTGATCAATGGCGTGTCGTCTCGGCCCTTGATCCTTGTAATAGCCTGCATTGAACCCGACCAGGACCTCATTTCCCCATGACCATATCCCATGGTTCGCGGGCCATCCGCCAAAGCGGCCCAGCTCGTAATAGACCATCACGTGTCTATCGACTACGTCCGGCGTCTCCGCAAAGGCGCTCGCGCCGCTTGCGGCCATGAGCACAATCAATGCGCTCAAGTACGATCCAGCAGTCTTTCCAGTTAGAATGTTCAAGGCAGTTTCTCCCGTGATTACCTTTCCTACGTGTATCGGTGTTAAATCTCTGAGAATGGGTGAAGCAGGACGTAGTGGCAGAGACCACCGACGGCCTATTCGCTTATGTGCAGAGCTCGTACACGCCGGCCGCGCCTTGACCGCCGCCGATGCACATGGTTACCAGGCCGTACTTCACGCCGCGCGCGCGCATCTCGTAGATGATCTGCGTGGTCAGCTTGGCGCCGGTGCAGCCCAGTGGGTGGCCCAGGGCAATGGCCCCGCCGTTGACATTGACTATGTCCATGTTTAACTTCAGCTCGCGGCAACTCAATAGGCACTGCGAGGCGAACGCTTCGTTGTTCTCGATCAGGCCCACGTCGTCGAGCGTGATCCCGGCGAGTTCGAGGGCCTTGGGAACGGCCTCAAGCTGGGCCGGCCCAAGGTACCTGGGCGAGGCGGCTGCGGCCTTGTACCCCAGCATCCTGGCCATGGGCTTGGCGCCGGTCTCTTTGACGGCTTTTTCGCTCATCAGGAGCACTGCGGCGGCGCCGTCGCTCATCTGGCTCGAGTTGCCCGCCGTGGCGAACCCCAGCTTGGGCGAGGGTGCAAACGCGGGCTTGAGTTTCGCCATTACCTCGAGCGAGGCGTCACGCCGGGGCCCCTCGTCAACCTCGAACGTAATCGTGCCGTTCGGAGTCGGCACCTCGAGCGGTACTATCTGCTCCTTGAACTTGCCTGCATCAATGGCCGCCACGGCATACTGGTTGCTGCGGAGTCCAAACTCATCCATCTGCTCGCGGGTAATGTTAAAGTCGCGCGCCACATTGTCCGCGCAGTTCCCCATGCTCGTGTAGATGTCGCAGCGCTCCTTGCTCAGCCAGGGATTTGGTGCGAATTTCGTGCCGATCATCGAGATCATGCTCATGGTCTCCATGCCGCCTGAGATGGCGATGTCGAACATGCCGCAGCGCATCTTGGCCACGGCAATCGCGATGGCTTCCATCCCGGAGGAACAAAACCGATTGACCGTTACTGCGGGAACCGAATACGGGAACCCCGCGCGGGCCACCAGCACCCGGGCCGGATTCATGCCTTGTTCCGCCTCGGGGTAGGCACAGCCAATGGTCACATCTTCAATCCTCTCCGGGTCGATACCCGCACGCTCGACCACTGCCTCGAGGACGGCGCCGCCCATCTCGATAGGATTGAACTCGGCCAAGGTGCCGCGCCTGGCTTTACCAACGGCTGTACGGGCTGCCGCCACAATATAAACATCACGCGTTTCCATGTTATCATCCTCCTAGATTGCATCCGGTGCGCAAAGGCTTAGTTTCGCAGTGGCTTATTGTTCGCCAGCATGTACTGCATCCGTTCTTGGGTTTTCTTTGTGCCGCACAGTGACACGAAGACTTCGCGTTCAAGGTCGAGCACGTCCTGCTCGGTCATTTTCGTTCCGGGCCATCGGTCTCCGCCGGTCAGTATATTGGCGATGTCCATGCCGATCAGTACGTCGTGCTCGGAGGCATAGCCGGTGGTCTTCATCCCGTCCAGCCCCGCACGGAATACGGCCTTGGCGGGCTCGCCGAGCACTTTCAGACTGGCCGGCTTGGGCGGGCTGTAACCGCCGACGACCAAGCCGCGGCAGACCTCCTTGGCGCGCTGGACCTGGTGGTCCCAATTCACGCAGATGAGGTCGGTTTCAAAGAAATAACCCAGTTCGACCATTTCCGGCCCGCTCGTGCTTACCTTGGCCATGCCGATGGACTGGAACGCCCGGGTCATGTATGGCATCGGGTTGCCGTCCTCGAGCGACGACGGCACGTAGGCCAGCGCGCGGCGCAGCATTTCCTTGCACCCGCCGCCCGCCGGGATCAGGCCGACGCCAAACTCGACCAGGCCGCCGTAGGTCTCACCCGCGATGACCGCCTTGGCCGCATGCTGGGCCATTTCGACGCCGCCGCCGAACGTGAAATGGTGGGGCGCGGACACGACCGGGCCTTTGCAGAACCGCATCGCCATGTTCACGTTCTGGAAGTCGGACACCATTTTCTCGAGTGAGTCCCAATCCTTTTGCATGGCGAAGCCCAGCACGACCATCAGGTTCGCGCCGACCGAGAAGTGGGGACCCTGGTTGGCCACGACCATCCCGTCGAACTTGCCCTCGTTGACGAGGTTGACGCCTTCGGCGAGCATCTCGCCGAGCATGTTGTCGATGGAATTCATCTTCGAGTGGAACTCGGCGCACAGGATGCCCTCGCCCATGTCGACGAGGCTGCAACTGTCATTCGTTTTGACCACGCCGTTGCTCTTCTTGACGCTGGCGATGATGAGTTCCTTGGGGTTCATGGGAACTGGCTTGTATGACTTCGTTGCAATGTCGAAGAAGGTCCGGTTGCCGTTCCCGTCGGTGCTGTAGAACGACTCGGCGCCGGCCTCGATCACCGCCTCGGCGATGGGCGGCAACGTCAGTCCGTCGGCCTTCATGCGCTCGCAGACTTCGTTGAACCCGAGGATATCCCATGTCTCGAAGATGCCTACATCCCAGGCAAAGCCCCACTTCACCGCGTTGTCAATGCCCACGATGTCGTCAGAGATTTCCGGGATACGGTTGCCGGCATAAACGGCCACGTTTGCAAAGTGCTTCCAGACGAACTCCGAACCTTTGTCTTCGCCGTTGTGCATTGCCTTGAGCTTGTCTTCCAGGGTCTTGGCGCTACGGGCTGCAGCGATGCAATCGAACCGCGGTTTCATGGGCGGACGGTACTCGATGGTCTCGAGGTCGAGCCCGTTGATTATCCGCTTGCCTTTCTTATCGCGTTCCTTGGTCGCCTGGTAAAAGCCGGAGCCGGACTTGTCGCCCAGCAGGCCTTTATCGAGCATCTTCTGGAGGAGCTCCGGCACCTCCATTATCTCGAGACGTTCGTCGTCGGGACAGCCGTCCTTGATGTTCCCGAGCACATGGACGTAGGTGTCCAGGCCGACCAGGTCGGCCGTACGGAACGTGGCTGACTTGGCATGGCCGATGTTCGGCCCGGTTAGCGCATCCACCTCTTCGACCGTCAAGCCCTCCTTCACCATCTCGTCCATGATGTGCTGCATGGCGAAGATCAGGACGCGGTTCGCGACGAAGTTGGGCGTGTCCTTAGCAAACACCACGCCCTTGCCCAGCACGTCCTCACAGAACCGTCCCATGTAATCCATGACCTCGGGCAGCGTGTCAGGACTCGGTACAAGCTCGAGCAGCTTGAGGTACCGCGGCGGGTTGAAGAAGTGCGTGCATAGGAAATGCTGGCGCATGTCCTCGTCCATCACGTCCACCATGCTCTGCACCTGCAGCCCGCTGGTGTTGGTGCTGACGATCGAGCCCGGCGAACGAAGCTTCGACACCTTTTCGAACACGCTTTTCTTGATCGCGAGGTCTTCTTTGACCACTTCCACGATCCAGTCGCAATCTGCGATCTTCTCGAAGTCATCCTCGAAGTTTCCGATCTCGATCATGTCGAGGTTCGACTTCAGGTACATGGGTGACGGCCTGGCTTTGAGCAGCCCTTTCTTGCTTGCGGCCGCGAAGCCATTACGCTTGGCCTTATCCTTTTTCTCTTCCTCCGAAAGCTTCGGGGGCACGATGTCCAGCATGAGACTCGGAATGCCACAATTAGCCAAGTGCGCTGCAATGGCGCCTCCCATCACTCCCGAGCCCAATACTGCTGCGCGTTTGATCTCCCTCATTCTTCGCGAGCTCCTTTCACAGCGGC
>CAYRLQ010000132.1:0-4751 GCA_964425145.1 uncultured Nitrospiraceae bacterium
TTGCGAGGAGCGAGCGAAGGGAGCGACGCGGCAATCTCTTTAGGCACAGTGGCTTCACTCAGGCGAGCTGTTCGCGCCGAAGGTTGAGCGAGCCGGCGGATGACTGCTACACTATCCCCGCTCGGTTTTCCCATTCCTGATGGCGGCCGCGGACCTCCCTGTTATTGCATTGGTTAGAGTCTTATTCCGTAACATGTTCAAAACTTAGGGAGATAGGGAGATAAACTGCTTCTCTTCGATTCAATCATCTCCTCATCTCCTTGCGGCTGTGCCGCCTTAGAAAGGAGACCGAACATGCTGATTGCACCGCATGGCGGTGAGTTGGCGGATCGGGTCTTGACCGGCCAAGCCCTTGAGTCGGCTCAGGCCAAGGTGAAGGACTTGCCCGCGATCAAGGTGGATGCGTATACGGCATTCGACATCGACGGTATTGGCAAGGGCCTGTTCAGCCCCGTGACGGGCTTCATGAACGAGGCGGACACCCGCCGTGTACTAGACACGATGCACCTGAGCGACGGGCTGCCGTGGACGATTCCGCTTCTCCTGGCCGTGAGCCATGAGACTGCGGACCCGCTCGAGGTCGGCGCCGAGGTTGCTATCGAAGACGACCAGGGCGATATGGTGGCGATTCTCCATCTGTCGGAGAAATTCCAGTTCGACCATGCCGAGATCGCCGAGAAGGTCTACCTTACCACGGACACGACTCACCCCGGCGTCGCGTATACAATGTCGCTCGGGCCGGTGTTCTTGGCGGGCGACCTGGATGTGCTCAAGACCCGCGAAATCGAGTTCCAACACTACAACCTGACGCCGCGGGAGACCCGCGCCGCCTTCGAGGAGCGCGGTTGGACCCGCGTCGTCGCGTTCCAGACGCGCAACCCGGTCCACCGCGCCCACGAGTACCTGCAGAAGTGCGCGCTCGAAATCTGCGATGGGCTGCTCCTGCATCCGCTGATGGGAACCACGAAGAGCGACGACATCCCCGGTGCCGTGCGCATGGAATGCTACACAACCCTCCTCGAGTTGTATTATCCGAAGGAGCATACGATGCTGTCGCTTATGCCGGTGAACATGCGCTATGCGGGGCCGAAAGAGGCCATCATGCACTCGATCATCCGCAAGAACTACGGCTGCTCGCATTTCATCGTCGGGCGCGACCATGCTGGGGTTGGCGATTTCTACGGCACCTACGACGCGCAGAGAATCTTCGACCAGTTCGATCCACGCGAACTAGACATCACGCCGCTGTTCTTCGAGCATTCGTTCTTCTGCAAGGCCTGCGGCAATATGGCCTCGGTCAAAACCTGCCCGCACGATAAGGGCCAGCACGTCTTCTTGAGCGGCACGAAGGTGCGCGAGATGCTCAAGAAGGGTGAGATGCCCCCGGCCGAGTTCACGCGGCCGGAGGTGGCGCGCGTGCTCGTGCGGTGGGCCCGAAGCCTCGGTGATTGATCATGCGCCGGACAAGCCAACGCGTGCTCGCCATTGGGCTGGACGGCGCAACTCCGCGGTTTGTGTTCGGCCCGGACCGGTTTAATCTGCCCAATCTCGAGCGGCTCGCGGCGGAGGGCTGTTGGGGAACCCTCGAAAGCTGCCATCCGCCGATCACCGTGCCGGCCTGGGCCTCGATGCTCTCGGGCAAAGACCCGGGCACGTTGGGCCTGTACGGTTTTCGGAACCGCCGTGATTACTCTTACGATGCGCTGTTCACCGCGAACGCGACGTCGGTCAACGAGCCCCGTGTGTGGGACATCCTGTCCCGGGCCGGCAAGAAGGTGGTGGTCCTGGGCGTGCCGCAAACCTACCCTCCGAGGGCGGTGAACGGGTGGCTGGTATCGGGGTTCCTCGCACCCGACACGCAAAGTGACTACACCTATCCCAAGCCGCTCAAATGGGAGCTCGAGCAGGCGGTTGGCGAGTACATCCTCGATGTTGAGAGTTTCCGGACCGAGGCAAGGGACACGCTCCTCGAACAGCTCTACGCACTGCTCGAAAACCGATTCGCCACGGCGCGATATCTGATCGAGAAGAAGCCGTGGGACTTCTTCATAATGGTGGACATGGGCCTGGACCGGCTGCATCATGGGTTCTGGAGGTATGCGGACCCGGAGCATCCGAAGTTCGAGCCGGGCAATCCGTACCAGCAGGCCTTCCGCGATTATTACAACGCCCTTGACGGCCGCATCGGCGAGCTCCTCGAGCGGGTTGGCGACGAGACGGCCGTGCTCGTCGTCTCCGACCACGGGGCTAAAGCGATGGCCGGTGGCATCTGCATCAACCAATGGCTGATGGCGGAAGGCCTGCTGGCCGTTCGCGATGATCTCGGGGCGATCAGGCGCATCGAGGATTGCACAATTGATTGGTCGAGGACGAAAGTCTGGAGCTTCGGCGGCTACTACGCGCGGCTGTTTTTCAACGTGGCCGGGCGCGAGCCGGAGGGCATCATCTCCGCGGAGGAATACGAGGCATTCCGCGGCAACATGATCGCACGGCTCGAAGCCATGGTGGGACCCGACGGCGCCCGGCTCGGCAACAAGGCGTACAGGCCGGAAGACCTATACCGGACGGTGAACGGGGTGGCGCCAGACCTGATCGTGTACCTGGGCGGTCTCCAGTGGCGCAGCGTCGGCTCGGTGGGATTCGATAGTATCTACACCTTTGAAAACGACATCGGTCCCGATGACGCCAACCACGATCGCTACGGCATCTTCATCATGGACGACCGGTCAGGGCGGGGCGGCGAGGAGAAGGTGGGGCTGCACCTGATGGATGTCGCGCCGACCGTGCTGGACCTGCTCGGCGTCGACATCCCCGAGGACATGCAGGGCACAAGCGTGCAATAGGCATGGGGCCGTGGCGTCGAATCGGATTTGCACACTGAACGGTTACGAAGAGGAGAGCGTTCACGAACGGCTTGCAAACCTCGACTACATCGAATAGGCTGTAAGCTGTGTCAAGACAGACCCGTGAACTTCGGAATCCCGTGTCATGCTTGTAGGCGTTAACACCACCAGCGTCGAGCCTGGCCGTGGTGGCGGCGATGAGCATTACCTGTGCAATGTGATGGTAACCATGCGCAAGGTCCAGCCGGACTTTGACTTCTTAGTGTTCACCGACGCGGGCAGTCACGGTTCCTTCGAAGGCTGGGACCGGGTGTGCCTCGGTAGGGCGGCGGAACTGGAACACGCCGCAAAACGGGCCAAAGTGGACCTGTTATTCACATCGTTGCGTACCGCACTCCCGAAGAGTTCCGTGCCCCAGGTGCCGTTTGCACTGGAACTCATGGCTTTGGAAAAGGACACCGCCAAACGCCATCGGCGCGATGCGGCCCGCCTCAAGGTGCTCAAGCGCACGTGTAAGGACGCGGCGGCGGTTGTAGTGCCCTCGCAGTTTCTCCGGCGCGAGTGTCTCGAACTGCTGGACGTGCCCTTGGACAAGGTCGTCGTGGCGCCCCTGGGTGTGGCCCAGGCGTTCGGGAAGCCACAGCCATGCGTCGCGCAACAGCCCTACATCCTCACCGTGGTCGGCTCACACGAATTCAACAACATACCACGGCTGCGGGAAGCCTTGACAAAACTGAGAAGCGAAATCCCACACTCCCTGATCGTGGTTGGACAGCCAGGCGAGACCGAGCCGGAAGACTGGGGAAGGCGTGTCATACGGGTCTACCAGTGCCCTACGACGCACTTGGCGGGCCTGTATCAGCACTGCGATCTGTTCATCTATCCGGTGCTGTATGAGGGCTCGGGCGTGATGGTGCTCGAGGCGATGCGTGCCGGCGCGCCCATCGCAAGCTCCCGCGTCGGGGGCATCCCGGAAATCGCCGGCGATATCCCATTCTTCTTCAACCCGGAGAGCGTCGCTTCGATTATCGCGGCCGTCCGCCGCGTTTTGGAAGAAAACCCTGACAACCGTGAACGCCGTGCCCGGTTCGGCAAACAGCTTGCCGCCGAATACACCTGGGAAAACTGCGCCTGGAAAACTGTCGCCGCGTTCCGGCAGGCTGTGGTATAGTAAGGATAAGAAACCCTTTTGGACAGGATTGACAAGATTCACAAGATATAAGGAACAGAATCTTGGAAATCATGTGAATCCTGTCCAAAAAATACGTGACCGAACTTACGAGACGGGGTACTAACGAAAGGTAAAAGCCATGAAGAAGAGAGGCCGCTTTGCGAGTATGTGTGGTAGATTGTGTGTCGCGGTAGGTGTGGCGCTTCTGACCGGAGGGTGCTTTCCCTTGCCCCCCATCCCGATTACCATCCCGCTGAATATCGATATCAGCTTTGGTGATTTTAAGGCGCCCCTGGAATTCACGCTCAAGGCCGGGACCGGGCACATATTCGGTGACTTTGTCGACCAGTATGGTAACCCGCTGGACCCAGGTGAGCTCCTCGACAATTACCCGACGGAGCGGCAGTACCTGGATACGTTCCCTAAGGAGGCCGAAATCATGGACCTGGTTGAGGATGAGGCCGAAGAGGAAGAGCTGGAGCTCGAGGAAGACGTTCTCATCACGGAGATAAACCTCGAGTTGGTTCACATGGACGCGGACAAGTACGGTTGCAACTTCAATACTATTACAACTATGGACGTTTACTTTGAGCCCAAGCAGGGCGCGAGCCCCATTTTAGTCGGCAGCGCGTCCGCCACGGATGGTTTTGGTGTCAAAATTGACCTGGTATCACCAGAGGCGACCAATTTTTATAAACTCATAAAGGACAACGACAGCAACCCGATCCCAGGCTATC
>CAYRLQ010000132.1:4761-10811 GCA_964425145.1 uncultured Nitrospiraceae bacterium
GAGCCTATACGGAGATCAGCGGCGATGTGCCGGAGGACCTCCCGAAGTGGGACCCGAGCGTGGTCGTGAGCGTCAACGGTGAAGTGTCGCTCAAAACCGAGGAAGTGGAGCTTGAGGACTTCCCCGAGGAAGAGTTCATCACGCAGACGATCAGCGACGTCGCCGGCAAACTCATAGCCTCCTTAGTGCATGTGAACCGGCTTGAACTGGTTTCGGTAAATATGACGGCCACTGAAGGAGATTTTAACGCCCTTACGGAGGTCCACTTGTTCTACGTGCCTAAATCCGGCAGCGAGCTCGGGCAAGACGAGATCGAGATTGGCCAGGCGGTCTCCGAGAGCGGCCTTGGCGAGATACTCGAGTTGGCCCCTCCGGAAGATGGACCGGTGGATTTCCTCGAACTCATTCGCGACAATGACGCTAATGAAGCTGAGGGATGGCCGACGGCCTATATGACGGTGAAAGGGGACATCCCCGAATCGCTGCCCAAGTGGGATACGGAGGTTAGCCTGAAGGTATACGCCAGCGTGGGGCTCTTCTGATTGCCGGCGTCGCAAGAAAAGGGACAATCCCTTTTTTGCTCGCCCTTTGCCCAGATGCGAGCGGCGGAATCGGGACAGCAACCCGGAAAAGAGGCATGCCATGAAACTCGGAATCATCGGCTACGCGCGCGCGGGAAAGACGACGATATTCAACGCACTGACGGGGGCGCAGGCGGCGGTAGGGGCCTTTGGGAGCCGTGATGCCAACCTCGCGGCAATTAAAGTGCCCGACGAGCGGGTCGACCGGCTTGCGGAAATCTTCAAGCCCAAGAAGAAGACCTATGTCGAATTCCAGTTTGTGGACGTCGCCCCCAATGAGGCCGCCGGCGAAAACAAGGCCCTGAACGAGGCCGCACTCACGCTCCTGAAAAACGTCGACGCCTTGGTCCATGTGGTTCGTGCGTTCAAGAACGAGGGGGTATTGCATCCGTGCGGCGAGGTGGACCCGGTGCGCGATTGCCGAACCCTCGAGGAAGAACTGCAACTCAGCGATCTGATTACCATCGAGAACCGCCTCGAACGCCTCGAGAAGGAAAACCGAAAGGATAACGAATACGCGGTGTTGACGCGGTGCCGTGAGCACATTGAATCGGGCGACTTGCTGCGCACGCTCGAACTGAGCGACCGGGAAGCCACCGATATCGCGGGATTCCGCTTCCTTTCGCATAAGCCCCTCATGCTGCTTGGCAACTATGGCGACGAATCGATCGGTGAGGCGGACGCCTCCGGCCTGGCGGGGTACGCCACGGAAAAGGGGCTTACGCTGATCAACTTGTGCGGGGCAATGGAGCTGGAGATCGCCGAACTGCCCGAAGACGAGCGCGCCCTGTTTCGCGAAGGGCTGGGACTTGGCCAAGAGTCCCGTGCGCGCTTCTTGCAAAATGCCTATGCATTGCTCGGGCTGGTCAGTTTCCTGACCGTAACAGGCCCCGAGCTGCGCGCCTGGACCGTTCGACAAGGCGCCAAGGCCGTCGATGCGGCGGGTGTGGTCCATACCGATATGAAGCGGGGCTTCATCCGGGCGGAAGTGGTGCACTACGCCGACTTCATGGCGGCCGGCTCGATGGCCAAGGCCAAGGAACAGGGTCTCGTGCGGCTCGAGGGCAAGGGGTACATCGTGCAGGATGGCGACATAATCTTGTTCCGCTTCAACGTATAGTTCTATAAGAAGCTGCCGGATTGCTCGAATGCATCTCTAATCCAGCAATCTGTGGTTGGTTTTGAATCAAAAGGAAGCGAAACTATGTCATCGGAAGTGAGCAGAAGGGATTTTGTGAAGGCCGGAGCCATGGCGGCGGCAGGCGTCGCCACCGGCCTGGCCTCACCACGGGCTGCGGGTGCAAACGGTCGGATTCGCGCCGGCTTCATCGGCGTGGCCAACCGAGGAGGCCAGTTGATCGAGGCCGCGCGGGGCCATCAAGACCTCGAGACCGTGGCCGTGTGCGACGTTTACAGGCCCTACATGGAGAAGTGGGCAAGTAATCTCGAAGGCGACATCGCGCAGTACGGCGACTTTCGACAAATGCTCGACCGCAAGGACATTGATGCCGTGTTCATCGCCACGCCGGACCACTGGCACGCGATCCAGACCGTCATGGCCTGCGACGCCGGCAAGGACGTCTATGTCGAGAAGCCTTTGTCGATGACCATCTACGAAGGCCGCCGGATGGTCGAAGCGGCCCGGCGCAACAAGCGAGTGGTCCAGGCGGGCACACAGCGGCGCGCTTCGAAGCTGTACGAGCAGCTACATCAACTGATTCGCAACGACACCATCGGCAAAGTGACCGTGGCACACTGTTATCGGATCAACAACATGTGGCCCGACGGCATCGGTAAACTACCCGACAGCGACCCACCCGAGGGACTCGATTGGGACATGTGGCTCGGGCCGCGCCCCGCCCGCCCGTTTCGGGCGAACATCGCGCCCTACAAGTTCCGATGGTGGAATAACTACTCCTCCCAGATCGGCAACTGGGGCGTTCACTACTTTGACCTGATCCGCTGGATGCTCGACGAGGAGGCCCCGGCCTCCGTGTCGGCCCATGGCGGCCGCTTCGCCGTGGACGACGACCGCACCATCCCCGACACCATGGAGGCGATCTTCGAATTCGCCTCGGGCCGGCTCCTCATCTTCGGACAGTACGAGGCCTCAGGCCACAACATGTTGCCCGCCGAGATCGACCTGCGCGGCCCCAAGGGCATCTGCTACGCCAGCAGCTCCAAGTTCGAGGTCATTCCCGAGCGCGACGGCCAGTTCCAGCACGCCGACCCGCGCATGGAGCCCATGAAGGTCAGGGCAAGAGACGAAGGCGACCTCACGTCGCAAAACATCCGCAACTTTCTCGACTGTATCAAGTCACGCAAGCGGCCCAAGGCCGACGTCGAGATCGGCCATCGGTCCACGACCTTGGCGCACCTTGGCAACATCGCCCTGGCCACCAAGTCGCGCATCGACTGGGACGCCGAGAACGAGCAAATCACCAACAACGAAGCGGCCAACGAACTGCTTCATTACGAGTACCGCGCGCCCTGGAAACTCGGATAGCCTCTGTGGTACTATCAGTTGTTTTTGGTATTCTGGGGACAGTATACTTAATTCAGGAGGAAGCGAAAACCAGGACCAAAGACCAAGAACTACTGAATTAAGTATACTGTCCCCAGAATACCCAACAGGAAACACTAACAAATAAGGAGGAATCGGAAATGAGTAGAATGGACAGAACAAAAGGCTTCACACTGATCGAACTGTTGGTAGTGATAGCCATCATCGGGATATTGGCGGCAATCCTGTTGCCGGCCCTTGCCCGGGCGCGCGAGGCCGCACGCCGCGCCTCATGCCAAAACAATCTGAAACAGTTTGGCATCATATTCAAAATGTATGCCAACGAGTCCAAGGGTGGAAAATTCCCGCCCAACAAGTACGCAAGCGGCGACGCATGCGATGACCCAGGTTTCGACTTCTACTACCAACCGCACCTGGTCTATCCGGAGTACTTAACGGACGTGAACGTCTGCATGTGCCCCTCCGACGCGAACTTGGCCAGTGACATTGCCGAGGGCAAGTGGCATTGTAACGGTGATCCCACCGGTCCCGTCTGCCCGTGCAGGTGGAACTCTCGTTCGTACATCTACGTGTCGTGGGCCACAAGCAACGAACTCATCATTGCGCCAGGCAAGGACCCCAACGATCCAAACCCTGACATGAGCACCATCGACCCGGCGTTTCTGATGGTGTTTAGCGATTTTGACAATGAGGAATCCACCGTTCCAGCACAGAGCGCAAAGGTTGACAGAGATATCCACTACGATAGTTTCGTGCCGGGTGACCCTCGCGTACTCTATCGGCTGCGCGAGGGGATCGAGCGGTTTTTCATCACCGACATTAACAATCCCGCCGCATCGAGCAAGGCGCAGAGCGATATCTGCATTATCTTCGATGAACTCAGCACGGACATCCACGAGTTCAATCACATTCCGGGCGGCGCCAACGTGTTGTTCATGGACGGGCACGTTGAATTCATCAGGTACCCCGGTGACTGGCCCGTGACGACTGTGATGGCCTGGCTTACCGGTATGTAGGGCCCTTTCGTATTCTGGGGACAGTATACTTAATTCAGTAGGAAGCGAAAACCAGGACCAAAGACCAAGAACGACTGAATTAAGTATACTGTCCCCAGAATACCCAAACTGCGGAATCGCTGTCTTACGCTTTGGAGTGCGGCGTCATGCCGCCGCACTCCAAAATAGGCCATTTCGCAAATGCCTCTCACCCAATGGCTACTTGACAAGGAGGTGTGGCTGAGGTAAACTCTTTACACAATCTCCTCGGAGAGCGAGAAGTGTGGTGAGTGTAATTTCTGTGGAACCGAGTAATGAAAGGCGGGTACCGTGAAACATATCAGCCCCATTTCGACGACTGTCCCCGTTCGGGCAGATGCGATACAGTTCTTGATCTGCGAGGCCAGCCAGGCCATTAGCAACCTGCTCGCGCTTAAGGGTGCAACGTCTCCCCTGGCGGATTTCATTGTCCTCAAGTGTGATTTCCCGGAAGAGACGGGGCAAGGGGAATAAGGTTCGCCCTTTTACACCGGTCTTGTTAATCGGAACCGGCGCTGTGTGCCCCTTTCCACGTTGATTGGGGTCTCTTTCATGTTGAACTGTACCAAGGCTCGGGAACACAGCAATGACTTCGCGCGACCGCGTACTCACCGCCTTCAGACGCCAGGAACCCGACCGCGTCCCGCTCGACTACCTGGCCAATCCCGAGATCGACCGCGCTCTCAAGCGCCACTACGGACTGGCCGCCAACGCAAGCGAGGCCTTGATCGACAAACTCGGCGTTGACTTCCGAGGCTGTTATGCACGCTACGTCGGCCCGAGCCTGCATCGGGCCCCGCCCGGCGTGCAAGTTGATGAGTGGGGCGCGCACAGGCGTTGGATCGAGCATCCCGCCGGCGGCTACTGGGACTTCTGCGATTTCCCACTCGCCGGCGACATCACCGCGGACCAGGCCGACCAATGGCCCATGCCATCGCCCGACGATTACGACTATGACTGGATGCGCACCTACTGCCAGGCGCACAGCGACTATCCCATCGTCCTGGGCGGCGCCGGTGTGAGCTGCATCATCAACCGAATCGGCGAGCTCCGTGGCATGGGAGACGCGCTATGCGATGTCGCCACGCAAGACCCCGTGGGCATGCGGCTCATCGACCGCCTCCACGAGATTGACCTCGAGACCGCACGCCGTGCCCTCGCCACCGTCGGCGATATAGTCCAGGTCTTCTCCATCGGCGAAGACCTCGGCGCCCAAAACGGCCCCATCATCGCCCCGGAGACCTTCCGCAAGGTCATCAAACCCCGCACGCAGCGCTTCATCGACGAGGCCAAGAAGTACGGCCTCCTAGTCATGTTCCACTCATGCGGGTCAAGCAGTTGGGCCTTCGACGACCTCGCCGACATGGGCGTAGACATCATCGACACCCTCCAGCCCGAGA
Source organism: uncultured Nitrospiraceae bacterium (assembly GCA_964425145.1). Classification (GTDB taxonomy): domain Bacteria; phylum Hydrogenedentota; class Hydrogenedentia; order Hydrogenedentales; family SLHB01; genus CAYRLQ01. The sequence continues at coordinate 10,301 of CAYRLQ010000132.1, forward strand.
CCGCCAACATGGACCCCGCCTATCTGAAAAAGACATTCGGCCACAAACTCGCCTTTCACGGCATGATCTCCACCGCCGGGGCCCTCGCATTCGGCACACCCGAACAGGTCCGCCACGACGTCGAGCGCATCCTCGACATCATGATGCCCGGCGGCGGCTTCGCCCTTGCCCCCACCCACCTCATCCAATCCAATTCACCCGTCGAAAACGTCCTCACCATGTACAACACCGCCCGCGAACTCGGCGCATACTGAATCCAGCCAGTATACGACGACGAGGCCCGGACCACATTAAACCATTTTCCCAAACGCATCGAGAATTTTGCTAAAAACCCTTGACATGCGCGCGGGGGGGGTATATTATACGTATGATCTACTACAGGGGTAACGGATCACTGGGGAGAGGCCGATTGAAACAAGGCTGCTTTGTAAGCGGTCAGCTACCAGCAGGAAGTCGGTCCCTGTCAAGCCATTTGCTAATCTTACCCTGGTGTTGATCGTCGCGCCATTTG
>CAYRLQ010000133.1:0-2890 GCA_964425145.1 uncultured Nitrospiraceae bacterium
TCGAGCAGGATGTCGATGCCTTTTTGCCAGGAGATGCGCGTGATCATGCCGAACAGGGGCACATCGCGCTCTGGCAGACCGACGGCTTTCTGCAACGCCGCCTTACAGTCCCGCTTTCCGGATAAGTTCTTGGCCGTGTACTTAGAGGCGATGAATGAGTCTATCGCCGGGTTCCATACGGAATAGTCCACTCCGTTCAGAATGCCTGTAAGGTCCTCCTTACGTGGGGCGAGAAAGCCGTTCAGTCCTGCGCCGAACTCCGGGGTCTGGATTTCTTTCGCATAGCGCGGGCTGACGGTGTTGAGCTTGCTGGCGAAGGCGATGCCGGCCTTCATCAGGTTGATGTCGCCATAGAACTCGAGACACTCCTCCGTAAACAGCTCCGGGCCGAGGCCTGTCTGGTTTAGACGCGCGGCCGGGTAGCGGCCCTGGTAGTTGAGGTTGTGCATAGTGAACAGCGTGGGCAGGCCTTGCCAGGACGGATCGCGTAGCGGCCGGGTCTTCAGGTACGCGGGAATGGCCGCGGTGTGCCAGTCGTTGCAATGGATGATGTCGGGCTTCCATTGTAACTGTGGCACGCCGTCGAGCACGGCCAGGCTAAAGAAGCAGAAGCGTTCCGCGTTGTCCTCGAACTCGTATGAGCCAAGGCCGTAGAGGTCGCCGCGTGAAAAAAACTCGTGGTGTTCGATGAGATACAGGGGGATGTCCGTTTCCGGCACGTGAGCGCACCGGAGCGCGCCGTGCATTGTCTTCGAGCCGAGTGTAACGACGCACATGTAGTGCTCTTTCCCGCGAAACTCGGGCGGAATGATGTTGTAGCAAGGCAAGGCCACACGCACGTCGTGGCCTTGGGCGTGAAGGGCACGCGGGAGCGCATTACCCACGTCGGCCAGACCACCCGTGCTTACCAGTGGAGATAGTTCGGAAATGACATACAGAATCTTCAGAGGTGCTGCCATTACATTTCCCCTTAGGCCGTTGTCCGTTATCCCTTGTCCGTTATCAGTTGTCAGTTATCAGGCTGACAACTGACAACGGCTATTCATCGCGCTCCATGGAAATGGCGCCGTAGCCCACCACGCGGTCATAATCGCCCGACGCCGGCCCGCTGGTGCGGTAATCCAGGAGTGACCAGGCCGTGGCGCCGCATGCGGAGGCGAAGGCCATGGTCATTGTGACGGCCGCTCCTCCGCACATCGAGCACGTCCCATCGCGCAATCCCGCGCTCAGGGTGGCGGTATCCTGCCCGAGAACCATTTCGAGCGTGTGCTTATCGATTTGGTTGGCCTGCTCTTCGCGCAAGTAATGCGACAGGTCCGTCGACGCGACCACCAGGTCGCTTTTATCGACCATTTGACCCAGTTTGGCTCCAACCTCGGTATGCCAGGGTGCGGCCGCTCCGCCGAATAACACCGGTACGATGGGTACTTCGCCTATGGCGACCTGGAGGAACGGCAACTGAACCTCGAGAGAGTGTTCAAGCAGGTGCGGCTCGACCGGTCCGGACTCGATCGCCCGCGCCAGTTCAGACGCGAAGGTCTCGTCGACGGGAAACGCACCCAGGGGCGTGTCAAATGCGCCTTGGTCAAACACCGAAGCCGTACCGATAGGGTAGCGGTGGGAACAACCGGCGAGGATCACGCGGTTGGGTTTCTTGCCGCGGATGCGCGCGTAGGCATACCCCGCCGTTGGGCCCGAGTAAATGTAGCCCGCGTGCGGCACGACGATGGCCACGACACGTTCGGGCGCCGCGTCCGCGCCCGAGTTGTCGATGTACTCCGTCACCATCTCGCGGAGTTGTCTGGGTTTTGCGGGGTAGAATTGTCCTGCTACTGCGGGTCTTCTGATGGCCATGGTTTTCCTCCTACGAAGGCAAAAAGCTTCAGCCGCCAGGACAGTCTATCAAGAGTGTGAAGGTACGTCAACGAAAGTCAAACAATTTATCCCGAATATCCTGGACATCCTTGTTCATTGGTTCGGGGCACTTGCAAAGGTCGGGAGCGGAATCGTATGCTCAGATTGTCGGCAAGAGGATGGTGAAGAGGTGGAGCGCGATGACTACCATACTGTCTTGGAACGTCAACGGCATTCGGGCTGCGGCCCGCAAAGGCTTGCTCGACTGGTTGGATCGATCGCAACCGGATGTGCTGTGCCTTCAGGAAGTGCGCGCATCTCCTGAGGAACTCGGCCATGATCTCCGCGAGCCGAAGGGATACAAAGCTTTCTGGCAACCGGCCCGGAAGAAAGGCTATGCAGGCACCGCGGTCTTTCTGAAGAAAGAACCCTTATCGATTGGCGTGCTGGGTGTTGATGCAATTGACGTGGAAGGACGGGCTCAGGTGCTGGAATTTGAGCCCTTTACGCTTATCAACGCGTATTTCCCAAACAGTCAGCCCGAGCGAGCCAGGCTCGACTACAAGCTGGCCTTTTGTGACGCCATCATCGAGTTTTGCAACCGTCTGCGGCGAGAGGGCAAGCACGTTATTCTCTCCGGCGATTACAACATTGCTCATACGGAGATTGACCTGGCGCGGCCCAAGGAGAACCAGGACAACCCGGGCTTCTTGCCGGAGGAACGGGCCGCCATGACCCGCTTCCTCGGCGCGGGATACGTTGACACGTTCCGCCACTTTATCAAGGGGCCGGGCCACTATACATGGTGGTCGTACCGAGGCGGGGCGCGCAAACGGAACGTGGGTTGGCGGCTCGATTACCACTGTGTTAATAAAGAGTTTATGCCACGGGTTAAGAAGTCCACAATCTTAGCCGACGTGATGGGCTCGGACCACTGTCCCGTAGCCATCACGATCGACTGAGCCACTATCAGCAACGTGCTCGTGCTCGAAATACGAGCAACTAGGACGAGCACGAGCACGGAGGACGTGCACGA
>CAYRLQ010000133.1:2900-5548 GCA_964425145.1 uncultured Nitrospiraceae bacterium
AGCCCCGAGGTGTAAGCATGGAATCGCAAATCACCACTAAGCGCGGCGATGGCGGGGAGACGACAGCCCTCAGCGGCGACACGTGTTCCAAGGCCCATCCGATTATGGCGTGTGTGGGAGCGCTCGATGAGCTCCGCGCCCATACGGCGCTGCTTCGCCTGCAGATACTCGAGGAGCAACCGCCCGATGCCGATGCCCTGGGCCAGTTCCTGTTCTGGCTGCTGCACGCATTTTTCCTGCTCGGCTCGGCCTGCAGCGACCCGCTCGATAAGCACCCCGAGCGCCGCAAGCGCGCCCTGGCGCGCGGAGACCTCGATAAACTCGAAGCGGAACAGCAGCGGCTTGAGGAGCAAACCACGCTGCCACGGGCCTTCATCGTCTCCGCGTCCAACACCCTGGCCGCCCAGGCCGACGTCACGTGTACCGTGGCGCGGCGGTTTGAGCGGAGCTTCGTGCGCCTCAGGGAGAGCCTGCCCGACTTCGAGCCCGATTTGATTCAGGCGTTTCTGAATCGCCTGAGCGACTATTTCTACGTCTTGGCCCGGTACCTTGAGGGATCGGAACATCGAACCGTGGATTACCGTGTCTTGGAATGATCTGCATTCAGGAGCCCTTGGCCGCCTCGGGCGGCTTTGGCGCTTTCGCCGAGACGCCCGAACTCAACGGGCACAGCCAGATCGGTGGAAATGTTGCTTGGTTGTAGCGGTTATCGTTTGCTGAGCTTCTCGATCGCCGCCGCAACCGCTTTGCGGTGTTTTTCGATGGGTGCGGGGCTGGTTGTGAAGTGCGTTAGGTCGACGCTGATGTCTTGGGGGACTTTGAGGAGCTTCTCGTAGCGCTTGCGTTTACGCCTGGATAGCTCATTGCCGTGTTTGTCGATAAGCCGCTCGAGCATGGCCATGTACTCGTAGTCCTCGAGGCCGTCGCGGAGCATCTCCCAGCGAATGCTGTCGACGGGGCCCTCGAGGACGGGCCCCGGAGGATGGGCCTCGGCAGCAATTTCCGGCGGGTAGACGAACCGGCCGTCGCCGTTGCCCCAGGGACGTTTGGTCCCTGCAGGTGTGCTGTAGCCGGAGGTCCAGCCCATGGGGTCTTCGTAGGGGTTCTGGGGGCGCTCCGGGTCGGGGTATGCGGCACTGCTGGTCCAGTAATTGCTCTGCCAGATTAGGATGCCGCTGATGCGGCGTTTCCAGGTCTGCCAGAGCCACACGCGCAGTTCCGTGCCTGGATGGTCGATGAACAGCGTGACGTAGGGCGCCTTGGGCCCGGTGCAGATATACCACCAGAACCGGTCGCCCTCGGCACGGCGTTCCTCGGCTAGCTCGGGGTCGAATGAGGGCGTCAGGGGGCACCAGATGTTCGGGCCGCCGACCAGTTTCGGCTCGACCTGCTCGGTGAGCATGCGGCTGATATCGGGCGCGGCCTCTTTGAGTTTGCGGAACCCGTTCATGACGAATGCGTAATCTTTGGGCGCAGGTTCGTCGAACCAATACACATACGCTTCGTCGAGCCAACCTTTTTCGCGCAGGTGTGTTTGGACCGCCTGACAGTACGCCGTGAAGGCCATTTTATACTCTGGAGTCTCCTCGCTGTGGCCGAGGAGGTTGGGTTCGTGGCGGGCGTGGAACGTGCCGCCGCCCAGGCCGGGGATGCCCAGGCGGAACGAGTTGAAGTGATATCGGTCGATGGCTCGCTCCATGGCGGCGCCCCAGGCCGTCCAGTCGAACTGTGGCGTAAGGGCTTCCTGGCCCATGGGCTCGATGTCCCCCCGGGTCAGGACCTCACCGGTGCCGGAGTCCCTCTCGGCCCGGTCCCGAAGGCTGCCCGGCCGCTGCTCCAGTCCGGGCCAAGTGACCTTGATATCGTCCAGGGGCGCGGGGTTGTAGGGAGAGATATGGTGGGCACTGTAGTTGGCGAGATATCGGTCCAGTGCTTCGCGCTTCTGTGCGGGGTCGCTGAGCCCATGGTACCGATAAATGTTGCCCGGGGACATCCCGAAGGCAGTGGTGCAGGTCATGCGGTCGGGCAGCACGAAGTCGAACACGGTGACCTCGAGGGGCACTTGGGCGGCATAGCCCTCGGCCGTCAAGCGAATGGCGCCTTTGTACAGGCCGGCCGGCGCATACTTTGGAACCCTCACGCGCACCCATAGGGGCTGGTTCTTGTCCGCGGCGAGCTTGATGGGGCCTTGGAACGGCGGCAGCGGGTCGGGCCAGGGCGCGGCCGTGCCCACCGCATCCGTGGGCAAGGCCACAGGCACGTAGCGCACACGGAGCACGTCGACGTTTTCGGCGGGGATGGCAGTCCCGTTAGGGCCGGTTAACGCTTCGCTCGTGGCGATGAAGCCATGCAAGTCTTTGGCGGGCCGCACGACGAATTGAGCGGCCTCGGCCTCGTTTTTCGCCGCCTGGATTTTCACGGCGGCGCCAGTCTGCTTGGGCAGGGCCCGGGTCTGGCTGATCTTCCAGCCCGAAGAGGCCCACCATAGTCCAACGCGCTTGGTGGTCCCGGGCAGCGTCTTGCCGTAAAAGCTGTCGTGCAAATTGGACACATCGAGCGATGTCTCGACGCGATAGCCGATGGTCTTCTGGACCGAAGTTACGCAGCCCAACGGCAACACACACGCCAAGAGCGTCAGCGCGGTTATT
>CAYRLQ010000133.1:5558-10800 GCA_964425145.1 uncultured Nitrospiraceae bacterium
ATGGATGTCCGGGCCATAATGCCTTCTCCCTTACTCTATTTTTTCAACAAGGATAAACAGGATGGACAGCATGTGTTCGTATTGTCCTGAATATCCTGGCAATCTTTGTGTGTTCTCATTGTTCGCCTGCCACGTTATAAGTGTCATTGCCTAAACTGACCGGGAGTTATAGCGCATGGTCCTGTATAATAACACATGTGTCAGTTATCAGTTGTCAGTTGTCCGCCCGATAACGGACAACGAGCGGGAGGTCTATGCTGGTAAGACGGGTCTCAACGTGGCGGCTCGACAGGAGTCTCGCCCTCCCCGTTTTTATTGCTCTGGTCTTGCCGACGTATGCGCAGGAATCGCTGGATACCATCCTGGACCGCGGGTATGTGACGCAGTGGCTGGTGTGTGGCCCTTTCCCTGCGGATGTCGAGGGCGGGATTGTCGCGGCGGTGAAACGGGGGCAGTCCGCCGCCGGGCCACGGGATTTTATGGCGCCAGTGGGCGGCATTGCGCGGCTGCGGCCCAAGGATGGACTGAGAGTTGCGACGGGGCGGGAAAACGGGGGCGGCGTCGCGCTGTGGCGGGGGGTGCGCGCCGAGGATGCGTCGCTGGACCTTGCCTCGTTATTCACCGGGCGGGGGGAAGGGGTGGCGTATGGGGCGTTTTATGCGCGGGCACGTGAGCGGCGTGGCGCGTATCTTGACGTGCAAACCCCGCTCGGCGCCCGCGTGTACCTCAACGGCTTCCCAGTGTGCGACATTCATCCTGTGCCGGTGAACGCAGGCGGCGTGGACCGGTTTCTGGTGACATTCCGAGAAGGACTGAACCTGCTCGTTATTGAGGCCCCTGTGGCCGCTTTTGACGCGCTGGCCGAGGCGGCCGGCATGAGTGCTGTGGAACTGCGCACGCGGGGCTTCGTGAACTGCCCCCTGCTCAAGGGGCTGAGCGGGTTCGAGATCGGCTTGCGCGTCCTGCCCGTCGCAGAGTTCGCCGGGATAGCCTATGTGCCCCGGCTGCATAGCACCGGGGCCTTTTCGGGCCACGGCGCCGAGCTACGCCAGGACGCTGTCCTGACGCTGTTTAATCCTGCCACCGAACCCTCGCCGCCGTTTATCGTGCAAGCCGTTGTCTCCGAGGGCGGCAAGCCCCTCCGGCAGATCGTCTCGCCTGTTCCGCCACACACCGAGCGTCAGGCCGTCGTTTCGATCCCCGTTGGTGAGACCGTCCCCGGCCAGGCCGTGACAGTCCAGGTGACGCTCGAACATGAAACGGAAACGGCCCGGTTTACCACGGCCGTCAATGTCTTACCGCCTGCCCGCCGCGGTACCGTGTACGTCGTGACCGGCCGGCGCCACAAACCGCCAGAGCCCGAGGACCAGGCTGCGGAGACGGCGCGGCGTTTGGCCGAGTTCCGCCGGAATCTCGTGGTGCTGGATAGTGACCCGAAGTACGGGTTTGACCTGGGCGGCGTGGCGCAGTGGAAACCTATCCTCGACGTGAATCCGCAGGCGCGCGAGGCGGTGCGCCAGGCCGTCGGGGTGCTGCGCTGCGGAGCGCAGGCGGGCTATGGCACGCCCGACGAGCGGATCGTCGGGGGCGAGGTGCTGGTGCGGAACCTGGCCTACGGCGCCGCAGCCGTGGAAAGGCTCCTGGGCGACTCGGCCGTGTGTTACTATGCCTGGGACACGCCCGCGGTGTCCCCGCAGACCCCGCAATTGCTCGCGGACGCGGGCATCCTCGGCCTCGTGAGCAATCTGCACATCAGCGGGCTTGCGGAGCTCTTCTGGCATGAGGCGCCCGACGGCAGCCGGGTGATCCATCGGCGAAAACAGCCCAGCACCGGCCCGAACTCCGTCATCGAGCTGCGCCAGGCGGCGATGGTCCAGCGGCGCGAACTCCTCGAACGCGGCCTGGACACCGATATCCTCGTCACGGACAGCCTCGTGCCGCCGCCCGAGCCCTTCTACCTGGGCGCGTGCACAGCCTTGACGCGATCGATCCCGTCTATCGTGGTGAGTGGCGCAGGAGGACGCGAGTTCATGGAGACCACCGTGGGCATGGTGGTGCGTGACATGGTCGATATTCCTGTAACGGCCCGCGCTATGAACACATACCAGCCCGGTGCCCTCGCGACCCAGCCCAACCTCAAACGCGCCTATGGCGAAATCGAATGTCTACTGCTCAGCGCGGAGAAGTTCGCCACCTTTGCCGCGTTGCTTGGCGCTACCTATCCCGAACCGGCCCTGGACCTGGCCTGGCGACAGTTGCTATACGCCGCCTCGTCGTACCGGGTCGGATTCGCGGCAACCCCGCGCGTGTACCTCGACACCCTCGCCGCCCTGCGCGAAGCCGCGGAGCTGGCCGGCGGGGTTCTGCACAAAGCGACCGCGTACGTCGCCGAGCAGGTAGACACGTATTCGGACGCCCCGCCCGAGTCGGAAGAGCTTGGGCTGGCCGCGCTCGTGGTGTTCAATCCATGCTCATGGACGCGCACCGATGTGTGCGAGACGGAACTGGCGTTGACGCCGGGCGTCGCCGGGTTGACCGTATTAGACGAGGCCGGCGCGCCCGTGCCGTTTTTGGCCGACCACGTCCAGCGGCTGAACGCGCGAATCGTGCGGGCCGACATACGGTTCCTGGCTCGGGACGTCCCCGCACTGGGATACAAGACGTACTACCTACAGCCTCGCGGGCAACTGCCCAAGCCCGACGTCGGACCTGGCGCGCAGATCGAGAACGAGTTCCTTTGCGTGCTTGTCGACCCCGTCACCGGAGCGATTGCCGGCCTGGTCGCGAAAGATTCCGGCGAGCAATACGCCAGCGACATGCTTAACGCCGTGGCCGCTATCGAGGAAGACGTCACGAACAATGCCCATGGCCGGGAGCTTTGGACTACGTCGGGTGTGATCCAAGTCGGGCCAGGGCCGGCCGAACTCGTTCTGGCCAAAACAGGCTGGATGCAGCAATTGACAGTCACGGTTCCCTTTGGCGAGGGCGTGGTCATCCGTCGACTGACGCTGTACAATGGCATCCCCCGCCTGGACTGCGTGATTTGCTTTGAAGGCGTTCGCACCGAGGATCGATTGCTGGTTGTCACATTCGCACTGGACGGATCGGGACGCGCCCCCATTTTCGGGGAACGATTCGGGGCGCTGGTCGGGCGCAAAAGCCGAGGCGTGCTGGATTTCCGCACCCAGGGCATGGCTAATCCCTCGGGCACAGCCGCCCAACCAGCGTTGCGCTGGGCCGCGCTTTCCCCCAATGACCATATCGAGGCCGGGCTCGACATCGCTGTGCCGTTCCTGCCCTGCGCCGTGATCCACGGCCAAGACGGCCTGCTCGAGCGCGCGGCCCGCGAGATTCAAACCGCGCTCGTCGGCCGCGGCATCCCCGCAGCGACCTGGCCGGACGTCACCCGCAAGCTCAATCCGATTTGGACCGATTCGACGGAGTGCCCGAACTTCAACGACGACCTCGACCACGGCACGGCCATGCGGATCATCGTCGGCAGTCAGGAACAGAATGTGTTTTGCCGCCACCTGTGCTTGCGCATGCCGCCTGATGCGGTGATCCAGTTCAACGAGCGCCTGACCGAAGGCACAACGCTTTTCCTGTTCGACCGCAACGTCCCCGAAGGCTATTCCCCTGTGCCTACGCTGATCCTGGCGGGGCATACAAGTGGCGGCACCGCGGCCATGGCGAGGTCGTTTGCAAAGGCGGTCGCGACGCACGGCGTCTTCTCCATGTCCCCGCTGGGCTACCTGCCCGAGCATGGCCAGCCCCAACCCGATACCGGCCTGGCCATCCTGCACCCAGGCGCGGCGTTGCGAAGCATTGAGCAGGACGGGACCATGGTCTTGCTCCTCGCGCATGGCAGCCGTTGGGAGGACACCGGTGAGGGATATGGAGATGTAGACAGATGTGGGGATATCTCCCTATCTGCCCAATATCCCCACATCTCCTTTCGTTATGCCCTTTATCCCTTTTCGGGCACATGGCGCGATGCGGGCGTGGTCCGCGCCGCACACGCGTACAATGAGCCACTCATCGCGGCGATGACAACGCTGCACTTGGGGGCGTATCCCAGCCGGCTAAGCTTTCTCACGCCCGAGCACCTGGGGTTTGTGATAACTGCGGTCAAGCCGGCCGGTTACGCGTTGGCGTCCATGAGCGGTAAGGCGCCCCAGCCATGCAACGGCATCGCTGTACGGGGGTACGAGTCGCTCGGAAGGACGTGGCAGGCCGACATGGTTTTCTTTGCTCCCGTTCGCGAAGCGGCTACGGCCAACTTGCTGGACGAAGGGGACAGGACGTTGGCGGTTGAGGCAAACCGGGTCACGCATCCGGTTGGCGCCTGCTCGGTCGAAACCATTCTCGTGCTGCCCTCTGCACGCATTACTCAAGGCCCCCCGACCGAGCTGGGTCCGGCAGTCGGCCCCTACGGCCCTGCGTTTACGCGCTACTGGCGCCACAATCGCGGTGCGGCCCCGTTGGGATTTCAGCCGCTGAGCGTCCTCCTGCGCGGACGGTTGGCGGAGAACGATGCGGCCGCGGAAGTCGTGGTGGCCAACAACACCAGCGACGAAATCGTCTCGGGGACCGTGTTTGTGTCCGCGTCCGAAGGGTGGAGCATCGCCCCGACGCAGTTCGACTACGCCCTGCGCCCAGGCGAATGCCAGCGGCAAGAGGTCGCCGTGTTGCGCAATACGGGCAGCGCAACTACAGGCGGCCTCGTGGCTCGGACGAGCTACCGCGGCCAGAGTTACCAGGATATCCTTGAGCTGGATACCCAGCCCCTGTATCTTGAAGTCACACGCTCCGGCGGGGAAATTAAGGCGACTGTCCACAACCGTGGCGCGCTCGCCGCCGAAGGCTATCTCGAGGTCATCGCCCCCCCGGCCTACTGGCCCGAACTCGCCCGCGGGCACGGCACAACCATCGCGCCTGGACGTGTGGCCGTGGCCGTGCCACCGTTCAAGCGGCAAGACCTTGTATTCCTGTTATCTGATCCGCGCCCTCCGGCCTGGCTGGTCGCCAAGTTGGCCGCCAACGGCCACGTGGTATACGCGAGAATCTCGGATTAGAGTCTGAGTCCACAACTTCATCGCATCTTGCGGCGAAGTGTTGTGTGTACCAAGCCTGTGAGTTGAACCATCGAGCGATTTATATGGAGCGTCATAAATAACGCCGCGTGCCTCTGCGTCATTGCGAGGAGAGAAGCGACGAAGCAATCTACGCCACGTACGGCGGA
>CAYRLQ010000134.1:0-10767 GCA_964425145.1 uncultured Nitrospiraceae bacterium
AAGGCGCTTTCAAGGGCCGAGACGTCCCTGCCCTGGTTGACCTCAATCTGGCTATTGAGACCAGGGAAATCTTCGGCTTCCTGGGGCCCAACGGCTCGGGTAAGACCACCACCATCAAACTCCTGCTTGGGTTGATCTTCCCAACTGCGGGTACGATGAAAATCCTCGGGAGCACAAGCATCGGCGCGCCACGCATCCGCAAGAAAGTCGGATACCTTCCTGAGGGCGCATATTACCCCGATTTCCTCCGCGGCGAGGAGGTCCTGCGGTTTTATGGCCAGCTCTACGGCCTCGGCAGTGCTGAACTCAAAAAACGGACCGACTACGTGCTCGATATTGTCGGAATGGAACGCGCCCGCAAGCGCCTGATCCGCGCCTACTCAAAAGGTATGCGACAGCGCATTGGATTGGCCCAAGCCTTGCTCAGCGATCCGCAGATACTCTTGCTCGATGAGCCCACCACCGGCCTCGACCCCATCGCGCGTAAGGAAATCCGCGATATCCTGGTCAAACTACGCGACGAGGGAAAGACCCTGTTCATCTCCAGCCACGAACTGCTCGAGGTCGAGTTGATGAGCAACCGCGTCGGCATCCTCTTCGAGGGCGTCCTGCAAACATCGGGCACCATTGATGAACTACTGACCAAGCGCGACATCACTATCGAAGTCGAAGGGCCGTCCCCGCAAGCCTTGGAGAAGTTCGCCGCGGCCGGGATCAGAACCGAAGATGCCGTCGACAATAAAGTCCTACTCCGTGTGCCCGATGACGTCCCGGTGTACAAAGCGTTGGATATCTGTAAGACCGAGAATGTTGCTTTGATCAGCGTCGCGCCGCGCCGCGAGACACTCGAGGAACTCTTCGTACGGGTCGTGGGCGCCGCTGAAGCAAAAGCAGGAGAGAGAGGTCCCGCATGACTGCTTTCGGAAGTTTGATGTTAATGGTGGGCATAGTGGCCGTCCTCGCCATTCTCGGGGGGCTTGTAGCCATTATCTCACCTGCCGTGCGCCATTTCTTCACAAGTACCTGGAGCATTGCCGTATACACCTGGCGCGAAGGCATGCGCAAGAAGACCCTCATCGGCTTCCTGATCCTCAGTATCCTGGTCATTTTCGGCTCGAGTTTCATGACCGCATTCCTCGCTCAAACCACCATCGGCGACCTCGAATCCGACATTGACCTCAAACTCATCAAGGACATCTGCGTCACCGCGATCGCTGTCTTCGGCGTTCTTATCACCATCTTCATATCCGCCTCGGTGGTTCCCACGGAGGTCGAGAACAAGGTTATTTACACGGTGTTGGCGAAGCCCGTGCGGCGGTTTCAGTACCTTTTGGGCAAGTTTATCGGCGTCCAGTTGATTGTTATCATCAATCTCGCCTTAATGGGCGGTCTGTTTTTCCTCGCACTGTACTTCAAGCAGGGCATTCTGCCTGTATTGCTCTTGTGGGCCATCTTACTGACTTACTTCCAGTTCCTCATCGTTTCGGCCTTCACCTTTGCCATGTCCTGTGCGGCCAGTTCCGCAGTGCTGCCCACAATCGCAGGGCTCTTCATCTACATCACCGGCAACCTCACCGAGTACCTCAAAGACGTCTACAATCGGGGCGGCCAAACGGGAGCCTGGTTCGATGAAATGATTCGGAAAATCGCCTTTGGCCTCTACCAAATATTACCCAATCTACAAAACTTCAGCCTGAAAGACCAAATTCTGTATCTTCAGCCGAACGACCCGCCGCGAGATGTGATGATTCCAAACCTGATCGCCTATGGTCTTATCTACGCGCTGGCAGGCTACATCATAGCGTATTGGATCTTCCGCCGCAGGGAGTTGTAGCGGCCTCATGGACAAACCCCCGAAACAAACCCGAGCCTCTGCCACCTCGAAGAGTTCGTCCCGGCGCGCGGCCGCTTTCGGACAACATCCCAGCCTAATTCTCGCTGCCTTGCTGGTTCTCGTGCTTGCCGTGGCCGCTTGGCAGGGGAGCCGCGTGCGCTACTTGCGCGAGTCGGAGCTCTTTTACCGTTGGATTCTTGCCGAAGCAATTCGGGCGCGCGTATTCCAGGATCAGGACCAGGATGAGATCGGTCCCAACGCCAAGAAGATGATGGACCGCAAGCTGTTTCAGGAGGTGGTCGACGCCACGGAAAACGTGCTGCCCGAGGTCGCGGATGAGGATACCGACCAGGACGGCAAGCCCCTGAGCAAGCTCGCTGTTCTTATTCGCGACGGTACCGAAGACCGGCTGATTTGGTCGCTGGCCAGCGGCCCAGCGCTGGCGACCCAACGAGAGACCTTCTTGCGCTATTTGCGCGAGAAACGCCTCTCTCCTGTTTCCTCCCAGTTTGACCCTGACGCAGTCTACGGCGAAGCGGCCGCCAACGTCGGCATCAGCAACATGTTCTTCGGCTTCCGAAAGGTGGCCGCCAATTTCGTTTGGCTCCAGGTCGACAGGTACTGGCACCAGGGCATGATGCACCGTATGGTGCCACTGATGAAGACCTGCGTCGCGCTCGACCCACAATTCATCGATGCCTTTCTCGTCGGCGCATGGCATCTCGCTTACAACGCCACTGCCCATATGATTGACACGCCTGAACCTCTCAAGGAATGGCACCCTAAATACAAGGTCCGCCTCGGGGAAAAAGAACTCTATTATTACATGGCCATCGATTTCCTTAAAGACGGTATCCGAAAAAATCCCCGGAACTATAAGCTATACTTCGACTTGGGGTTCGGCATCTACAAAATAAAGTTAAAGGATTATGCCAACGCAGTGCGCTACCTCTCCGAGGCCATTCGCCACCGACACGATAAATGGGTCCCCAGGCAGTTGTACCAGTGCCTCGAGTTAAACGGACAGTACAAGGAAGCCCTGGCCGGATGGCAAGACTACCTCCGGAAATACCCAGACAACCTCGTCGCGCGGCGTTTTATCCAGCGAAACAAGGGCCTGATCAAGGAACGGGACGCCGAAGAGGCCTTCAAACGCGCGCGAACCACTGAGGACCCCCTTGAAGCCCAGATCGGCCGCGAGGAAGGAAAGCTGCTCTACGCCGAAGCCCGCGTCATTTGGGAAGAAATGAACGAGCCATTCGCGATGGGACGAATCCTACGAATGGACGCCCTCGAATACATCGAGAAAGGGCTCTATCTCGAAGCCATCGCCTTCCTCGAGCATGCCCGATGGGAAAGTGACGCTATCTGGGAAGAAGCCTGCGATATGATCATCGAAACTAAGATTAAGGCGGGTATACCACTCTCGCAATCCGAACAAATGGCAGTCCAGCGCAAGAAAGATGCCGAAAAATACAAGGACCTGCCCACGCCCGAAGAAGTAGGTTGATGCAACCGACCGCCACCTTGCGACCAGTTCCCCCGTAAAAGGGCTTGAATCTAACGACGCGCCTACCTAATATATGGACCATCTGGATCGCGCCAAATGCAAATAAGGCTGCAACACGGGCTACCGGAACTGTCCATGGGTATGACCAACGACTTTGAAGTCGCCATCGAAGAAGGTGCGGCACAGGTTCGCAGTGCAATGACCCTTCTCGCTTGATTAACTAAGTACCGCTCAACATAAATAAGGCCACAAATCGGGTTCAGCGCCTTGCGGGAGGCAACCACCGCCCCCGTCATTGCGAGCGACCGCAGGGAGCGCGGCAATCTCCTTAAGTGCAAGGACTTGGCCGGAGCGAGATTGCCGCGTCGCTTCGCTCCTCGCAATGACGTGCTGGAGATATACTCCGCCCCATTGTGAGATCTTAATTGTGTTGAGCTGTACTAAGGAAGTATGCATGCAGGACAAGATCGAACAGATTCGGGCCACGGCTCTCGAGGAAATCGCGCAAGCTAATGCGCTGCAAGCACTTGAACAGGCCCGTGTCAAATTCCTCGGCCGTAAAGGCGCCTTGACCGATATACTCCGCGGCCTCCGCGAAGCGCCCCCGGAGGAGCGACCTGTGTTGGGCAAAGCCGCCAATGAGATCAAGGGGGCCATCGCCGAGGCAATCGAGCAACGCAAGGCCGCCCTCGAAGCCCTCGATACTGAACAGCGCGCCCAGCGCGACCGGGTTGACATGTCCCTGCCTGGAAGGCGCCCGCCGCTCGGCCATATGCACCCTATCACCCGCGTGACCGAGGAACTTTTGGACATCTTCCTCGAACTCGGGTTCCAAGTGGCTACCGGACCCGACGTCGAAACTGAGTACTACAATTTCGACAGTCTCAACACCCCGTCCGACCACCCAGCCCGGGACTTGCACGATACCTTCTTCGTCAAACCGGGCGTGGTACTGCGCACGCATACCTCTCCGGTCCAGATGCGCGTCATGGAGCAGACCCAGCCACCGGTTGCGGTTGTCGTACCTGGCCGCGTCTACCGCGTCGATTACGACGCCAGCCATAGCCCCATGTTCTACCAAATTGAGGGACTCTTGGTGGACGAGGGCATTACCTTTGCGGATTTGAAGGGCACGCTGATGCTGTTCGTGCACCGGTTCTTCGGACCCGAAACTAAGCTGCGGTTCCGTCCACATTTCTTCCCGTTCACGGAGCCTTCCGCGGAGGTCGATATCTCTTGCACAGTGTGCAAGGGCAAAGGATGCCGCGTCTGTAAACACCAGGGCTGGGTGGAGGTGCTCGGATGCGGCATGGTCCATCCCGAGGTCTTCCGCTATGCCAACTACGATTACGAGCAATACACCGGATTCGCTTTCGGCATGGGCGTCGACCGCATTGCCATGCTCAAACACGCAATTAACAGTATCGGCCACCTCTACGAAAACGACTTGCGATTCCTGGAGCAGTTCTGACATGCGCTTATCGCTCAATTGGTTGAAAGATTATATCGATGTGCCCGTCGGCGTGGACGAGTTGGCCCTGAAAATGACCATGCTCGGCCTCGAAATTGAGACCGTCGAGCGCCCCTGGGCTGAAATCACCGAGGTTTATGTAGGCAAGGTCCTGGCCATCGAGCCTCATCCCAACGCCGACAAGTTGGTGGTTTGTAAAACCGATGTCGGCCAGGCTGACCCGCTACAGATCGTTTGCGGGGCAACAAACATGAGCGTGGGGGACAAGGTACCCACAGCGCTCGTCGGCGCGACGCTGCCCGGTGGGTTCAAGATCACAGGGCGCAAGATGCGCGGCGTCCAGTCGCAAGGCATGATGTGCTCGGCCAGTGAATTGGGCCTTGGCGAGGACCATGCCGGCCTGCTCATCCTCGACCCCGAGGTGCCCGTGGGTGAAGATTGTGTCACACTCTTCGGCCTTGATGACATTGTGTTCCAAGTCGAGATCACGCCGAACCGCGGCGATTGGGCCAGCATGATCGGCATCGCGCGCGAACTCGCCGCGCTCTTCGGCGTTCCGTACCGGACCCCGGAAATCCGCATTACCGAGAGCGCCCAACAGGCTGCCGAGCTTTCCTCGGTCACCATCGAGGATGAGGATTTGTGCCCGCGGTACATAGGCCGGGTTTTGTCCTCGGTCAAGGTCGGTCCCTCGCCTCTGTGGCTATGTAGACGGCTCCTGGCCGCCGGGCAGCGCCCCATCAACAACGTCGTGGATATCACCAACTACGTGCTCCTCGAGACCGGACATCCGCTCCATGCATTTGACTACGAACTACTTACAGAGAACCGGATTGTCGTGCGCAGGGCCAAATCCGGTGAAACTATCACCACCATCGACGGCGAATCGCACTCCTTGACGCCCGATAGGCTCATTATCGCCGATGCGCAGCGCCCTGTCGCCGTGGCTGGCGTTATGGGGGGACGAGATTCCCAAGTGGGGGAAAGGACCACCCGCGCGTTCCTAGAGAGCGCCTGTTTCAATCCCGTGTCCGTCCGGCGCACGGCGCGTGCGCTCGGCCTCCAAACCGAGGCTGCCGCGCACTTCCAGCGCGGCGCCGACCCGGAAATGGCCCTCTACGCCATCAATCGGACAGCCGCCCTGATGCAACAATTGACCGGCGCAGAGGTAGCCGCGGGATTGCTTGACGTTTACCCTAAGCCCCTGGAACAAAAAGAGATAGAGCTGCGCTACAATCGTACAAATCTCCTCCTCGGCACACAAGTACCCTCCGAAACGCAGCAAGAGACGCTCGAAAACCTCGGATTTGAGGTGTTGAGCACCACAGAGCACTCCTGCAAGGTTCGCGTCCCACCTTGGCGCCACGACGTCTCCCAAGAGGCTGATCTTATCGAAGAGGTTGCCCGCCTTTATAACTATGATAACATTGAAGTTACGCTCCCGAGAATCCGCCAGAGCGAACAGGTCTTCGCGCCCCATGAGCACACGATCTGCGAGCTACGCCGTTTACTCGTCGGCCTCGGACTGACCGAGATGTTCCACTGGACCTTCAGTTGTTCTGAGGAGGTCCGCCGGTGTGGACTCGATGACGCCTACCTCGACATGGTCGCGCTCGAAAACCCGCTCTCTGAGCACCAAGCGACCATGCGCTCCTCCTTGCTACCAGGACTTATGGCCAGCGTCTCCCGTAACCTCCACCACGGGAACCTTAACATCATGGCCTTCGAATTGGGGCCCGTATACAAGCCTAGACCCGATACGGACCTGCCAGATGAAATCATGCACATCGCCGTCGCCTTGACCGGCTGTACCGGCAAAAAGCATTGGAGTCAGCCTCAACAACCTTTCGATTTCTACGACCTCAAAGCCTATGCCGAGGCCATTCTCAATTTCTTCGGCGTGGGGGCCAAGTTCGAGGAGAGCGAATTCGGCCTGTTCCAGTCCGGCCAGTGTGGCCAAATAACGCTCGGAAAGAAGCATGTAACGGGCGTCTTGGGCCCGGTCAAAAAGCCGGTCCTTCAAGCGTACGAGATTGACCAGCCGGTTTACCTCTTTGAGATCGAACTGGAGGCGCTCCTGAAGCGCGACAGGGGCGTGGCACAATTCGAGGACATACCCCAATTCCCGCCATCTCTGCGCGATATGGCGGTTGTTGTTGACGATTCCGTACCTGCAGGCGACATTCGCGACACTGCACAGCAAGCCGGCGGAAAGCTGCTCAAGTCTGTCAGCATTTTCGACATTTATACCGGCGAACAGGTGCCCCCTGACAAAAAGAGCGTGGCCCTCAGCCTCGTGTTTCAGTCCGACGAGCGCACCCTGACCGACAAAGACACCCAAAAGGCGTGGGATAAAATCCTCCGGAAACTCCAGGCGGCCCATCAGGCGGAACTCCGGTGAATCCCCTTATCGAACAACAACTTAAGCAGATCGGCACCCTTATTGAAGATTTGCGCAAAAGGATCGGCGACTCCCAGCAGAAGCTTAAGGATAAGCAAGCCGCTTACCTCGAACTCACACAGGAATACTGGAGCCGCGGCTCGAAAATCGCCGTCCTCGACCGAAATGAGGAAGACTACAACGCACTCAGTGAGGAGAATGAGCGCCTCCAGAGCCAGCATGCGCAATTCCGCGAGCAACTCGAGCGCATTCTCGCTTACACCAAAGCGTTACTAGGGGAGTTTCGCTCATGACACCGCCGCCCCGTACAATCAAGAGCCAGGTAGGCCGATACACACTTGATATCCCTATCTGCGAAAACGAGGAAACAACCATCAGAATCGTCCAGCAAGTCAATGAATGTCTACAAAAAATCGAAGATGAAAGCGACCGAGTCGACTCCATGGCTTACGCCCTGAAGGCCGCCGTGTCCTTTGCCGCCGAACTCCATAAAGCTGAAGCAGAACGCGCCAACGAGACTAAGGAAATCCTCCTAGCTTTAGACGCCATCTCCGAAGCCCTCCGCGCCATCCTGCAAAACGCACAGCCCCCGGAATAGACACAATCTTGGCACGCATATCCCACACAGCATGAAGCGGCTTTGGTCCAAAGCGCAGCAGCGGCATCAACCTAATGCGCCCAAAAGGGTGTGGGATTCGTGAACACACGGTTCCCTGGCGTCATTGCGAAGACCGGAGCAACGAGGCAAGCGCGAATAGGTAGACGCCTGGCCCTAATTGAGATTGCTTCGCTTCGCTGCTAATGACGCCGACAGAGGAATGTTTCTGTGAAAGGTCCGTGGGCTAATTAACGGGCGCCACTCGCAGGTAAGTTAGGACAGCTCAACACAAACAGGGCTACACTAAAGACTCGGTGGGTGCCACGCTCAAACTCTGTTTGAGCGTGCTTTGAGGCCCGGGCTTTCTTGTGCCGGAACACGGACAAACGAGTTTGTCCGTGGCACCCGAATGTGTATCCTGTTGAGCTATATTTAGTGCCAGAAGTGGAGTTTGTGGTTCCAAAATCAGGGTCCGATAATATTTATTATGTTATCTAGCGGCACAATCTAAAAACGCTCTATTGCGAAACAAATCCCTACAAGACCGTTCGCGTGCCAGGAACGTGAATGCCTCACTGCTTCCTCTGACATATAGATACCATATATAATATGTGAATTATCAGTTCTAACTCCGTGAATGCGAATTACTTATCCGGTTGACATCGAGGTCAAGCTAGTCCCGATTGGTTGGATTTTCAGTGGTTTTCCCCTGTGTCTAAAATTGGAACAGCCAGGACAAGAAGAGAATCGGCGCAAGGAAGGACGAAAAATGGAGCGGGAAACGGGATTCGAACCCGCGACTTTCAGCTTGGGAAGCTGACACTCTACCAACTGAGTTATTCCCGCTCGGCTGACTGCCACGCATTCTATCACGTTTCCCCCCACTTTGTCAATGGTCAGGAGGAATTCGCTGAGAATTCTCGACCTTTCTCTTAACGGCTTAGCATGTGCTTGGCCCCCGAACTGCACCAATAGGATGGCGAGATGATTCCTGTGGAGACAGTTTGCCTGCGTAGGGCGGAACCTTTCACCCTCTTTTGTGCCTTTGTTTGTGTTGTGTTGCGCCAAGAATCTCGAAAAACCAGTGACTGGTTTTGACAGCGTCTACAATTGTTTCCTCAGCGCAAGTAAGCAATTGTATACTTCAAAAACCTGATTATGTATGTAATGTAAGCCCTTTCTTATTGCGTGGCCATTGCTTCCAAGCGGGGAGAATCGTCCCGTCGAGATACTTAGACATAGAGCATGTTGATGTGCAATTGGTGTCACGTTGGACGTGGTATTCCAGTGCTTAAACGCTGAGATTCTGTAGGAAGTAACCCTCTTGAAGAGAGATTGCCGCTAATAGGGGTGGCGGAGTTGCCTTTTGCGAGAGACCGAACTACAAATCTGACATGTTTGGGTATTATTTTTACAGGCCTGGCCAGCTTTTCAGAACGACTTAGTGAGCGATTTGAGTGGCCTGGTGGCCGAGCGAACTCATCGAGATTTATTGGCCAATCTGCTGTTTTCCGCCTTCGGCTTCGCCACGGGATGGCAAGGTCCCGTAGGGCTTGACTTCTGGAAACGCGTCTCGTGCGGAGCGCCGGCTAATCCGAGCGAGTTGACTACCCCTTTCGGTGCTGGGAGTAAGGGGCAAAACCCAGGCCGTGACGCGGCTGAGACGAGCGTCATGTCGGTATAAACGTCGATACTGCGGTGTATTCAGACACCGGGCGCGGTCAATCTAACTACAGGGCCGGCGAATCTCGGTACTGTGGCAGGTGAATTGCGACGCTAAAATGATGTTCCCGAACGCTGAGCGTGTCAAACCTCGATATTAGGAGTAAAGAATGGTATTCACACGAGGCACGTAAAGCCGACGTTACATCTGCGCAGGACAATGCGTCCTCGAGCTCGCGGCAAGTAGGTATCAACCAAGGCACCCATTATGCCGTCCTGGCCAGGCGATGTCGTTCTTTCGCGCGGCGCGGCTGCCTGCTGGCAAGTGCTAATGTGGCCACCACGAAGATCAGGATAAGCATGTCACCGACTCGGTCTGCCAAGCCACGCGAGGTAGGCCGTGTCAGCGCGGCACCGAAACAACCCTCACCCTCGCCTTCACCCTCGCCCTCGCCGGCAACTTCGACGAAGACCGCTGTCACGGTTTGGTCGGCGTTCATGGTGATTTTGGTGGAGGCGGCGCTGGTATCCACTACGTTGCCTTCCCAGCGGTCAAACTCCCAGCCGGCGTCCGCTGTAGCGGTGAGGGTGACTTCGCTGCCCTTTGTGTAAGTGTGCCGACCCTCCGCCGGCTCGACCGAGCCGTCGCCTTCCACCTTCACCGTCAGTGTGTATAGGGTGGCCGTTGCCTGGGTAATCGTCACGGTGGCCGGGCTGCCCTGTGCGCCGGACGCGGTTACCTGGACCGTGCCCGTGCGCTTGTTCGTCGACGAATTCTTCATGAAGGCCACTTCGATGGTCCCGGCGTTGGTTCCGCCGTGGCCGGACTCGATCGTGAGCCAATTGCTGCCGCCGGTCACCTCGGCAACCCAGTGCATGGCCCCGCCACCGGAGTTCGATACGTCAAAGGCCGTCGTGCCACTACG
This sequence comes from uncultured Nitrospiraceae bacterium, assembly GCA_964425145.1. Lineage (GTDB taxonomy): Bacteria > Hydrogenedentota > Hydrogenedentia > Hydrogenedentales > SLHB01 > CAYRLQ01. The sequence continues at coordinate 10,403 of CAYRLQ010000134.1, forward strand.
CCAGCCGACCGGTCGCTCGGACGGCTCGAGGCCAAGTTTCGGTTCGTCGCCCATAACGTCGATGCTTCCGTCGACTTTGTCGATCGTGACGTACCAGTCGAGGCTGTCGCCGTATTGCCCCTTTAGCTCGACATAACTTAGCCTGATGGGCAGGGAGGCCCCGATAGGCGCGTTGTCCGTCACCTCGAACGTCAGCTCGACCAGCGCGCCACCGCCCGCCGCGGCGGTTAACCCCTTCGAGGTGCTCATGCTTACCTGCGTATACCCCTCCGTATCACTGGTCTCCTGCTTGAAATCTCCCACCAGGGCACCCGCGTGCACCGAGTCCAGCGTCACTTTATCGGACGGATAGCTGATCTCGAGGT